>NZ_JAUBTX010000030.1:0-84654 GCF_036705185.1 Microcoleus sp. B4-D4 | reverse complement strand
CAATGTACGGGATGTAACGGATGTAACGGATGTAAGTCCGATGTCCGTCGGAAGAAGGAAGAAGGAAGAAGGAAGAAGGAAGAAGGAAGAAATAAGAAATAAGAAGGAAGAAGGAAGAAGGAAGAATGTTTGAACTTTCGACTTCCCATCCCCGATGCCCAATGCCCGATGCCCAATGCCCGATGCCCGATGCCCGATGCCCTGTTTGCCCGATGCCCAATCCCTCCGCTTCGCTCCGCCCAATGCCCGATGCCCGATGCCCGACGCCCGACGCCCGATGCCCAATACCCAATGCCCGATGCCCGACGCCCGATGCCCGATCTCAAATTTTCAATTTAACCTGCAATTTTCATAAAATTAAGAGGAAAATAAACGAGTGCCTCAGTATAAATTCACTCAGGCTAGACGCTACGATCCACAAGCGATCGCTAAGTATTACCGCAAACGTCCTTGGAAAGCCATTTGGCGAGCAATTACCGTTATTTGGTCTTTTGCAGGCTTCGTGCTGGGGATGCTGTGGGACAGTTGGCAGCACGAAGCCGCAGCACACCAGCCGGAACGCGCCACCCATCTACGACAAATACTCACTCGCTTGGGCCCCACTTTCATTAAAGTCGGCCAAGCCCTTTCTACCAGACCGGATTTAATTCGCAAAGACTTTCTCGAAGAACTGATCAAACTTCAAGATCAATTGCCACCCTTTGATTCGGCGCGAGCATTTGAGATTATTGAAGCAGAACTCGATCGCCCCATTAGCGAAACCTACAGCGAAATCTCCCCCGAACCAGTCGCCGCCGCCAGTCTCGGTCAAGTGTACAAAGCCCGTCTCATGACCGGAGAAGCAGTCGCTGTCAAAGTTCAGCGACCCAACTTGCTACCAATATTGAGCCTCGACCTTTACTTAATGCGCTGGGCCGCTGGATGGTTAGCCCCCTTGCTGCCGCTCAATCTCGGCCACGACCTCTCTTTAATAGTCGATGAATTCGGCATTAAACTATTCGAGGAAATTGACTATATCAACGAAGGTCGCAACGCCGAAAAATTTGCCACAAACTTTGCCGACGACCCCACAGTAAAAGTTCCGAGTATCTACTGGCGCTATACTTCAAAATCCGTTCTCACACTCGAATGGATTGACGGCATCAAACTGACAGACATCGCAAGCGTGAAAGCAGCAGGCTTGGACACCGATAGCTTAATAGAAGTCGGAGTCCGCAGCGGTTTGCGGCAGTTGCTAGAACACGGATTTTTTCACGCTGACCCCCATCCGGGAAATTTGTTTGCCTTAGCGGACGGCCGCATGGCTTACATCGATTTTGGGATGATGGATCAGATGGAAGAAACAACCAAAGAAAGCTTGGTTGATTCTGTCGTTCATTTAATCAACAAAGATTACTTACAGTTAGCCCAGGATTTTGTCAAACTCGGCTTTTTGACACCAGACACAGACATTATGCCGATCGTCCCGGCCCTAGAATCTGTACTCGGCGATATAGTCGGCGAAAAGGTGTCAGATTTTAACTTCAAGACGATTACAGACCAGTTTTCGGAATTGATGTACGACTATCCTTTCCGAGTGCCCGCGAAATTTGCCTTAATCATTCGCTCTCTCGTGACAGAAGAAGGTTTAGCCCTGACGCTGAATCCCGATTTCAAGATAGTCGAGGTGGCGTATCCTTACGTAGCGCGCCGATTGTTAAACGGAGAATCTCCAGCATTGCGCCGTCGCCTGATTGAGGTATTATTCAAAGATGGCAAATTCCAGTGGAACAGATTAGAGGACATGATCGCGATCGCTAGGTCCGATCGCAGTTTCGACCTGCTACCCACAGCCCAACTAGGCATACAATTCTTGCTGTCAGAAGAAGGATCGTTTTTGCGTCGCCAATTGATATTAGCTTTGATTGAAGACGATCGCCTCCACACAGCAGAAGTTAGCAGCCTTTGGAACCTAGTCAAAGAAGACTTGCAACCAAGCCGCCTGTTCAACGTTGCTTTAGACGCTTTAACAGAGCTTTCCACAGCAGGAACAGCCGCACTGACTCGGTTTTAATTATAAGGAAGAAGGAAGAGGGAAGAAGGAAGAAGGAAGAGGGAAAAAAATCTACTTTTCCCAATTCCCAATTCCCAATTCCCAATTCCCAATTTTCCATTCCAAATCTTCCATTACCCAAACTAAGGAATTATTCGTGTATTATTTTCCAGAACCTCCATATTTTTTAATGAGCGCTGGATTGCTAGCAGGTATGGCATCAGGCTTAGCCTTTGAAGCAACACTCAAACAAGCAGTGCAGCAGTGGTCAAAAAATCGTTCTACTCGTACTTTAGCTAACCTGCCAAGGTTGCAATTATCCATACCTTTCATCGGAATGGCAGGGGGAATTTGCGTATTTTTAGCTTCGGGAGTGGAGATTTTTGGCTTCCCAAAATTACTTTCTTATGCTCTAGCTTTACCACTCACACTACTCACCGCGTGGTTGGTTTGGACTCAGCTAAACAAACTTTTAATCGAACTCGAACGCGGAGGTTCCCAAGCGCTCGATTTAGATTCATTTGAACAATAAACTTCTTAAACCGCAGACAAACGCGAATCACACAGATAAAAACCCATCAGCGTCCATCAGTGTTAATCTGCCAACATCTGCGGTTCAAAAAACAAATCAAACTAATCACCATCACTCCCAAAACTTCGCAACTTAAACATAATATTATTAATTTTTTTAACTACCCAACTTTTGAAATTTCTACCCAAACGAACCAACAAATTGGGAGGCGCGAGATTTGGGAGTTTTTCCGGCGAATTCAAATAGCGGTAGTGCAGAAATACCTCTCGGTAGGGAATCTCAATATCTTCCCCAGCACACAATCGAGTAAACTGTGCCGCCGAAATGCTCATGTAGTGCAAGTAAGTCAGCCGCCGTCCTTTGTCGTATAAAACATAATCTATCACATCAAATTTAGAAGACCAATGATTGCCCGTTACCCGTGCAGGTTGATGATACGCAAAGTTATAAAAAGAGATTTTGCTGCGGGCTACTAAATAGTTCAATAAAGATTGGTCAGATGCACTCAAACACATAATTTCCGCTTCTCCTGATGTTAAGTTGTCTAACAGTTGGACAGAATTTTCTCTATTAAATATTTCTTTTTTTGAAGCAAATAAACCTGTACAAAAAGTATGAGATGGCAGTTGGTCTATATTGAAAATATGTGGCAATTTATCTGATGATAAATCAAACACATAATTGAGGTCGGATTTGTACTGAAAATCGTTTGCTACCCAATCAAATTCATCAAGTTTGTGATAAATGTAATCCAGAGAACCCATTAACAGAGTGTCAGCGTCAAAATATACAAATTTGTCAAAAGGCCCGTCAAAACAGCATAATTTCCGATGCCTGGTCAAACAGTGAACTGGTTTCAAACCTTTAGCTTGCCAAACTTTTTGAGCTTTGGCGTGAGATGTCCAAGCTTGAGTTGCAAAGTCTTCCCAGAAATAAATTGAATCGGTGTTGTCAAAGAGGGTGACATTAGAACGAATTGCAATTTCTACTCGCACTTTTTTCAGCCTATCATCATAGGGAATAATACAAACGGGAATATCTTTTGCCCCATTGACTTCGAGACTGTTTAACAAAGCAACTAAGTGGTCGAAAACAACATCGTTTGCTAGAATATAAATGCCATCAGTCATAGTTTTTTAGTTAATAAGTAACCCAGCGCATATATATTTCTTTTTAGGTGCGGGCAAGATGCCCACACTACAAGAAATAAAATTTATAGATTGTGGAACAGGCAAGATGCCTGTTCTTCAAACCTTGTTGATAATGATACAACATATAATTTTCTCCTCACCTAGTTAAAACACGAAATAATTTTTGCACTAAATTTGGTTTTTCCTCTTCCTCATGAAGGTAACGATAATGTTTCCACAATTCCCAATAAGGACTACCCGATTTAATTGGTATCCCAGCCCAGTGCAGATATTTTAACTTTTTGCCTTTGTCATAAAGCAGGTAATCTATTTCCTGAAAATGTTTAGAACCAGCCCAGCTTCCTGGTTCTGCGGCTGAAGTTTTTACCAGATTGCAGCGCTTGGGAATTAACTTAAGAATCATATAATTTAGTATAGGTTGGTCTGTAACATTTTGAGTAAAGTCAAAATATTCTCGATGCTGCGCGCATTCTCGCAAAATTTCATACATTTGCGATTCGGTAATAGTGCCTTTTCTCGAAGCCCAAAAACCGCTGTTGAATACATCTTGAAGCTGTGAGTCGGTAAATATATTCTGTTCTTTTATGATTGGTGAAAATACATTTCGCAGTTTTTCGCTGAGGTGGTGATAGTCGCAGCAAAAAAAGTCTACTTCTGAGAGTTTGTTTAAGTTGGCTGCGATGTCTTCAAAAACGATGATATCGGTATCGATGTACAAAAATTCGTCGAGGGGGCCAAACCAGGCGCAGAGTTTCCGCATTTTGTTGGGAAGGGCTAGAAAAGTGCGATCGAACATTTGGCCAATTTCCCTGGTAAACTGTTCGACAAACTCCAGATTTGGGAACAATTGCACCCCGTAGAGGCTGCTGAGTGCGGCTGCGACTTGCTGATAATTGTCGTCGAACGGGATCAGAAAAACTGGTACTTGACAATTGTACAGACGTATGCTTGCCATAAGGGCGATCGCGCTTTCCATCACCTTATCATTAGCAACAATATAAATACCGCGACTCACATCAAATCCATTAACATCAGAATAACTCATTTCTCTTCTCTCTCTCTGCGTTCTCTGCGTCCTCTGCGGTTTAACAATCAAACATTTATCCTCAACCTTCTCAATACCCTGGTTAACAAATTCGACCTAGAAACCTCAGTATAAGACTTAGGCGCTTGGGTAAAAACCGGACGCTTTTCCGATTCCCGGAGATAGCGGTAATGGAGAAACAAATCGCCATAGGGAAACTCAATATTTTCCCCCGCACAAACTCTCCGAATCAAATCCGGCGGCACACCAATATAATGAAGATAAGTCAGCCGATTTCCCTTATCATACAAAATATTATCGCGTTCTTCAAAATGTTGGGAAGTGACGCTACACCCAGTTTTCTCGCCATCCGGGAGGCTACAAGCAAAATTATAGCTCTTCAGGTTCGTTTTCATCACCATATAATTGAGCAACGGCTGTTCTCCCGCACCTGCATAGAGAATTTCCGCCTCGCCCGATTGCAGTTGAGCTAACAGCCATTCCCTAGTATTTTGCTCAAACAATCCTTGCTTGCTGGCGTAAAATCCCGAACAAAATATTTCCGAATCAATCCGATTTTGATCGAAAACTTCGAGCAGTTTTGGTGACTGAATATTGTATACTTTAGTTGGGGATAGAAATTGAAAATCATAAACCACAAAATCCGATTCCTCTAACTTCTGAAAAACCGGATCGAGGGAATTCATCACCAAAGTATCCGCATCCATGTAGATAAACTTTTCAAACGGGCCGTCGAAAGCGCAAAAGCGCCGATGTGCGCCGTAAAGCCGGAATTTTTTGCGGTTCAAACGCTCTGGTGCGGCTGCTTGCATGAAGTTGTCCCATCGCTGAATTGATGCAGTATCTTCATAAATAAAGACGTTGGGACGGTTAACAATTTCAGTTTTAATTTGCTCGATTTGCTCGTCGAAAGGATAAATGCAGACAGGAGTATTTGAGCCTAAGATAACTTCAATACTGTTGAGCAAGGCAATTAGTTGATCGTAAACTGTATCGTTGGCTAGCGTGCAAATCCCATTCATATCTATTAGTCCGCGTAGGCGGACTTTGTTTGTGTAGAAGCGGTTTCAACCGCCGAATCATTTAAAGGGTAAAATGGTAGAAAAGTGCGATCGGGGGAGACTAAAGGACAGAACCGAAAACCAGAGCCACGCGAAAACCGATGAGCGAGGTGCGATCGCGCGCGCCCACAGAACTACGACGGGCAGCACGAGATTTGTCCGCATCGTAGTCCCAGGAACCGCCACGCGCCACTCGGCAATTATCCGTACCAGTATCCCAGGAACTTCCGTCTGTTGGTGCGCGATTGTAGTCATTGTGCCACCGATCGCTGCACCAGTCGAAAGCATTGCCGTGCATATCGTACAGTCCAAAGGCATTAGGGGGAAAACTCCCGACATCGGTTGCTTGTCGGCGGTTAAGTCCTTTGGAGGCGTTTGCGTAGGGGTAGTTTCCCTCATAGTTGGCTAATTCCGGGGTAATGGTTTCCCCAAAATGAAATGGGGTTGTTGTACCAGCACGACAGGCGTATTCCCATTCCGCTTCACTCAGGAGACGATACTTTTTCCCGGTTTTTTGCGAGAGTTTGGCACCGAATTCGACGGCAGCTTCCCACGATACTAGGTCTACAGGACGTTTTTCACCTTTTAACTTCGATGGGTTGTTTCCCATCACTGCTTGCCACTGTGTTTGAGTGATGGGGTATTTCCCTGCATAAAAAGCTGGTACTGTTACTTGATGCTGCGGACTTTCACGATAAATTCTACCTTCCTCTGTTGCTGGGGAACCCATCACAAATTTGCCGCCGGGAATATAAACCATTTCCAGCACAACTGAGTTCCCTAAGTCTTCGGAGAAGAAGCAAGCAAAGGACGTGCGGCGACTGTTTTCTTTTCCTTCAGCATCAACTGTTATCACATCAAAGTCAAAAGTAGGCAAATATTTTTGGAATTGCTCTTTTAGATTTAGTTCATCTCTATCCTTCAGCAGCGAATAGGCTGCAAACTTCACCGACATAGATTCATCTTGCAGTGCCCCAATTATTAAATCTAAACCTGCATCTCCATATTTCAGCGCTTCAGACAGTGCGGTAATTCTGACTTCCACAATCGGTGAAGCCAAACGACTTTTAACACCGGGAATCCCGCCTAAAACAGCCGCACCTAACGGCACTTGAGATTGACCGCCCTTGACTGCATCATATTCTCTAGGTTGATTTTGATTTTCTGTCATTGCGCTATTTCCTAAGATACAAAATTAGACAGCCAATTCAGCAAGTTCAATTCGTGGAGAATGATTTCCCTAGCTTCTGCAATTTTCTCCCTCGCTTCATGCCAATAATCCGCAGTAGCCACAACCTCTTTAATAAATTCAACCCCTTTTTCATCCAAACTCGGCAGCCGCAGAAAACTCCCTGCAGGCAACAATTTATCCGCCGCCGAACCGCCGTAATAAATTGGCAAACACCAACCTAACAAAGCATCCCAAAGTTTTTCGCTGACATACAAATCGTTTTCAGCATAATTCTCAACAGCCAAATTGTAATAGTACGGTGCGATGGCGTGCCATTTATTGTTAACAGTGCCGTTTCCCTGCGCCCAAATTGGCAAGTTTCGCCCGTAAAGGTCAAAGTTTAATTCTTGTTGTTGCAGCAATTTGATAAAATTCAATCGGTGGCGGTGATTGGCGCTGCGGCTAACACCTGAAGTTATCCAAGAACATAATTTAGTTTTCGGTGGCGCAGGCATTTCATTCAGTTCTCGAAACGAGTTAGAGTGATACCAAATCGCGGGCATATAATCGGGTTTTGGTGCGAAGTCGTCGGGCCCGGAAATGTAGCCACAATAAAGTTTGGCTTGTTCGTAGTTGGTTTTGGTAATTTCAATAACTTCTGGTAATGGCGGCTCTCTGATTAGATAAATGATCCGTTCTTGGGGAACGTTGCGGAATTTGTCTCGAATGTCATTTTCTGGTTGGGGATGCCTGTAATTTCGTATTTTATCCATCCACGATTGCTGTTTTGGTTGTCGGGGAAAGTCGAATTGATACATGAGTAAAAAGTCTGGATCTGGGTGGTTGGCAAGCATTTGAATATTTCCCCATTTGCCGAAGTTGTGGGGAGTTTGTTGCCACAGCCAATCGCTTTGACTCATCCCTGGGTATGTGGTGATTGTGCCGATGATTTTTGGGTTCATAATTAGTAGTATGTAGGGTGCGTCAGCTTGGGTGATTTTCGCCATAATTGATAATTTAAAAGCTGACGCACCGCACAGTTAATGGTGCGTCTGTTTTGATAATTTAAAAGCTGACGCACCGCACAGTTAATGGTGCGTCTGTTTTGATAATTTTATCAATTGTCTGTCGCCTGCGGACTGACGCACCCTACCAATGACTCATCCACATAACTCAAAATCCTCTCAATCCGATTTTCCCACGAAAATTGCTTGACAAATTTCAATGTTTCTGCATAACCTTCGACCTGCCTCGGATACTTGGTTAAACAATCTCGAATGCTTTGTGCAAACTGCTGCGGGTTATCCGGTTCGCACCAAATTGCTGCGATATTTCCAGATTTAAATTCCATCAAAGATGCAATCTCCGTCGCTACAATCGCAGTACCCGACGCCATATAATCAAAGAACTTCAAAGGAGACGTAAACGTCGCGGCTTCTGTCAAACAGTGAGGGTGAGTCAAAACATCCGCTGCTTGCAGCAAGCTAGCCAGTTGATTTTGAGGCAGGTATCCGAGAAAATTAATGTTGTTAACTTGCTTCTCTTTAGCTAATTTCCGGTATGCTGTAACTTGGGATGAATCCCCGCCCGCGATCGCAAATTGAACTTCCGGCAATTCCTCGGCTACATCCACCAGCATATCGACACCTTTAAACGGGTAAAGTCCCCCCGCATAAACTGCTAAATGCTGCCTGTCACCTGCTAATAATTGCTGCCGCCAATTATCGGCTGCTGCTGCTTGTCTCGCGAGAAACAAATGGTTAAAACCATTGTGCAGCGTAATTATTTTTTCTGGTGGCATCCCATTTTCAATCATGCTGTCTCGAACAGTATCTGCAACAGTTACAGCAATTTGAAATAGAGGATTGCTCACAATTTCTGGTGCAAATTTCTTGTCTTCATGGTGGTGCTGTTCGTAGATAGCGGGAATTCCGTTTTTAATAGCAGCTTTGACAAAGTTCCAGTCGCGGCTGTGGACGATTTTAGTTGATTTTAGCAGGTGAATTGGTAAATAATATTTACAAACTATGGTACTCGCATTCGTCCACTTGTTGTCCCAAAAATCGAAGGCAGGCACTGGCAAATCTGCTACTTTTAATTTTTCCTGAAGATTGTAGGTTTTGGCAAGTTTGTCATCGGGTTTTCTCGGCTGAAAAGGAAAAAGTAAATCAACCGGATTTGAAGCACTCCAGCCTTTGCGGAGGTATACCAAAACTGCTGGATAACCCAGATTTGCTGCGGCATTGGCAGAGTGTGCAACTTGAACTAAGCTTGCTATATTGGGTTGCGGCAAGACATTTCTGGTGAAAAATACATAATATTTAGACATGGGAATTGTTGATTGTTGACTGTTGATTGTTGACTGTTGACTGTTAACTGTTGACTGTTGACTGTTGACTGTTGACTGTTGACTATTAAGGATCGAAAACTTAATAACTTAAACACCTCCTACAGTTCTTTCTCTTGTAAGTTGCAAGATCGAAGGAGGCAGAGCCTCCGGATCTGCATTACCAGGCAGAGCCTGGTAACGAGCAACTAATAACTAATAACTAATAACTAATAACTAATAACTAATAACTAATAACCAATAACCAATAACCAATAACCAATAACCAATAACCAATAACCAATAACCAATAACCAATAACCAATAACCAATAACAACTACCTACTTTTTAACAGTCTGACGTTTGATAGTATTTTCTATAAATTCTAAGGTTTTAAAAATGTTAGCAGCGGAGTGAAATGATTCTCTAATTAACTCGTCTTTTTCTTCGGGAGAATCTACCATTTCATCTACTAGCAATTTGAGGTAAGCTATCATGGGAGTCAGGCGAGTGCGAATTTCGTAAGAACCTCTGATTAATGCTTCGTCACGAGCGGTTTCTTCGGCAAATTGCACTGAATACAAGCGAGTGTAGTAACCTCCTTTTGCTAGCAATTCTTCGTGGGAACCTATTTCTACTACTTGTCCGCGATCGATTACGGCGATTTTGTGGGCTTTTTGGACTGTGGAGAGGCGGTGGGCGATTACTAAGGTTGTGCGATCGCAGCTCAATTTCTCGATCGCCGATTGCACGTATCTTTCGGAAACCGTATCCAGGGAACTCGTAGCCTCGTCTAAAATTAAAATTTCCGGGTTTTGCAGCAAAGCTCTAGCAATGGAAATTCTCTGACGCTGCCCTCCCGATAATATTACACCGCGATCGCCAATTTGAGTATCCAACCCCTCCGGCAACAGTTCGATAAACTCATAAGCATTCGCTCCCCGCGCCGCTTCCACAATTTCTGCCTCAGTCGCTTGGGGCCTAGCGTAAGCAATGTTTTCGCGCACTGAAGCATTAAACAAAAACGTATCTTGGCTAACAATACCCATCGCTTTTCTGAGACTTTTTAGCTCAAATTCGCGCAAATCCGTGCCATCTATCGAGATATTACCTTCAGTAGGATCGTAAAATCTCGGCAGTAAATCTGCCAAAGTTGACTTACCAGAACCCGAAGTTCCTACCAAAGCCAAAGTAGTACCGTGAGGGAGAAATAAATCAATTTTTTGAAGAACTAAACTCTTGTGATTCGGATAACTAAAAGATACTTTATTAAAATGAATTCCCGATTGCAAGGGAGTGTACTGCACAGAACCGTTCAGCATAAACGGCTTGTCATCGCATCTCAAAAAATCATTAACCACTTCTACACTAGCCGACGTATTAGCAAATTGACTGCGCCCGCTATTCAACTGAGAAATCAAAGGAATTAACCGAAAAAGTACCAATAAATAGGTCAATAAAACTGTTGAAATAGACTCTATTTCATTTGCAAATATTGTGCGACCAATAAATACAATCAAAATAATAACTATCAAATTAACAACTTCGTTAATTGGGGCGATCGCCGCATAATTTACCTGAGCTTGAAAATCTGCGTGTTCTCGCCTTTGAATTAAATGCTTGATCCGCTGATACTCTCTTTCCTCGTTCCCCGTTGACTTGACCAGCCGAATCCCAGTTATAGTTTCCAGCACCCTAACCGAATAATCTTTCGACATTTCAGAAAGCAGGAGACCAAAATGCTTGGAACGGTTAATAATATATTGATTTGTCCAAGCAACTAACGCCAGCAAAACTGTAGCTGTCACCGTCAGTTTCCACGATATAGAAAGCAGCAAGCCCACAAACACCAAAACAGTGATTGAGGTAGTAAACATTCCGATTGCCGTACCCACTGCACTAGCCGTCCGGCCAATTTCTCCGCCCAATCTATTAATTAAATCCCCGACTTTAGTTTTAGAATAAAAATCTAAATCTACATCTAACAACAACCGTAAACCTGCTTCTCGCAAATCAAAAGTCAGAGAGCGCGTCAGAGAAGTAGCCACTAAAGTATTGATATAACTCGCAATATTTTTTAAAAAAATTGCCAGAAAAATCGCCGCTGTCATCAACATTAAACGCTGATTTTCGGGCATTCCTTCAAAGGGATACATCAAATTTTTAATGAGAGGTGGAGCGCCGCGCAGCTCGATCGCTTCATCCAAAAAATTTAAAAGCACTGGTACAATCAGAGTAGTGCTGATACCGCTGAATAAAGCCCCAGAAAAGCCCAGGATCACAGTTAATAAAATCCTGCCGGGATATCGTCTGGCAAATTTTAGGAGTAGCTTATTGGCAGACATGAAGCATTCCCAGCTAAACAGTATGGCATCTCAAAATATTTTTCAATTATACCCAGTTTTTCTTTCTCCATTCAGCCGCTTAAATGTCACCTCAATCTACTTGAAATTATATCTAAAAGTATCGGTGCCATTGCTTGAATGCTATATTTTTTCACGCATCTTTCCCGAGCTTTCATTCCTTGCAAATTCGCGGCTGTCAAATTTTGAAATATCCATTGAATTTTTTGGGAAATTTGAGCGGGAGAACTCGGCTCGACTAAATAACCGGTTCCCCCTAAAATTGCTGGAATATCCCCCACTCGCGTTGATAAAACAGGCTTAGCCATCGCCATCCCATCTGTCAGCTTGAGCGGAAACTGAGCCACCGCTGTCAGAGTTTCTCGCTGAGGAACAACGACAACATGAGCCGCCGCTACAACTTCAGGCATTGTCTCGACTGGAAACCTTGGCAGCTTAACAATCCAACGCCCCCATTGTTGCATAAGTCTATCATCATAATCGTCATAAGGACTTCCCCCGACGATCGCTAATTTTAAATCAGGCTCGTTTAACTGTTCGAGGGCCATCAAAACATCCTCAACACCTTTGTGAGGTCGAGGCGCACCCGGAAACATTAATATTCTATACCCAGACAAGCCATAACGCTCTCTGCTCAATTCAGGATTGTATTTAGCAGGGTCGAACATTTTAGTATCCTTGCCATTAGGCAAATATACACCGCCAAAACGCTGTTGTAAAAACTCAGTATCAACGGTGACTGCATTAGCACGGTGGATTAAACTTTCCATCCACTTGACATACAGCGGGTGATCCGGTTCTCTCAATTGACCGTTTTGTTTGAAAATGTCTCGATAAAGTTGTTTAAAAGAAGGACGATATTTCCATTCATCTTGGCCGAGCCAGCTCAGTTCCCAGTCATCAATATCTAAAATCACAGGGCGCAGAGTCTCCAGTTTTTTTAGCAGCGATAAACCAAAACTTGTAGGTTTAGGTTTCACCGCATAAATAATATCCCCATCTATTTTTTTCAAAATTTTTTGAGCATCCAGGAAAAATCCCGGATAGTTTTTTCCTGGGATCGCACATACCGGGATGTCTCTCGGAGGAATAGCATACAATTCCTTGCCAAACTTAAATCCGACGACTTCTACCTCGCAGTTAAGCTCGATCAGGACTTGAGCTAGGAGAAAAGCACGAATTGCACCTCCCCCGGATAAATCGCTCACCACTAATGAAACTTTCACTTGGTAATTTTTTATGAAAAAAGTTGCTTTATTTTCCTGCTTAACCGAGCTTTTGTCAATGGTAGCAAAGCAAAAAATACTCTTTTTAGGGAAACCCTCGGATCTTTTAAGGCTAAAGCATCTTTGATTTCTTGTCTTAATTTGGTGGCTGCTGATGCAGTTCGCAAATAAAGCTCTGGATGAATTAAGGAAAGCTGTAAAATGTTAGTTCTATCTGCCTCTTTTTGTAAAACTGGATTTGTTGTTAAATATTCCCCCTTAGCAAATATAAGTATATTCTGGGCGTAGTACCATTTAACTCGATCGTTTTGCCATATTTTATTTCTCACGCAGTCAATCGTCACATATCCTTGCTCTTGAAAGAGTTTCGCCCAATAGTCTGGCCACTGTTCGTTAACGTGATTTGTTCCTCCTTGAAATGGTACTGCGGCCGAAAATAAAATAACGGGGCCCAGTTTCACTAAAGACTCTACAAATACCCGGGCGCAGTCGGAGGGCAAGTGTTCTGCTACTTCTAAGGAAACGACTAAATCAAATTGTTTTTCAATCGGCAAAGGCTCGGTTAAATCTAATGCTAAAAAGTTGGCCTTGGGAATTTCTAGCAGTTGTGGTTCGACCCAATCACCGTCTATTCCCAAAATATCTTCAACGCCGAATTCTTTGAATGCTGACAGCCAATTTCCCGTGCCGCAACCCACATCAATCACTCGCTTTGGCTGCAGGAATTCCCAAAGAATAGGAATAATTTCTTTGGCTGATTGTTGGGATGTTTTTTGCAAGTATTGATAGAGTTCTTCAGTATAATGTTGCACGGCAGCTATAGCCATCCTATTTCTTTTGTTGTGAATGATATTTTTTTTTTAATGAACCGCAGAGGGCGCGGAGTGAGAGAAAGTTTATTTTAAGCGCCAGGGATTGTTGAGTTGATTTGGTAAAAATATTTTAGCAGTGCGATCGACTATTCGAGTCAAGAGCGATCGCGTCACGTTCTTTGCGTACTGCGGGCGGTAGGGATAGGTGCAGTGCATGACTTTAATCGGTTTGTCGATCGCATAAGCATCTTTCCACTTATCCAAGTAGTTGTAAACAGGCGACAATGTTTTCATTTTCGGTTGGACAAATTCCACAGCCGCCGCAAAAGCACCTTGATCTTTCAATAATAGCACATTTTGGTTAGCCACTACTATCTCGAAATATTTCTTAAAACTTTGGAAAAATTCGCAATTTTTACTACTTTTGGTAAAAGCGATAAACCCGCCGTTGTATTGAATGCTATTTTGATTTAGCGGCAATCCGACAGACTGCAAAGTTGACAGAATATCCTGCTTAATTCTTAATAAATTTGCAGCTTTAGCAATTGCTGGCTGCACATCTTCTGTCACCAACAAATCCACTTCGTCAAGATAGTCGAAAACTTCATCTATTGGCGACAACAAACAAATATCGCAGTCCATATAAATAGTTTTGTCAAACGAAGATTCTCGGTATAAAGCCAGTTTAGCTTGGCGCGAGGCTAAAACAGGATTTTCGTGAGAGGGTGCAGGTTTCAATATGACTTTTCCAAATACTTGAAGTAAAGGATATAAAATTCGAGGTACTCTATTTATTAAAATAATAATTGGTTCCTGGTGAAATTTCCTGATTGAAGCCAAAAAATGAATGCAATCTTGGAATGAGTAAAGACCTGTTAAAATAGTGATAAATCCCTTGGTTTCTACTTTCATTAAAAAATCAACTACTTTAGTTTTGTTGTTCGTTTTGTGGACATTAGCGTTCAGGTTTTGAGGCGGACTGAATTCCTCACTGCCAACCTGGTTTTTTAAGTGAAAATTAAGGAATCTAATTTGTCAAGAATTTCCGCATCTTGTTTGATGTCGAATTTGCGCGCAAAGTGAAAGTTGCCGTTAGTAATTGTCGCATAATCTTGCACTGTCAGCGTTCTTGGTGAACCGGCGATTGCATTTGTATAATCAATATAGCGTTTGTCGTCATTCACGAGATTTAAATTTTTATTGTTGACTAAGATAGTCTGGATAAAAGACTCTTCTGGGACTACTGTTTTTTGATAATAGTCCACAAAATCCGGGCGAGTATTAACAAAATCTTTGATATATGCAGCGCACTTTCTAGAGAGAGTGTACCACGCCCAGCCACCGTAGCAAATAAACCGATCGCTAAATAAGGTCGATCGGCGCGGTATCCCCACCAACGGGCCGTAACTCAGGTAAAATTGCAGCGGAGTCAATTTTTGCACCGCCGACAACTGCTGAAATTCTTTCAAAAAACTGTAACTCCAGCGGCCGGGAATTCGCCAGTAACGGCAATAATATCGCTTGAATCCTTTCTGCGTTTCCCAAGGTATTCCCTCAGCCAAAACATCCCAATACCGAATAAAACCATCCGAGTTAGTTTTTGCGAGAAAATCTTCAGTTTTTGACAGCGGTTGAGTGGGATAATCTTGGCCGGTTAAATTAATCAGCCAGTCAAAATCAGAATTATTGGCAAATAACCAATCAATTGCATTTAAATACGGTTCAACTTGACAAGAAAAATCAGCGCGGATTAAATATTCTTGATTCGTCAACAAATGAACATCTGACAATTCTTGCAGCGGAGTCAAGTCTAAATCGCATCTATTAAAGTTGTGATTGATGAGGATTTGAGAATTAGGACTAGATTTTTTTATAGTGCGAACCAGGCGATAAATTTGTTGGGGATTTTGATGAGTTTGGATAAAATAGCAAATTTTCACGGCTATTTCTTAGAGATAAATTGATTGAGGCGGCTTTGGAGGCGGTTTGCTTTCATAATTAGATGGCGGCGGGCTAAAAATATTTGCTGCTGCCAAATAGATGCGGTACACCAACGATAATATGCAGGAACGGCTACGTTTGTCAAAAAATTGCGCCACTGCGAAATAATCTGGGCATTTGCCGTTTCCTGCGCTCTAATTCTACCATTTTCGATCATTGCCGCGCGCAAATTACGATCGCCCCGCAGCATCTCAACAGCAGCAATCGCTTCCTCCGGCGAAGCTACTTCTATGTAATCGAGTTCGCTTTTGCGTTCCCTGCGGTATGCAGATTCGCGGCCGAGAACCGCCGGAATGCCCGCGTGCCAAGCGTTAATCAATTTCGAGGGAGGTTTCGAGTCAAAAGTGAGTTCGCCCTCAAAACTGCGAACAGCCACAATCACATCAACTTTACTGTAATCGTGCCAGCGATCGCACCCCACGACTTGCCAATCCAAACCTAAAACGCCGAGTTTTTCGCCCCAGGATGGTGCTTGCAATTCCGGTGCTAGACTGTCTAAAACGCCGAAGAAGGCTGCATTTTCAAAGATTTCGCCCCGGCTAGCATCGCGTGGAATTAACCCTGGTTGCAGCCAAAATTTGAGCGGGTGACACTGCCATAAAAAGGGCGATCGACTAAATAGCGGATCGCGATCGTTCTGCACTACTTGTAACTGAGCGTAAGGGTGAGGTTCTCTATCCACTTTAATACAAACAACCAGCAACTTTGGCAGCGGTTGTAAATTATCGGATAAAAAATCTCGATGGGACAGCACGATGCCTTCATCCGGCATAAAATCTATTAATTGACATGGCAACCCGTCCGCTTTCAAATAAAGATAAGTTTGCAGAGTCCAATCATACTTTCCCCGGCCGTACCTGCTACCCCAAGAACTCATCCACTGCCAGTATTCTTGAGGAATTTTTGGCATTTTTCCTACAGGCCACTGGCTTTTAGGAATGTAAAAATAAATCGGCGGCAAACTTTCATTCATTTCATCATCCAGCCTGCTATTTGTCAAGTATCGATCGACTCATGTTCTATTTTAATACGCTTGGGTTGAAACTGCTGATACCTTCCAAAGATTCCTCGGCTACGCCCTACTATCTCGATGGCTTGGAGACTAGGAGGTATGGGAGAAAATCTCCAACTATAACAACTTTTAAGTAAACCGTCTTAGGCAAAATGCAGCTTTTTGGTACAGACAATTTAGATGAATCAAATTATCTTCAAAAAACATCGCACTGTTACCAAAGAAGCTGACGTTTTCAGCGAATCTCGCGTGAAAACGCATCTTTTTGTTAAAAAATCCGGTTTTTGACTACCCGCTAAGACGGTTGAAAAATATCGCACATTCCACGCTATAGTAAAATATAACTATCCCCAAATCGCTACCACGGCGTAATCTCACCCTAAAACCGATCGAACAATGGCAGATACAAGTATTGTTGAAAAAATTAAAAAGCTGTTAGCCCTCGCCACCTCATCCAATGAAAATGAATCGACGGCAGCGGCCGAAAAAGCTTCGGTTTTACTGGCGCAGTACAATCTCAGCCTCGCTGATTTAGGCCCGAATCACCAAGAAGAAATGGGCGAAAGCGGAGTTGAAACCACCTCGAAATTTGTGACTTGGAAAATGATGCTGCTGTCGGGAATTGCTGAAGCTAACGGTTGTACGGGTATGCGGAACACTTATACTGGTAATATGTTTTTGGTGGGAAGCTCTACAAATTTGATTGTTTGCAAGCACCTTTACGAGTATTTGAGTTCTGCGATCGAGAAACGGGCGAAATACCGCAAGGGAAGCGGCCGGGGATTGGCGTATTTGAATGCTTTTCGGGTGGGATGCGCCACAAGGCTGAGACAGCGATTGCTGGAACAAAAGCGGGAGATGGAGGAGTCTGGGATTCCCGGTACGGCTGATACGGCGGCGACTCCTGCGATTGTAGTGCGATCGATGTTTGAGAAGAATCAACAGGCGATCGCCGATTATTTAAAAGGCCGAGGTGTTAAAGTTAAAACGAGAACAGATTCTCAAGTCAGCAGCGAGGCTGGCTTTAATTCTGGCTATGAAGTGGGCGACAAAATTAGTTTGCAAAAGCAAGTGCAGCCGCCAGAGGATATGAAACAACTTAATGAATGTGTTTGAGTTCGGGATTGTTGTTGTACAAAGGAAAGTGCCATGTCAGACCTAGAAATGGTAGTCCTGCATAGTAAGGAAAGTTAAGGATTTTAATTGATACATAAACTGGCATTATACTCATGAATAAAATACCAAATAGCTGCCAATATGATTGGAGAGTTTTTTAGAGAATGAAAGAGTTTTTCTCACCAATCGAGATATTCTTTGTCTCATCGTATTATTAAATCTTTCTATATAGTTTGTCAGATTAGTCTCCTTTCCTACTGTCTTGTATCTTTTTTGAGGAAAAACTGTTCTATAGGTACTCCAAAAGTCTGTATGACTTAGGGCAGATTGACTATAAACTGGTGGCAAAGAATCCCATGATCCTTGAGCGCCAGCTCGATCTCTTTTGCCAATATATACTCCTACAATTTATGAATGTAGATACATCAATTGCCAGCCAAATCCACTGCTTATTATCCTTATTACCTACAAATCACCACATTTCATCACATTGAATTGTTAGCTTCCCTTTTTTTTGACTTCACTTCTACTTATCTTTTTACAGCTCCTAATTTTTTATAAACACATATAGCGGTTATAAAAAAAGTGAGAATAGCCCTATGCCCGGTTTGGCCTATCAAATAGACGCAAGGCTAATCGGTACAGCTTCCGGGGATATTCTTGCCACAGCTAAATCAGTAGGAGAAGCGGATCAAAGCGATTCCAATTTTTCTGTCCGAGGTATTGGCGGTAATTCCGGCAGTAGCAATGAAGACGGACTTTTGAGCGCGGCGGTTGATAAAGCGGTATCCCAAATGGTGACTAAACTGGCAGAAGTATCCAAAAAATTGCCGTAAAATAATCATACCAAGTTCGGTTAAAAATTTCGGCATTCCTCAAGATGCCCGGATGAGAAAGACGAAGTTGTATCCTTTCTTAGAAAGATGAGCTGCTAGGAGTGGGCATCGGGCATCGGGCATCGGGCATAGGGCATCGGGCATCGGGCCTAAAAGCATACCTCACCAAGCTTGAGAACCGCTATATATCAATTGATTTGCAGCATATTCCATTGAGATGCACTACCCCAGAAACCGGGTTTCTCGAACAACCATCAGTTGACAGCTTATCTAACTGTAAATAAACCAGATTAGGAGTGCATATTTCACCAACCCGGAATACGCTGTATGTCACCGAAAAATAGCAGACAGCGCCTCAACAAGTGGATGTTTCATCGTCCTGTATTCATCTCTCTCTTCTCTTCCTCTGTGTTCTCTGCGCCCTCTGTGGTTAAATAATTCCTATGCAACCGGAAACGATATCAGCCCAAAAAAGATCCTCGACTATTGAGGGTGACAAAATGTTTTTCCGAACTGGTTCGGATTATTGCCAATCGCCGAAATCTTGATTGACAAACTCCTGCATTCTCTGCCAAACTCGCTCTAATAAATCTGGCGCGCTAACATCAAACCATTCAATTTCAGGATAAGCTCGAAACCAAGTTCGCTGTCTCTTAGCAAATTGCCTCGTGTGCAAAATTGTTAATTCCTTAGCTTGATTCAGAGTAATCTCGCCAGCCAAATATTGTTTGATTTCCTGATAGCCCAGCGTGTTCAATAAAGGCAAGTCGCAGCCGTATTTTTTACACAAATATTCTACTTCACCCACCCAACCGCGTTCTAACATTTGTTCGGTGCGCTGTTTGATGCGATCGCCCAAAACATCAATATCACAATCCAACCCTATTTGTAAAATAGGATAATTCGGAGGAATTTCGCCCTGCTGTTCCGAAATCGAGCGCCCAGTGACATAAAATACTTCCAGCGCCCTTAAGGTTCTGAAGGAATCATTTAGGTGAATTTTCTCCGCTGCAGAGCGATCGACCTGCTGCAAGATCGCGTAACATTGAGATTGTCCTAGTTCCGCAAGTTGCGATCGCAATTGGGGCATCGGTGCAACCCTCGGAATTTTCAAACCCCTGACAATCGATTTAATATACAAACCAGTCCCTCCCACCAACAACAGCGGGGGAGAAACCGGAAAATCGATATCAGCAATTATTTTTTGAGCTTGCTGCTGGTACTCCGCCAGTGTTAAAGTTTCTGTCGGATCGCAGATATCAATTAAGTGATGCGGTACCAAAGCGCGATCGCTTTTTGTAGGTTTGGCAGTCCCGATGTCAAATTCGCGGTACACTTGACGGGAGTCCGCACTCAAAATTGCCGATCGCAGTCGTGAAGCCAAAGCCAAAGCCACTCCCGACTTCCCCGTCGCCGTCGCCCCACAAATCGTAATTAATCTAAACATAAGCCGTCGCAGATTTCAAAAGCATATTTCATTTCGTTATAAAAACCGTCAAATCCTCTCCTAGACTCTCTTCCTCTCCACTTTCCCCTCTCTCCATCCACTCATTTACCGCGCTGCACCAGGAAAGTCGCGAAGCAATCTCACAACTATTCGCCTCCGTCCCCCTAATAAATTTCCATTTAGAATGCCCTAGCATCGCCATTAACCGTTTTGTGCTATAATTTTAGGAGTTTTTCCATTTTAGAAGCTTTTGGGGCTTTAGACCTCATTATTGGAGCTATTTTGTATGACCAGCAGCTACAGCGCCGACCAGATTCAAGTTCTCGAAGGTCTCGAAGCAGTCCGCAAACGACCGGGGATGTACATCGGTACAACCGGCCCGCGAGGACTCCACCATCTAGTTTACGAGGTTGTGGACAATTCCATCGATGAGGCGCTGGCTGGCCACTGCACTCACATCGAGGTTGACTTCAACGCCGACGGTTCAGTCAGTGTCACAGATGACGGCCGCGGTATTCCCACCGGCATCGTTGCCAAGACTGGCAAATCGGGAATAGAAACAGTAATGACTGTACTGCACGCCGGCGGTAAATTTGGCGGCGGCGGTTACAAGGTTTCTGGAGGATTGCACGGTGTAGGTATTTCGGTTGTAAACGCGCTTTCGGAGTGGGTAAAGGTTACAGTTTGGCGCGACCAAAAAGAACATTTGCAGCGCTACGAAAGAGGCTTTCCAGTCAGCGAACTTGAGGCAAAGCCCAGTAAAGGAAATCGCACCGGTACTTCAGTTTGTTTCCTGCCAGACACTCAGATATTCAGCACTGGCATTGAGTTCGATTACGCTACGGTTTCGGGACGCTTGCGAGAATTGGCTTATTTGAATGCGGGCGTGAGAATTACGTTTAGCGATCGCCGTTTGGAATTGCTCAAAAGTAGCGAACCGCGCATCGAAACCTATTGTTACGAAGGCGGCATCAAGGAATACATCGCCTACATGAACCGCGACAAGCAACCCCTGCACGAAGAGGTGATCTACGTGCAAGGAGAACGCAACAACGTGCACGTAGAAGTGTCTTTGCAGTGGTGCGTCGATGCTTTTAGCGACAACGTTCTCGGTTTTGCTAACAACATTCGGACGATCGACGGCGGTACGCACTTAGAAGGTTTGAAAGCCGTTTTGACGCGGACGATGAATTCGATCGCCCGCAAGCGCAACAAAATCAAAGAAAACGAGCCCAACCTCGCTGGTGAAAACGTCCGCGAAGGTTTGACAGCAGTAATTTCCGTCAAAGTCCCCGATCCAGAATTTGAAGGCCAAACAAAAACTAAGCTGGGAAATACCGAAGTTCGGGGAATAGTTGATTCCTTAGTAGGCGAAGTATTGACCGAATATTTGGAGTTTCGCCCCCAAGTAGCCGACGCTATTTTGGAAAAAGCAATTCAGGCATTTAAAGCCGCAGAAGCAGCCCGCCGCGCCCGCGATTTAGTCCGCCGCAAATCCGTCTTAGAATCGTCTCCTTTGCCCGGAAAATTAGCGGACTGTAGCTCCAGAGACCCCGCCCTGTCTGAGATATACCTAGTTGAAGGCGATTCTGCAGGGGGCTGTTTTTTTTCATCTCAGCAAATAATATTAGCTGACGGCACTACAAAAACTATCAAAGAGATAGTTGACGAACAAGCAGAAGGTAAAGAACACTTTTGCTACACCATTCGCGAAAGTGGAAACATAGGGTTTGAGCGGATAACTAACGCTCGCATGACTAAAGCAAATGCTGAAGTTGTCAAACTGACATTAGACAATGGCGAGACAATCACTTGTACTCCCGATCATCCGTTCATGTTGCGGGATGGTACCTACAGAGCAGCAGCCATGCTGACACCGGACGATTCCTTAATGCCCCTCAACCGCCAGTTGTCTAAAAAGAACCAAAACGGGCAGGGACTTAACGGTTACGAAATGGTTTGGAATCCCAACAGTGACAAGTGGATTTACAGTCATCTGCTATCGGATTTCTACAACCTGAAACATCAGGTTTATCAAGCATCTGACGGTAATCACCGCCACCATGTTGATTTCAACAAACTCAACAACAATCCGACCAATATTCATCGGATGCCCGCTCAGGCTCACTTGGCTTTACACCGCGCCAATCTTGAGAAAACATTGCACAGGCCAGATGTCATTGAAAAGAGCCGTCAAGCTCACATGACTGATGAATTTCGGGCGATGATGAAAGAGCGGATGCAGCACCCTGAAACCAGACAAATTCTGTCTGAACAGGCAAAAGCTCAGTGGGAAGATGAAGAGTATAAAGCTTATATGACGAGCAAGTGGCGTGAGTTTTACGACACGAATGAAGCTTATCGCGAGCAAAATAATGAACTGCTTAACCAAGCGCAGCAAGAGTATTGGAGCTCCGAAGAAAACCGTTTGGCTCAGTCGGAACGGGTTCGCAATCATTTTGCTAACAATCCTGAAGCGCGGGAGGCTAATTCGCAATTTGCCAAGGAGCAGTGGAAAGATCGGGAATTGTTGGACTGGCGCCGTGAAAAAACTAAGCAACAGTGGACGCCGGAGTTTCGCCGCCAACGCAAAGCAGCTTTGAACGAAACTTACTACCGGAAAACTCTGGAAATGTTGAAGTATGTGGAGTTGCAAAAAGGCTGTATTAATGTAGATTATTACGATGCTTGCCGCCGGACGAAAAAGGATAAGTGTTTGTTGAAGTACCAAACTTTTTGCGATCGCTACTTTGGCGGAGATCAATTGCTGGCTCGCCAAGCTGTTCGCAATTACAACCACCGCGTTGTGTCGATCGAACATTTGGAGGAACGGTACGATGTTTACGACATCGAAGTGCCTAACAGTCACAACTTTGCATTAGCTGCGGGAGTTTTTGTCCACAACAGTGCGAAACAAGGGCGCGATCGCCAATTCCAAGCAATCCTGCCTTTGCGCGGTAAAATTCTCAACATTGAGAAAACCGACGATGCCAAAATCTACAAAAATAACGAAATTCAATCGTTAATTACCGCCCTGGGTTTGGGCATCAAAGGCGAAGAATTCGATCCCGGTCAATTGCGGTATCACCACATCGTAATTATGACTGACGCTGACGTAGATGGAGCTCACATCCGCACGCTGTTGTTGACTTTCTTCTACCGCTACCAACGCGCGCTTGTAGAGCAAGGTTATATCTACATTGCTTGTCCTCCTCTCTACAAAGTAGAACGCGGCCGGAATCATTACTACTGTTACAGCGAACGCGAAAGGAACAGTCTTATCCGCAATGAATTTCCGGCGAATGCTAACTACACTGTCCAGCGGTTCAAAGGTTTGGGCGAAATGATGCCGACACAGTTGTGGGATACCACGATGAACCCGGAAACTCGGACGCTGAAACGGGTGGAGATTGAAGACGCCGCTGAGGCCGATCGCATCTTTACCATCTTAATGGGCGATCGAGTCGCCCCCCGCCGCGAATTTATCGAAACCTACGGCCCCAAACTCAATATGCTCGACTTGGACATTTAAATTAGTTGACAGTTGGCAGTTGGCAGTTGGCAGTTGACAGTTGGCAGTTGACAGTTGGCAGTTGACAGTTGGCAGTTGACAGTTGGCAGTTGGCGGTTGACATTTGACATTTGTTTGCTGGCCAAGATGAGTCATTAGTCATTAGTTACTGGCTGATGACTGATGACTACCGCCAACTGACTACCGCCAACTGCCAACTGAACTACTGCAACTTTTGTTATAAAAATTAATACAAGCTCTCATCAAATCGATATAAGGTAAATACTTAGGTAATTTTTAGATTTTTGACCCATCCATCAGCTACCACAAAAATAGAAGGTTGGACAATATAGCATGAGCATCAATTTAGCGACCAAATTGCGTGAGGGAACCAAAAAGTCCCACACTATGGCAGAAAACGTTGGTTTTGTCAAGTGTTTTTTAAAAGGCGTTGTAGAAAAAACTTCTTACCGGAAGTTAGTAGGAAACCTCTACTTTGTCTACTCGGCAATCGAAGAGGAAATGGAACGCCAAAAGAACCATCCGGTTATTTCAAAAATTTACTTTTCTGAGTTGAATCGGAAACAAAGCTTAGAGCAAGATTTGTTCTACTACTACGGTGCCAATTGGCGGGAACAAGTAGCTCCGTCAGCAGCAGCTAGAGCCTATGTGGAGCGGATTCACGAAATCTCTGCCACAGCACCGGAACTGTTAGTAGCTCATTCTTACACTCGCTACCTCGGCGACTTATCCGGCGGACAAATCCTCAAGGGAATTGCTCAGCGCGGGATGAATCTTACTGAGGGAGAAGGCACTGCTTTTTATGAATTCCAGGATATTCCTGATGAAAAAGAGTTTAAGAATAACTACCGTCAGGCAATGAATGAACTGCCTATTGACGAAGCTACAGCAGAGCGAATTGTTGATGAAGCTAATGCAGCTTTTGGCATGAACATGAAAATGTTTATGGAGTTAGAAGGCAATTTGATTAAAGCAGTCGGTCAGATGCTGTTCAATACCCTGACACGCAAGCGCAACGGTGGCAATACCGAATTGGCTACTGCTGAGTAGGTTAAGGTCTGCGGACGATAATTTTGAACCTCATTATAAGAGGAAAAATTTAAATCCTGGGGGTTTGATGGCTGGTTTCACAGTCACCAAAGCTCCGGGATTTTGCATGGTATTTGAATTGCGGGCGATTCCCTACAGCATAGCTACGCTTCACGACTTTTTGCAGAGGAAAGAAATATTAGCTGCAGTAAAATGAGTCCGCACTACGAACCGTTTTTGTGATGGTAATCGATCGCACATGATACGATCAATTTTTAATGGCGGCGCACCCTAGGACTTCTCTGGGATGGCACGGGCATTTTGGCATCCCCAAAAATTAAATTTTAATCCAGAACAAATATTACCTTCCCATGCCGCGATTCGGAGGCCCCTCGTCACGGACTGGTAAAGAAGTTGGCCTTACCTGTCGCTCCAAATACTTGCTCAAAGCGTAAGCGATATCCCCGCGAGTCATCGGCTTCAAAGGATTAATTTTATTAGTTCCAATATCAACATTCACAAACCCTTCATAAAGTGCAGTAGCCATAGACTTTCTAGCCCAACTAGGGATTTCCCCTGCATCTGGATACTTAGTTAAAATCTCGCCAACAGTCGCGTCGGGAAACTGAAAAACACCGTAGGCTTGAGCAAAAATTGCTAAAGCTTCAGCACGAGTCACCCTTTGATTAGGGAAAAACATTCCGTCGCGATATCCGCTCATTGTTCCCGTTTTCAAAGCAGTTTGAATCGCACTGTAAGCCCAGTAACTCTTAGCTACGTCCGGCAATTCCATATCCGGTTTCTGAGCGGTTTTCCGCCGTTCCAAACCAAAGGTTTTTACTAAAATAACCGCCAAATCAGCGCGGCTGACAAGGCCATCAGCATTAAAATTACCGCTAGGATCTTTATTCATCAATCCAGCACTGACAACCCGATCGATCGGGTCAATACTTTGTTGAGCTTGAACCACCGTTGGCACTCCTTGCGCTAGCGCGATCGCAAAAAAAACACACACTAACGTTTTCACTATTTTAATCCTTTGTGCTACGACTGAAGGAAGTTCGACAACAGACTCGCTCCACGGATTTAATGGATGCAGGGAAGATTCGTCCTGACTCGTACTGACTTATACGGCACCGTCGAAGTAGCGTAGCCGAATTAAGACAAAAGAGGGCAGAGAGAAAATTCAAGTGTTCGCTTAACACCACTTAAAAATCAAAAAATTGCTTCCGGCAAAGCGCCCTGCATTTTACCCAACCAATCAATCAAATTATCCAACTGCTTTTGGGCAGTCAAAACCGCCATACCTCGAATAGTAACCTTCCCCTTGCTGTAGACAAAACGAGAGCGCAAATGTTCCGGCAAATTAGCCTGGAGCAAATTCCAAGCAGGCTCCTCCATCGGCGTTTCCAAAACAATGTGCTGCTTGTTCTCAGGTTTAATCCGAGAAAAACCGATTTGCTTGGCGATTTGTTTGAGTTCGACAATGCGGATCAGTTGCTCAGCCGGCAGAGGAATGGGCCCGTAACGATCGCACCAATCGGCCCGAATTTGCTGCAAATCTGCTGAAGTATTAGCAGAAGCCACAGAGCGGTAAGCGCTCATCTTTTGATCCAAATCCCCAATATAATCAGCAGGAATAAACGCCGTCAAACTGAGGTCGATTTGTGTATCCTCAACCTTCGGAATTTCCTGACCTTTAATTTCGCGAATCGCCTCCTCTAACATTTCAGCATACAAATCAAAACCGATCGCCTCCATTTGACCGGACTGTTCCGTACCCAAAACATCACCAGAGCCCCGAATTTCCATATCTCGGACAGCCAACTGATAGCCCGAACCCAACTGCGCGAACTCTTGAATAGCGCGCAACCTCTGCCTTGCAGCATCCGAAAGCTTATTCTGCTTCGGATAAAACAGCCAAGCATGAGCTTGAATCCCCGCGCGCCCCACCCGTCCCCGCAACTGGTAAAGCTGACCCAAACCAAACCGCTGCGCGTCTTCAATCAAAATAGTATTGACGCGCGGAATATCCAAACCAGACTCAATAATCGTCGTGCACACCAAAATATCGAACTGAGCGGCACTAAAAGTCAGCATGATTGATTCTAGTTCCGAAGCATCCATTTGACCGTGGGCGATCGCAATTCTCGCCCCCGGAACCATTGTTTGCAACGTATCCGCCAACTCATCAATCCCCTCAATCCGGGGCACGACATAAAAAACCTGACCGCCCCTGTCCAACTCTTGACGAATAGCAGTCCGCACAACTTCCAAATCGTAGGGGGCTAAATGAGTTTGAATCGGGCGGCGGCTTGGCGGCGGAGTCGCAATCAAACTCATCTCCCGAATCCCCGACAGCGACATATACAAAGTCCGGGGAATCGGAGTCGCAGTCAGAGTCAGCACATCAACTTCTGTTTTCAGGGCTTTAATCGCTTCCTTTTGCTTCACCCCAAACCGCTGTTCTTCGTCCACCACCAACAGGCCCAAATCCCGAAATTTAATCGTCTTGCTCAAAACAGCTTGAGTGCCGACAATCACGTCTAACTCCCCAGTGGCCAAGCGCTTGTGAATCTCCCGGCGCTCGGTTTCTGTGCGAAAGCGATTGAGCAAACCAACTTGGATCGGATAAGGCGAAAAACGCTCTGAGAGGGTGTGATAGTGCTGTTGGGTCAAAATTGTCGTCGGCGCAAGCATTGCCACCTGCTTGCCCGCTGTAACCGCCTTAAAAATAGCTCTGAGAGCGACTTCCGTCTTGCCAAAACCGACATCGCCGCAGACGAGACGATCCATCGGTCGATCGCCCTCCATGTCACGTTTCACATCAAAACTAGCCTTCAACTGATCCGGCGTTGGCTGGTACGGAAAAGAATCCTCCAACTCTTGCTGCCAAGGCATATCGGGAGGAAAAGCATAACCTTGTTGTTTAGCTCTTTTAGCGTAAAGATTCAGCAAATCCACTGCCAATTTCTTAACAGCTTTGCGAACTTTTGTCTTAGTTTTTTCCCAAGTTTGACCTGTCAGCTTGTTGAGATCCGGCGCTTTCTCGCCCACAGTCCGAAACCTCGACAGCGCGCCCAACTGGTCTGCAGCGACTCTGAGAGTACCGTCAGCGTATTGCAGCACCAAATATTCGCGAGTTTCGCGATCGATCGTCAAGCGTTCCAACTTGAGAAACTTGCCAACTCCGTGCTGGCGGTGCACCACAAAATCCCCCGGACTCAGCTTGTGCGGGTCAACCTTTTTAGAAGCAGCGCGGCGGCGCTTGCGGACATAGCTAAAAGTCGCCAGAGAATGCTGGCCGTAGAATTCGCGATCGGTAATTAAAACAATCCGAAAAGTCGGCAGGATAAACCCTTCCAATTCTGCCAGCCCGTTGTATTTCAAAGCTACGGGAACGTGCTGCAACTGCAATTTGTCGATCGCCAAAAAGTCCCGAGGATTCACCACAAACTGAGCCGGACAGTCGTGTTCCGACAGCAGAGCAACAGAGCGGCTCGGTTGAGCCGAAACCATAAACACCGTAAAACCCCGATCGCGCTCTTCCCGGAGCATTTGAGAGAGTTTAGCAAATTGGTGAGGCATCACCGGCACAGGCCTGCTGGCCAAATTAATCGGAGGCGATAGCTGCTCGCCCCCTGCGGAATTTTTAATTTTTTGAGTAGCAGAATCTTCTGCCAATTCTGAAACTTCTAACCTGTAAAAAACGGCGACATCCGCCATTGATTCGGCAAAAGTGCGGTGAATTTTGGGAACTTTTAAATTAGCAATTGGCAATCTTTCGGTTTCACCACCTGCAGCTTCTGATTCCCGATTGCAACTTTCCCATTGTTCCTGTGCATTCTCGAACCAGCGGTCGCTGTGAGCTTCGCATCCCGCCGGCTCGTCAACCACAACTAAGGTATTTTCTGGCAAATAATCCAACAAAGATGCGGGTCTCTCAAAGGCTAAACCCAACAGTCTGCGGACAAATTTTTCAGATTCATTTTCTGTGTCAATCGAGCCTAATTTGTTAATTTTGTCAAGCGTTTTTTCGACTAAAACTGCTTTAATAATTGTGTTAAAATTAGTAGGAGTTAAAACTAATCGATCGACCTTATCGAGCGATCGCTGCGAAGACGGATCGAACTCGCGCATTTGTTCCAAATTATCCCCGAACCATTCGAGCCGCACCGGCAACTCCGCCGCCACCGGAAACACATCGACAATATCGCCCCGGCGGCTCCACTGGCCCTCAGTTTCTACCAAATTCACGCGATCGTATCCCATCGACGCCAGTTGGCGGTCAAGTATCTTGGAGTCTTGAACTTCGCCTCGCTTCAGCGTCAGACAGTAAGGCTCAAAAGCACTTCGAGGTGGCAAATGAGGCTGCAGGGATCTTTCTGTGGCGACAATGGCGATCGGCTTGGACTGATTGGCGGTTTTTTCTGGCTTGTCCGCCAAATCCGCCAGCACCTGCATTTGTCCCCAGGTCATTTCGTTCTCGTCGGAGTAGGATAGCTCGTAGGGCGAAGCTTCGGAGGTCGGGTAAAAATGTACGGTTTGCCAGCCCATCGCTTCTAGAGAGGCTACCCAGCGCCCTGCTTCTTCCAGAGTTGCTGTCACGACTAATAGGTTTCGCTCTTCTTCCTGGGCGAGGGCGGAAGCTACCAAACCTTTAGGTAAGCGGGCTAGACCTGCCAGTTGCAAGCAGTGATGCCGTTTGAGCTTGTTGAGAAGTTCTGTTGCTAGGGGCGATCGCCCCAAAGTACGAATTATTGAAGAGAAAGTCATGGGCTGTTAGTTTTAATCCCCGATGGGCGAAGGCTCTTCCCCGCGGCCTGCTAAGTAAGTTCGATTGTACGACAAACATCTATCATTGTGGCGATCGGCTGTTGGCAGTGCCACTCAACTACAGGTAGATTTCTGCTAGAGGCTTTCTATAAAAATCTCGAACTTGCGATCGCGATCGAGCCAGTTCCGTTAATATAGGGCCAGGTTTAGAAAAAATTTCGATTTTGCGATCGAGATTGACCGCTTCCAGACCTCTCCTGTGACTGCACCCAAAGACGGATACAAGCCCCCGACTCAAGTTGTGAAGATCGAAAAATTTTAGACATTAGGGAAATCCCCCAGATACTGGCTGCGGAGTCAATCTAAAATCTAAAATCTAAAATCTAAAATCGACTAACCGGGCAGTGCGCTTCGCCTTTACCACCGATAATTTGAGAAATGTCCCCAAGTATAGACCTTCTGATTGTTCTCCTGCTGGTTTTCCTCAATGGCGTGTTTGTGATGTCAGAGATGGCCATCATCTCAGTACGGAAGGTGAGACTGCAACAGATGGCAAACCAGGGTTCGCTCAATGCCCGTGTAGCGCTGGATCTGGCTAATGCCCCCAATCAGTTCTTGCCGACTGTTCAAATCGGGATTACGCTGCTGGCTATCCTGTCCGGCGCTTTCGGAGAAACGACGATTTCTAAAAGAGTAGAACCTCTGTTGCGCTTGATTCCGGCTTTGGAACCCTACTCAGGGGCGATCGCCTCAGTCATCGCAATTTTAACCATAACTTATCTCACCATAATTATTGGCGAACTCGTGCCGAAGCGCCTCGCCCTCAACAACCCTGAGCCGATCGCCTCCAGTGTCGCTATTCCGATGCGAATGCTGTCCAAAATTGGCGCTCCCGCCGTTTATGTTTTAAGTTATTCCACTGACTTAATCTTGCGGATTATGGGGATTGTGCCTTCAACAGAACCGCAAGTTACAGAGGAAGAAATCAAAGTTTTAATAGAGCAAGGCACCGAGGCCGGAACCTTTGAAGAAGCCGAACAAGACATGGTAGAAAGAGTCTTTCGTTTGGGCGATCGGCGAGTCAGCGCCTTAATGACTCCGCGACCCGATCTTACTTGGCTCGACCTCGACGACTCAGTAGAAGAAAACCGCCAAAAAATGCTCGGCAGCGGTCACTCTCGCTTTCCTGTTTGTCAGGGCGGACTCGATAATGTTGTCGGTTTAGTACACGTTACTGATATGCTGTCTCGCACTTTGACAGGTCAACCCCTCGATTTAAGTGCTTCTTTACGCAGGCCTTTATTTGTGCCTGAAAGCACGCGCGGTTTAAAAGTATTAGAGCTTTTTAAGCAATCTAGTAATCAAATTGCCTTGGTGGTTGACGAATACGGAGTCATTCAAGGATTGGTGACAGTTAACGACATTTTAGTCGAACTCGTTGGCGACTTTCCTTCAATAGAAGATGCCGACGAACCCCAAGCAGTTCAGCGCGAGGACGGTTCTTGGCTGTTAGACGGAATGCTCCCGGTTGAAGATTTCTTTGAATTATTTGGAATTGATGAAATATCGTCAGAAAATAGGGGTAGCTACCACACAATGGGCGGTTTTGTGATTACAAATTTGGGGAAAATTCCGACAGCAGCGGAGCATTTTGAGTGGAACGGTTTGCGAGTCGAAGTCGTGGATATGGACGGCAACCGAGTTGATAAGATATTGGTAATGCCGATCGACTCTGTGGGCGATCGATCTAAAACCGAAGCAAATACCTAAAATTTGCGATCGGCGGTAAAATAGGTTCGTAGTGAGGACTTTAGTCCCGATCAATTTCTGAGGACTAAAGTCCTCACTACAAACCTTATCATGGTTATTTTGCGATACATAATGTAAATTATCGGGCTATCTATGTAAGCCGGATTTGATATAATTTGGTCAACCTACTTCTTCTTACTCCTAGCCTCATTCTTCTGCAAATATTCCAGAATAGAACGGCCCACATAATTGCTAAATATCGCCTGTCCAGCTTGATTGTAATGACAGCAGCTATCTACATAAACAACATCTTTAGTCTTGTCGAACGCCTTAACCCCATTGAAAATATTAATCTTATTTTTTTCTAAATTAGGAAACTTACTCAAAAGAGCCGGATAGCCAATTTTCACAGCCTTAGCATAAGGAGTATCATTGTTAAAAGCAATCCGTTTTTCGGCCTCACCAAACACCCTTTGCGTCTGATAATATTGATTCGGCTGAAGAACTTGAAAATACGGCACATTGCTAGCCGACAGCACTTTGTGCATAAAAATTGAACTTTTTGCCCAATTCAATGCCATTTCTTCAAAAGCTGCTGAATCGCTTAAAACAGAATTATTTTTATTGATATAAATAACGTTATCACCATTTTTTTGTGGTTGAGTTTGTTTTTTGTCAAACGCAATCACATCTTTACGATAATTGTTAACTAAATTTTGAACGTAAACAGAAGTCAAAGCATCGCACGCCGCGAAAGAGCAGCGCTGCAAACTTTCCAGCCCCTCATTAATCTTAGTTTTAGTTTCTTGAATTCTGACACTTGCTTTCATAGCTTTTAGAGAAAGGCTATTATTCGCTAAATTAGTCAGCGGCAGAATGTGCTGAATGCTTGGCATCGCCAAATCAATTTTATTTTTATTGTTGAGATTAGAAAGTGCTACTTCGTTAAAGCCATCTATATTGACCACCATATCTAATTCTTGACCTAAAACCAAAAAATAGTTTAAAATTAATAACTGTTGCGGCTGTTTGTAGCCTCCAGTAGCAAAAGACAAAATTATAAATTCTTTATCCTGTAAACCGGGAAGCTGCTTGAGGTATTGAGGTAAAATTTTATTTTGAACTTCAAATATTCCATAATTAGAAGCCACAGAACCGCCAAAAACTCCAATAATAAATTGATTTTTCTTAGTTTTTTTCAAAGGGTAATCGTAAGGAGAGATAAATCCGTAGTTGTTAACCTTAAAACCGGGGCGAAAATCAGCGCTGGGTTTTTGAACAAACCCAAAGAAAGGATGAAACCTTTCGACAATAGACTGATTCAGCCGTACTCCTTCTAAATTTATTCCTAAAGCCGACTTATCTTGCACCTTGGATCTAGTATAGAAAAATTGCTTGTGCTTGACAAAATACCATCCCAGCGAACCGAGTTCCAGGAAAACCAGTAAAAGCGCCAAGTTGATCGCAGCAATTTTCAGAATTTCTGGGATTTTTTTAATCACTTTAAAATCTTTCATAAATATCTATTTTGACTCTCTCACTACTTTAATAATCGAACTGGAAACATAGTCTGCCAATACTTCCTCTCCCACTGAATTGTAGTGGCAGCAGGCATCTTTGTAAACCGTTTCTTTGGTATTGTCCAAAATATTTACTGCGTTAAAAACATTAACCCCAGCTTTTTGCAAATCATCGACTTTGGACAACAGTACGGGATAACCTTTTTTCACCCCTTCAATGTAAGGACTATTCTTGTCGATCGCAATTTCGTCCTCCTTGGCGGTAAAGGTTCGTTTAGTTTGATAATACTGGTTGGGCTGGATAAAGTGAAAATACTCAATCTTTCTACTTGATAAAATTTGATTCATCGCGATCGACGATTCGTACCACATCGATGCTATTTTATCAAAAGCAGCACCATCCGACAAAACAGAGTCAGCTTTGGGAAGGTATACTATACCGCTATTTGCCGTGTCTGGGTTGGATTGTTTGACTTGCCGGTCGTACTTGACAACGGCCTGCTGGTAATTGTTGACTAATTGTTTCACTCTCAGCGAGGTAACAGCGTGACACAAAGCCAACTGACAAGTTTGCAATTTGTCAATACCTGCTTTCAACTCTTTTTTGTCTTCGCTAATTTGCGCGATCGAATTCATCGCTTCCGGCGACAAGTTGTTGTTGGCTAAACCCGTCAGCGGCTGTATGTGTTGAACGCTGGGCATTCCTAGTTCTAATCGAGCTTTGTTGTTTAAATTTGACAGTGCTACTTCGTTAAAACCGTCAATATTGATGACTAAATCTAAATCTTGACCCAAAGCCAGAAAGTAATTTAAAATTAATAATTGTTGGGGTTGTTTGTAGCCGCCGTTACCGAAATTTAAAATTACAATTTCTTTATTGGCGAATTCTGGATAACTGTTTAAGTTTTTAGACAATCTTTGAGTGACGTATTCATCTACTGCAAAGTTGTTAGCAACAGAACCGCCGAATATCCCAATAATAAATTGATTTTTCTTGGTTTTGACAAACGGATATTCGTAGAGGGAAAAAAAGCCTTGTTTGTTGACTTTCAACTTTAATCTTTCATTGGTAAAAGCACCTTGTTTTAGCACGTAACCAAAAAACGGGTGCAGTCTTTCTACGATTGATTCATCGAGTCGAATTCCGAGCCTTTCAATATCTTCTGCTACTTTTTCTTTGCCTTTGGTTCTGGTATAAAAAAACTGTTTTTGATTTACAAAATAAAAAGCTAGCGACAAAGCTTCCAGACAAATAAAAGCGATCGCCAAATTAACAGCGATTAAAGTTAATATATTTGTGCCTTTTTTGAACGAAGTTGAGTCTTTCATGTAATTTGACTGATTACGGTTGTTTTTGGGGGGCTTGAGACTGCTTCAAGTTTTCGCACAAATTGCGAGCGATCAAAATACTAGCAAGCCTGTGTCCGAGTTCATTCCAGTGACCCCCACAGGGTACAGAATTCTCAAAACCGTGGGCGCACACTTGAAATTTTTCAGTATAACCTTGAAACTGTTCGGATAAATTCAGTACCCGAAAACCTTCGCGCGCGCCCAATTTTTCTAGCCGCTTATCGGGATAAAACAAATCCTGAATTTTGTTTTTTCTCATATAATTTTTTCGCCTCTGGGCATCCCGTTCAACTTGTATCGGATCGCCGATCGTCACAAGTAAGAAATCAGCATTTTTCTGCACGACTTCATTGCGAATCTCCACAATCAAACCTTCTGTTACCTTCCAGGCATCTTGCCAAGCTGCATCTTGAGGTGGAATGAAGTTTTTGGTACTCAAACCGGAAAAATCTGCCGATAACTGCAGCTTTTTCTGGTCTATGTCAATTTTTTTGATGACTTGCAAAATGCGCGAATTGTTGACCAGAAAACTGGGCAATTTGTCTACGAATGAAACTGCTCTTGCGTTGCGGTCGATCGGTGCTAAATTGCGAAAAGACATATCCGGTACTAACTTGCCGCTAGCATTATACGCAAAAAATGGTCGATAGTGGTCGTATTCTAGTTTGGGGGAATTGTTAATTACATCGTTGCCAATAAAAAATGCAAGAATTACAATATCAGGATTGTAATCCCACACTTTTTTTCGCAGCATTATCAATTCTTGAGCATTACCGTAACCCTGCACGCCGAAATTGATAACTTCAACATTTTTGCGTCCCTTAACAGCTTCGCAGTTGCCTAGCTTTCGTTCCAATTTCGACCAGAAAGTTTGTTCAACTGGTACGTGAATTGCTTCGGTGAAAGAATCGCCCAAAACTGCGATTCTGAGGGTATTGGGAGGTTTGGCTTTTGTGTGTTCGCGATCGCGCAAACCCTCACTATTCACCTGCACAAAACTCTCACCTTCGCCCTTCCACTCCCCGGATACACCTGGTTTAAGCTTCCAGCCCAAATCGGGATCGGCAGTGTGGAAACGAGTTGGCGCGGAGTCTGCGAAAGCTCCAATTTTGGGGTAGCCCTCAACTCCCGCAACTCGCAATCCAACTTCACCAATGACCACCCCCATCAACAAACCGCCGAGTGTCAAAGCTAAATTGACGCCCAAAGTTTTCAACTTGCTCATTCTTTCAAAACAGCGTGTAAATAAACGGAGCAATCACAGAACCCTGACTCAATACAATCAAAGCTCCCAAAAATACTAAAGTCACAATTAAGGGTATCAGCCAATATTTTTGGCGTTCTCTCATAAACGCCCACAAATCTTTGAGAAAGTCTAAAGTTGCTTCAAACACTTAGAAAGGACGCTCCATACTAACTTTGGTTCTTGTTTTGCTTGGAATGCGGTAAGTATCCATTTTCGGATTGAGTTTGCGGCGCATTGCATCTTCGCCGAAAATGTTTTTGATAACTCCCATCGGCCAAACTATCAGGTAAAAAACTATCCCCAGGACGATCGGCGTTTCGATCTTGTTGAGAAGCAGTCCAAACCGCATCCATGCGTGATAAACGGGATTGAGGGATTTTGGTGCAACCAATGCTAGCACAACTAGCACTGCACCGACAGCCCAGGGCCACCAAGGTAGAGAATCGCGCCGCAGTAAAGGTACTGCTAAACCGAACAGCACTGCAATTAAGCCGCCAATTAGCAGCCCGAAATCGCGCAGGCCTTTTTTGTCGAGTTTTTTAATTTCGTCGCTCATTAGAAATGGGGAATGAGGAATGGGGAATGGGGAATGGGGAATTGGTTATTCGTTATTGGTTATTCGTTATTTGCACTCTTCCAATAACCAACAACAAATAACTAATAACTAATCTAGTTCAAATATGCTCGTTACCAGGCAGAGCCTGGTAACCAGTTAAAATCTCAGCTAATGACAACTGTCAACTGTCAACTGCCAACTGTCAACTGACTAATCTAGTTCAAATTCATTTTTCCAAGCATCATCTTGTTTCCAAGGAATTTGTTCTGATTTAGGAATCAAGTAATTCTCTAAAACCAGATAGTCCATTTCGGTTCGCATGAAACAGCGGTAAGCATCTTCGGGAGTACAAACAATGGGTTCACCTCGGACGTTGAAGGAAGTATTTACCAGAATCGAACACCCCGATCGCTCTTCAAAATGACTGATTAAGTCATAGTACCGAGGATTGGTTTCTTTGTGAACTGTTTGGATGCGAGCCGAGTAATCTACGTGGGTAACAGACGGAATTTCCGATCGCGGAATGTTGAGCTTGTCAATGCCAAACAACTGCTCTTGTTCGGGAGTCATGGGAATGCGGAGACTGGCTTTGACCGGTGCTACTAATAGCATATAAGGGCTAGAGTGGTCAATCTCGAAATAATCCGCAACTCTTTCGGCTAAAATTGATGGTGCAAAAGGTCGAAATGATTCCCGATATTTAATTTTCAGGTTCATCACAGACTGCATTTTAGCATTGCGCGGATCGCCAATAATCGATCGCCCGCCCAGAGCTCGCGGCCCAAATTCCATCCGCCCCTGGAACCATCCGACGACATTTCCCTGTGCCAAAATTTCCGCCAACTGCGGCATCAATTCGGCATCGTCCAATCGGTGATAACTAGCTTTGACAGCATCTAAATATTCAAGAATTTCTGCGTCAGTAAACCTTGGCCCCAAATAGGAACCGCGCATTTTGTCGTGACAAGTTAAATGAGCCACCGACTTCGCCACTGTTGCGACAGCTTGGCTTGTAGTGAGGACTTCAGTCCTCTCCTCCCCACTGGTAGTAAGGACTTCAGCCCTCTCCGGCTTAATATTATTTACTGCGAGTAACTCGTCGCCCACAGTACGAGTTTGTTCGCAATACTGATACCAAATCGCCAAAGCCGCGCCCAAAGCACCGCCAGCATCTCCCGCTGCTGGTTGAATCCAAATATCTTTGAAAATATTTTCCCGCAAAAGTCTGCCGTTAGCAACGCAGTTGAGAGCAACGCCGCCCGCGAGACAAAGATAATCGACATCCAATTCTTTTTTGACTGTTCTGCAAAGCCGCAAAACAACTTCTTCGGTAACAACTTGAATGGAAGCTGCAATGTCCATTTCCCGCTGAGTCAGTTGTCCTTCACCTTGACGCGGCGGCCCTTCAAACAGTTCGTCAAACTTCTTATTTGTCATGGTTAAGCCAACTGTGTAGTTGAAATAATCCATGTTTAAACGGAAAGTTCCGTCATCTTTGAGATCCATCAAATGGGTGAGAATTTTGTCTACATACTTGGGTTCGCCGTAAGGCGCTAAACCCATGAGTTTGTATTCGCCAGAGTTGACTTTGAAGCCTGTGTAATAGGTGAAAGCTGAATAAAGCAAACCCAAGGAATGCGGAAAATCGATTTCCCACTGAGGTGTAAGTTCGTTGCCGTCTCCCAACCAAACCGAGGTTGTTGCCCACTCGCCCACGCCGTCGAGGCACAAAACGGCTGCTTTTTGAAACGGGCTGGGGAAAAATGCTGAGGCTGCGTGGGATTGGTGGTGCTCGGTAAATAGCAGAGATGGCAGTTTATTGGTTTTGCAGTTGCCTATTTCTGCGAGATCTCTTTTGAGCATGGTTTTGAGGTAAAGCTTTTCTTTCAGCCATATGGGCATGGCGGTTAGGAAAGAGCGAAAACCTTGGGGTGCGTAGGCTAAGTAGGTTTCGAGAAGGCGCTCGAATTTGACTAATGGTTTGTCGTAAAAGACTATGCGATCGACTTCCCGTAATTCTATGTTCGCTTCTTTTAGGCAATAGGCGATCGCATTCTTGGGAAATCTGGCGTCGTGCTTTTTGCGGGAAAATCTTTCTTCCTGCGCTGCGGCGATAATTTCTCCATCGCAAATTAAGGCTGCGGCGCTGTCATGGTAGTACGCCGAGATTCCAAGTATGTTCATCGCTCTCCTTACAAATCGCTATGCGCTCGTATCTGAGTATTTAGAATAGCTAATGATTATAGCTTTAGTGGTGCTGATTTGGAATTGACTTTTGCGATCGCCTCCAATTTTACTTAAATTTTACCGAAATAAATCTCGGTGCGCGGCCCTCAACCGTCTGACACCAGCCAGCTAGCGCCTGCTAATCCTGCGCCCCCAAGCTCTCAAGTAAGTGGCCGCGGGGAATTGATAAAATTCGCCTACCAACCACAGCACTATGCCTAAATGGGACAAAAAGGCTAAACCAGTCCAAGCTGCGGGCAGCCACGACAAGCGGCTGCCGGGAACTGGGGGAAAGTAGTAAGCTGAAAGTCCGAGCAAGGTGGTGGGAAGGAAGATGAGGCCGATCGCTGCGGCAAAATAAGGCCATCCGAATTCTACGCCTTCGAGGTGTGCTCCTATCCATTTTTTGCCGTTCCAGTGCCAAATTACGGGCGGCTGGCGATCGGCCATTTGGAGCGATTGCCTTTCTTCGCTGGCGGTAAAAATGTGCTGGCAGAAGTTGCAAGCTAGGGCTTCCATCATCGGCATCGTAGCAATTTCACCGGTGCGACAGACGGGACAGGGATATGTATCTTGAGAGTTGAAAGGTCTGGTTGATTTTTTGAAAGTTTGCATGGATCGGGCGGTTTGTCAAGATATTGAGCGATCTTAACAGAGTACAGAAATTGTATGTTGCGTGAGTTTTTTTGTAAGTCGCAGAATATTTGATAGTTGGGTGGGGGCGGGTTTTGCCTGTAGATTGTTCGTGATTTCAGAGACAGCTACAGAATGATTGATCCTAATAATGACCGAATAATGACCGAAAGATAATTTTAGTGTGCAGTGTATCTTATGTCTCTAAAATCTATCATGACTATAGCCTTTCAAGCGAAAGATGAGGTATGCCGAGGTATGCTGCAACCCTTACAGTGTCAAGCTTTTTATGGCAAAACTGGTACCTCACCTTTTAGAGAAAGGCTATAATGACTAATCGCTACCCAACGCACTTAGTTGTTAGCAATTCCATCGCATCGGAAATAAAACACGACCCGCCAAACTTATTTAGCACGGGTCTAATATGTTCTGCAACTGCCGATATTCGATCGGGTTCGCAAAAAGCCAGTACGTAAATATTATCCAGCATTGTCATTGCTAAATCGCGCGATCGAGTACCCCTGGTGCTTTTGCCTGCGACACCCCGAATCACTGAATAACCGGGGACACCAGCTTTTTCTAAACCGTCTAAAATCTTTGGAAGTTCTACCGAGTTCGCAATAATTTCTATCCTTTTAACTGTCTCCATCGGTTCACCTCCAAAATATATTGATTGCGTATAGATACGTGGGAATGCCTACAATGATGTTAAACGGAAACGTCACTGCTAAGGCTGTTGAAATGTAAAGGCTCGGGTTAGCTTCGGGAACCGTCAGCCGCATTGCTGCCGGTACTGCGATGTAAGAAGCACTCGCGCACAATACGGCAAACAGCAGGCTATCTCCTTCCGGCATTCCGATTATTTTGGCTATCACTAAACCAATGGCTGCGTTAACTATGGGAATGAGGATTGCAAAGCCGATAAGGAAAATTCCTGCATCTTGCAAATCTTGAATTCTGCTAGCAGCAACCAGGCCCATGTCTAGCAAGAAAAAAGTCAGAACGCCATAAAACAAATCTTGAGTAAAGGGACTTAAAACTTCCCAACCGTGCTCTCCAGTCAGTATCCCCATGATGAGGCTGCCAATTAGCAGAAATACTGAACTGTTTAGGAAGGCTTCTTTGAGCACTTCTGACCAAACTATATCGCGTTTTTCTTCTTGTCCGCCGAATACGCTGACGAGAATTAGACCGACGATAATTGCTGGGGATTCCATTAATGCTAGCGCTGCTACCATGTAACCGTCAAAGTCGATCCCCTGTCCTGTGAGGAAGGAGGTTGCGGTGATAAAGGTGACGGCGCTGATGGAACCGTAGGTGGCTGCGATCGCCGCTGCATTGTAGGCGTCGAGTTTGATTCTCAGTATAAAGAAAGTATAAACTGGTACTAGGGCAGACATCAGCATCGCTGCCAAAATTGTCAGGGCGACTTGCTGGTCAATTCCGCTTTTGGAAAGTTCGACGCCTCCTTTAAATCCGATCGCAAACAGCAGGTACAGCGAAAACAGTTTGGGGATGGGGGCGGGAAATTCTAAATCGGATTTGAGAAAAATTGCTGCCATTCCCATGAAAAAAGCTAATACTGGTGGATTTAAAATGTTTGACGCTACTAGACTCAAATCCACGATCGTTAACTCCCATTTTTGATTTTTTTAATATTGTTTCACCCATAATTGTTGCACGAGAAGCGATCGATAGCGCGATCGAACCTTTGACTCCGAAAGCTCGATCGGACTAAATACGGCTGCGGGTGTGCAGTAGACACCCGCAGCCGTTGTAGGGTGTGCAGCACACACCCGCAGCCGTTGTTTTTTAACTCACTAAGCAACTGCCAAGTAAGATTCTAGGGCTTCGGAATCGCCGATCAACTTGCCGTCGATAAATACTTGTGGCACTGTTGTAGCACCAGTTACGGCCCGGAGCGATCGGGTTGTGATGTCCTGGCCGAGGACGATTTCTTCATAATCCATGCCCTTTTCAGTCAACATGGCCTTAGCCTTAGCGCAGAAGGGACAGCCTACTTTTGTAAACACCGAAACCACCTTCGGCTTGGTTGCTGAAGAGTTGATGTACTTGAGCATCGTCTCAGCATCGGACACCTTGAAAGGATCGCCCGGTTCCTCCGGTTCAATAAACATTTTCTCAACCAAACCATCTTTGACCAGCATCGAATAGCGCCAAGACCGCTTTCCAAAGCCTAAATCTGTTTTGTCTACCAGCATTCCCATGCCTTCAGTAAACTCACCGTTACCGTCGGGAATTAACGTCACATTGTTTGCTTCTTGGTCTTTTGCCCATTCGTTCATCACAAAGGTGTCGTTGACGGACATACAAACGATTTCATCTACGCCATTTTCTTTGAAAACCTTCGCCAATTCGTTGTAGCCAGGGAGGTGTGTTGAGGAACAAGTGGGAGTAAATGCTCCCGGTAGCGAGAACACAGCTACGGTTTTGCCTGCAAACAAGTCATCGGTGGTGACATCCACCCATTCGTTGTCTTTGCGAGTGCGAAAGGTGACTTTGGGTACTCTTTGACCTTCTTTGTTAGGCAGCATAATTTTGAATCCTTGAGTATTTGGGTTAAATTGCTTCGTTCATTATAGCGTACTCATAACGAGTATGACTTGTCAAGGGAAAACAGGTTTTTTAGTCAGCGGGCAATTGGCAGTTGGAGGTTGGCAGTTGGAGGTTGGCAGTTGGAGGTTGGCGGTTGGAGGTTGGCGGTTGGCAGTTGCTTGTTTTCCTGCCTGCTGCCGACTCACAACTGCCGACTCATACGAAATCCGGGTTTTGGATACCCTTGATGAACCAGTCGGCGCAGGCCGACTTTGTTTGACTTTCTGGCGGTTTCAACCGCCGAATCATCTAACAAATAACCACTAACAAATAACCACTAACAAATAACCACTAACAAATAACTACCAACCAAACTTAATCCCCAAATACTCTTCTAATTCCTGATTGTAAGGTTTAAAATAATCGCTCAACAAGTGGCGAACCGACTGATTTACGAGCGGATAAGCACCAGGATTAGCATTTTGATATTCAGGTAATTGATATTCCGGCAACTCTAAGAATTCTAAAACTTGCTGAACAGTCGCCGCCGCATTTGCATAAAAATCTTCACTTTTCAAAATTAATAACTTTTGTTTGGGAAAGAAAGCCAGCCAATTTTTAATAAATTCTATATACCTACCGCGAGCTAAATAATTCCCCGGTTCTTCGCCGATGATGTATTCTGGATTTTGATTCAACCGTTCAATTTCATCGCTAATTGCCCGATCGAGCGATCGCCCTTCCCAATTCAAGCCCTTTAAGCGGTAGAAATGAGAAATCGCGCGATCGACCGGATTTCGCAACAGCACAATCAGCTTAGCCTCTGGAAACGCGCTGTAGAGACGTTTCGGCGCTTCCCGACAGTCAAAATAACTCGGACTAGCCTCACCCGTCACAAACTCCCCTCCCTCCGGCATGGGCGGGAAATGAGCCAAATACCAATCAATTCCCCTGTGAAAATGCCACGAAAAAAAATCCATCTCCTTTTTAATCGGAGTCAAAATTTGCGGGTGTTGAGCTAAATAAGTGTACAGAGAAGTCGTGCCGCACCGCTGAGAACCAATAATTATAAAATTAGGAAATTTAACTTTATCTGTTGTTTTTGTAAGAGGCAAATTGCCTGTATTTTTAAGTAGAGCAGATGCCAAAGTTTGTTTGTAACTAGCAGTTTGATAACAATCAATCGCCTCAGCAATTTTGCCTTGTCTCGTCAAAACTTCCCCCAAATTCAAATAAGGCCAAAAAGCCTCCGGTTGAGCTTCCACAACTTCGTGGCACAACTTCTCAACTTCATCCAGCTTATTTTGCTTAACCAAAACTTCCCACAAATTGTAATAAAACCACCAAGGATTATCGGGATTTATTTGGATTGCTTGCAAAAATGCCGCCGCCGCTTCCTCCCCATATTTTTGCTGGCTCAAAACAGCACCCAAATTGTAATAAGACCAGCAATCATCAGGTTTTTGGGCGACTGTGGCGCGGGCGGAGGCTAAAGTGCTAACGTACTTTTCTTGCTGCTGCAACAACTCCTCTAATTCCGCTGACAGTTCTGCACAACTCGGAGCGTATGTCAAGATAAATTGGTAAAAAATAATTGCGTTTTTTGGGCGATGGAACTTTCCTAAATTTTTTCCTAACTGCAAATAAAACTTCCAATTTTCCGGTGTAATTTGCAATTGACACTGTTCTAATACCAACTTTAAATCAGACTTTGTTTCTCCTAGAACATACCCCAATCTCTCGTAAATTCCCGGCAAATTTCCGTCAATTTCCACAGCTTTCAAATACGCAGCAATAGCTTCATCCCACTGTTTTAGCTTAGTTAAAGCATCGCCCAAATTGCAGAAAGACCAAGCAAAATCCGAGTTGAGAGCAATCTCGCAGCGGTAAGCCACAGCAGCCTCTTCCCATCGCCGAAGTTTCAGCAAAGCATCGCCCAAATTGTGATAAGACCACGAAAAATCGCGATTTAACTCAACAGCTTTTTTGTACGCGCAGACAGCTTCCTCCCATTTTTCAAGTTTCAGCAAAACATCGCCCAAACTGTGATAAGACCACGAAAAATCCGGGTTTAACTCAACAGCTTGTTGGTAAGCAGCAACAGCCTCATCAAACCTACCGCTTGATTGCAGCGAATTCCCCAACTCGTGGTAGTCATTATCCATGCAAAACTCCTGCAAGAGTTAGTAATTGTTCCAGCGAGTTCAAATCCAACCGCATATTCTTATGTAATGGTTTTGTCGGAGTTCCATCATCAACCAAATCACCAATTAAATAGTAATGTTCCAAACCGCACAAGTTGCTAATCATCCAATAACAATGCGGAACGTAAAGGGGAGAAAAAATCTCAATTACCTTAGTTCCCGGACTGCAAAAAACTAAATTAGTCAACCCGCCTCCGTGAGGTGCGACAACCACTTTAGCAGCAGCCAAACACGCTGCTTGTTCCGCTACCGACATTGTTTCCAGATTGACTGCACGAAACCCCAATTTTTCTAAGTATTTAATTACCTCTTCATCGTTGACGATTCGCCGATAAGATGCTTGTTCGCGACTGATATAAATGCGCTCTGAATAGTTTGTATTTAGTGGCTGTTGTTCATTTAAAAATGTCTGTCGTAGATGTTCACACTTCCATTTTGAAACCGCCCCCGCTCCGTCATAAGATATTGAGGGAATTATTAATTTATCGGCTGTAATATGTAGATTGCAGCGGCTTTCTAAAATTTTATGTTGAGAAATTCCTAAAGTATTTAAAGTTTCTGCTTGATAGGAAGAATCCGAGGCATTGACAACAAACTTATCTATAGTTTCTATCAATCCGCTCCGCTGCAAAAGGTCAAATCGGGTAATCACATCAAACATCCAATGAAAATAAGAGGCTCCACCCCAGCGAGCAGATAAAAAAGCCACATTTCCATCGACGTGTTCAGCGGGAGGCAATTTGTCGGAAGTGATTACCAATTCAGCACAACCCATTGAAATATCAGCAACAAGTTTATTGTCTGAATTAATCACGGCGGTAGTCACAACATCTGCCCAAGCTCGTCCGTTTGGCAATACGGCAACAAAAGCTTTTCTGGAATGACTTTGATTTCCCCCAAATCTGCGGCTGCTGTCGATTGTTTTGGAATCAGATAAATTGATTTGACTCGCAGGATAGATGTCAATGCAGGTGAGGTGCGGATTGGATTCTGCTGTAACGGTCAAATCTTCTGTAAACCCACAGTATTTTTTGAGAATACTTAAAGGTAAGATTTGATTGCTGCATTTTGCCCGATCGCTCTCATCAACTTCTCCTTGTTGTTCCAGAGCATACCCTATATTATCGTAAGCTTCAAACAAATCGGGTTGAATTTGCAGGGCTTGAACTAAATTAATGATTGCAGGTTCCCAGTGCTGTTTGGCAATTAAACTCAAACCCAATCCTTCGTAACACCAACAGGATTTTGGATCGAGATTTATGCCTTGTTCGTAAATAGCGATCGCCCTTTCCAATTCCCCTTGATTCCGCAGCGCATCGCCCAATTTTTTGTACAGCCAACTCTCATTGGGTTCTAGCTCAACAGCACGGCCAAAAGCCACCGCTGCTTCCGGCCAATTTTCTTGTTTTTCTAGAACTTCTCCCAAACTATTGTACAGCCAACAATCATCGGGATTTAATTCAATAGCTTTGCGGTAAGCATCCGTCGCCTCTTCCCAATTTTCTAGTGCAACCAAAGCCTTACCTAATCTCTCGTAAGACCAACAAAAATCGGGATTCAGTTCAACTAACTTGTGGTAAGCCGCCGCCGCATCTTCCCACTCAGAAATCTCCATCAGCGCATCGCCTAAATTATTGTAACTCCAACAAAAATCGGGATTTAATTCAATCGCTTTGTGGTAAGCAGCAGCGGCTTCGCTGTATTGCTCGATCGCCTGTAAAGTTTCCCCCAGAAAGTGGTAAGCCCAACTAAAATTAGGGTTAAGCGCGATCGCCCTTCGGTAAGCGGCCCCAGCTTCCTCAAACAAATCTTTTGCTTGCAAAGCTTTACCCAACTTGTGGTAAGTCAAGTAGTTGTCAGACTTAATTTTAATAGCTGTTTGATAGCGGGCGATCGCCTCATCGAGATAGCCCGCCTCTGTAGCAATATCCCCCAACTTTTCCCAACCCAGAGACAACAGAGTTTGCTCTTCGCCCAATTTTTGATTGTCAGTTTTTTTGACCATCAGTTGATAGCCTTTGTGTACTACTTCTAACTGACTTGCAAACATCTCCAAAAAAACATCGATTCCAATTTTAGTATCTTGCTCCGGGCTATCGGGAAAAGTAAACTCGTAATCGTCAAAAATCATCAATCCGCCAACTTTCACCAACCTCCAAGATAAAATCGCATCTTGCAAAGCGCTGGTGGGTTTGTGACAGCCGTCAACATAAGCAATATCGTAAAATTCCGAAGTTAAATTAATTAACAAATCTTGAGAGTAACCTTCTAATTCAATTACTTTCTCGGCGACTCCTGTTTGAGCAATATTACCCTTAAAATGTTGCTGAAAATACAAATCAATACAAGTAATTTTTGCCGTCGGATTAGTTAAAATATTATCCAACAACCAGCAAGCCGACATTCCCTGAAAACTGCCGATTTCCACAACTTGAAAATCTGCAATTCCGGTAAATTGCTGCAAATGCCGTTTCCAAATAGGAATATTGTGGGTAAACCAATCTTGGGTAAATTGATAATTTTTCGCCGCACATTCCGGCCAACCTCTCAATTCACTGGCTTTTTGGTGGCAAATAATTGCTTCGGCCAATTCCCCTAATTGCGGTAGAATATTGCCTAAATCATTGTAAGCCTTAGAGTTGCTCGGATCGATTGCGATTTGGTGGCGGTAAGCAGCGATTTCTGCGTATAATTCCTGTTGTTTCGCCCGCACTTCCTGAAGTTGGGCGACAACTTCCGCAGCATTGGGATCGATTTTGATGGCCATGCTATAAAATACGATCGCACCTTCCAACTGCTTCTGTTTCGCTAAACTGTTGCCTAAATTTATAAAAAATTCCGCTCCATCTAACTCAATTCCCAGCAATCTGTGGTAAATTTTCCCGCTAGCAAGTTGTTCAATATCTTGACAGTAAACTGCGATTGTGCTATCTAAATCAGATTCGCTGCGCTGCCGCAAAACATATCCCAATCTCTGATTAATTCCCGTCAAATTTGGTTCGAGTTGAATGGCGTGGAGGTAAGCGCTAACAGCTTCATCCCAGGATTTTTCGCAGGTTAAAGCAATTCCCAAATTGCAGTAAAACCAAGGAATATCTGGATTGATAGCAATCGCTTGGCGGTAACAACTAATAGCTTCTTCCCACTGTTGTTTTTGAGCCAAAGCTTCGCCTAAAGAATTGTGCGCCCAATAGAAATTATCATTAATTTCCAGAGTCTGACGGTAACATTTAATTGCTTCATCAAACTCGCGTTTCTGCGCCCAAACATTGCCCAAACCAAGGTAAGCACGGGCGTAATTCGGATTGATTTCGAGGCTTTTGCGGTAACAGGCGATCGCCCGATCGCATTCTCCTCGCTCAGCCCAAGTTTTGCCCAAACTGTGGTAAGATTCAAAAGAATCTGGATTGATGGCAATGGCTTGGCGGTAATTGGCGATCGCCTCATCCCACCGCTTCTGACCTACCAGCATTTCCCCCAAATTGTGATAAGCTGTTGCCAGTTGCGGGTTTAACTCAATTGCCCGCGAATAACTTTCGATCGCTTGTGGAAAATTGCCCAATTCAACTAAACTATTTCCCAGGGTAACGTACTCGTCAGCAGTTGCCCAATTCGGCTCGATTTTAAAAGCTTGATACCAACACTCAGTCGCCTTTTCTCGCTTCTCCAACTGCGTCCAAACTTTCGCCAACTGTCGGTAAGCAGCAGCAAAATTGGGCGCTAGGGCGATAGCTTTTTCACAACTGGCGATCGCCTTTTGCCACTGTTTTTGTTGAGAATACAAAATGCCTAAATTAGCGTAAACTTCCGGCAAATTTGGATTGCGATCCAGCGCCGATTCATACCACTGCTTAGCTTGTTCAATTTCACCTCGCACCTGCATCACCTTTCCCAGCGTTTGACAAGCAACAGCCAAATTCGGTTCAATTTTCAGCGCCGACTCGCAAGCAGCAATCGCCTCATTCAATCTTCCTTCAGCTAAATGAATTTCTGCTTGCCGATTCAAATCAACCGCTGCTTTTTCCATCTTCTCAATCGAGGGCATAATTAAACTTACTCCAAATGCCAGCTAACCCAAACCAACCACTTCAACCATCTTTTTGAGCGAACTCAAGTTCACCAAAATATCTTCAGTCAGCGAATTTTGATACATTAACTGTCTAATAGGATAGCATTCAAAAGCCTCGCCAGCCAAGTAATAATGATTTAACTTCAAATGTTGACTAATTCCCCAGTAATAATGGCTGATATAGTGAGGCGACACCAACTCAATTACTTTAGTTCCCTGCCGACAAAAAATCGTATTAGTTAAGCCGCTACCGTGGGCGGCAACTATCACATCAGCAGCCTCAAAATGAGCAATTTGTTCTACCAAAGACATCGATTCAGGGAAGATAGAAACAAAGCCATATTGTTCCAAAATCTCAACCACATTTTCCTCGTTCAAAACTCGGCGATACCTTGCTTTGTGACGGCTGATATAAATGCGTTTTGGATAACTCGAACCTGGGATAATTTTCGTGAGAAACTCCCGCCTCAAAAAATCCATCGCCCACCCAGGCGGCCAGCCCAAATATCCCGCAAAAGAAGGTACAATTAACTCTGTTGCTTGAATGTGAGGCAGGCGATCGCTCTCCAAAACCTTTTCCTCGGGAATGCCCAGAATTTCGAGACTTTCCCGCTGAAATTGGTGCTGACAACTATTCACCAAAAACCAATCAATCTCTGCCAAATCCCTACCGCTTTGCCGGAGCAATTCAATTCGCGGCAAAACGTCCACCATCCAGTGAAAATAGACATTTCCCGACAAGCCAGAAAGCACCGCCACCACGCCCTCAATTTGTTTTAAACCTGGAAAAGATTCTAAGTCAAAAACGCTGTGTTTTCTAACATCATGCTTGTCGCATCCCGGCAACAAATCAGGATAATCTCTCGACACATCAGCCAACAAATAATTATCGGGAGTAATGACAGCGATCGCCTTGGAAATCAGCCAATAATTTTGCTGGGGCACAATCCAAACTCGCCCGTGGGGAATCTGTGCCACAAAAGTTTTTGGCGCATCTACAGGTATCGGTTTCGAGTTAGACAAACGGCAAACTCCCCAACCGAGATGCACCGGATCGAACCACTTAGAAATTCGCTGCAGACACAGCCCGCAAGTCAAACCGCCACAATCGGAATTTGCTAATTGGGAATGAGCAATTGGTAATTGGGAATTAGCCAGATCTTCGGCGTTTGCTGTCTGGGCTTCCCAAACTATTTCTACATAATTCCCAGCATCCAATTTGGCATTAACCAACCAATCCCAAGTCGATAGATAAATACCGTGAGGAAGTGCGATCGCATTTGTTGCTATTGCCAGAGAGTTCCCTGTTTGCGATAGTTGCGTATACCCGCAGCTTTGCAATTCTAAAACTTTTTGATAATAGTCGATCGCCCGTTGCCAGCGCCCCTGTTTTTCCAGGACTTTTGCCAACTCTACATAAACCTGCGGTAGAGCTGGTTGAACCGTCAAAGCCATGTGGTAAACTGCAATGGCCGCAGTCAGGCGCTTTTGCTGTACCAAGCAATTGCCCAGCCGCCAGTAAATTTCTGGATTTTTCGGATTAATTTGCAAAGCTTTTTGATAATAAGCCGCGGCAGATTCAGCACCGCCGTACTCTGTTAAAGCGTTGCCCAAATGCAGGTAAATTGTTGCTAAATTATCGCAAATTTCAGCAATTGGTAATTGGGAATCGGGAATCGGTAATGGGGAATCGGTAATGGGGAATCGGTAATGGGGAATCGGTAATGGGGAATCGGTAATTAATCTTCCTTCTTCCTTCTTCCCTCGGACTTCTTCCCTCTTCCCTCGGACTTCTTCCGACGGACTTACATCGGTTACATCGGTTACATCCGTTACATCCGTTACATCCGTTACATCCGCTACAAAATCCGTTGCCGAACTTCCCATCAATGCTGCGAGAAATCGATCGCACGCAGCGATCGCCCTTGACAATTCATCATCTTCTACCGCAGCAGTTTGGCGTCTTTCTCCCAAACGTCGGTAAGCCTCAACAAAATCAGGCTTCAGAGCTATCGCCTGCCGAAAATAAGGCATGGCTTCGGCAATTTGACCCAAAACCATCAAAGAAAATCCGGCATCCGTACAGCCCGAAATATGTTGGGGATTTAGTTCGATTACCCGATCGAAACAAGCAACCGCCGCCGAATGTTCCCCCTGCAATTGCCAAGCTTTCCCCAGATTGTAGTGGGCTAAAACCATGTCGGGTTCCAACTCAATAGCTTTGAGGTAAGATGCGATCGCCCGATCGGGATTTTTGCCCTGCAACGCTTGACCCAAATTATTGTGCAGCGTCGCCCAATCCGGCTTAATCTGCATCGCTTGTTGATAAATCTCGATCGCCTCAGCAGGGCGATCGTCCTTCAGCAAAATCACGCCCAAATTGCTGTAAGCTTCCACATAATCCGGCTGTTTGGCAATCGTCTGACGGTAGGTATCAATGGCCGCAGCGATCTGATTATTTTCATCTAAAACCACAGCCAGATTGTAGCAAGCAACGAGATAATTCGGTTTAAGGGCGATCGCCTTTCGATAACAGTCGATCGCGCCCAACAAATTACCCTGCTTGTGAAAAATATTTCCCAAGTTATAATGAACTTCCGCCCAATCTGGCTTCAACTCCAGAGTTTTGCGGTAATGAAAAGCCGCCTCATCCAACCAGCAATACTCGTTGTAAAGTTGACCCAAATAAGCATGAGCCAGAACAAACTGGGGCGAAATTTCCAAAGCTTGCACAAAAGCATCTCTTGCCGCCGTCGGGTCTCCGCTCGCTTCGAGAATTTCGCCTAAAGTAGTGTAAGCTAGCGGCGAAAATGGCTGTAGTTCGATCGCCTGATGGCAAATATCGATCGCCTCAGTTAACTTCCCCTGCTTCAAATAAACTTGGGCTTGACGGATGTATGCTTCAGTGCTCATTGCTTGTGGGCAGTTGCGGTTTTTCCCCGCTTCAGGAAAACTTATAAATTATGATTTTAAAATTTGTATATATTTTAGGCGATCGGGCGATCGATTAATTTCATCAATAACTGGCGATCGATTTTTTTTTAACAGTCCCTACTTCAATTCCAGAATTGAAACCTCACCCCGCTGGTAGCAGAGTGAGGTTAAAATCCTTTAAAACACGATCGGCAGTTGTAAGAACAGCCCCAGATGTTATCCAGTGCTGCCCCACAACTGCCAGTTGTTTTAGAACAGTTCTAAGTTGTTCGAGGTAATTGTCAGGCCAGGTTGCAACTGAGCAATAGTTAGCACTCCGCCGGTACCGTTGAAGTACAACACACCGTTTTGCGGGTCGTAAACCAACTTGTTAGCAGTTCCAGGGCTGCTGGCTGCATTGAAGTTAGAAACCACGACAAACTCGCTGGAATCCAAGCCTGTGCCCAAAGCACCCAACACACCGCCTGACTTCAATACGATCTTATCTTCGGCTGGAGTAAAGTCAGTGATCGTGTCTACGCCGAAGTCGCCGCCAAAACCAGCGAAGTAGAACGTGTCGCTGCCGGCACCGCCAGTCAAGACATCGCTACCTCTGTCGCCAGAGATAAAGTCATTGCCAGCACCGCCATCGACTGTATCGTTGTCCTTACCGCCGTAGAGGCTGTCGTTGCCGTCGCCACCGCTCACGATATCGTTGCCCCGGCCGCCAAAGACTGTATCGTTGCCACTTCCGCCGAGTACGGTGTCGTTGCCGTTGTCGCCAGAAACCAAGTCATTGCCAGCACCGCCGTCGATGATGTCATTTCCTTTACCGCCAAAGATCCGGTCGTCGCCGTCACCGCCAGCGACCGCATCGTTACCGCTGCCTGCAAAGATAGCGTCGTTGCCACTGCCGCCGCCGATGCTGTCATTACCGCCACCGGAAATAATCAGGTCGTCGCCACCTCCACCGGCAATGACATCATTGCCGCCAAAAGTCAGGATAATATCGGCTTGTTGGGTGCCGTTCAACCTGTTCTCGCCTTGAGCACCGATAATGTTAGAGCCACCGCCACTTCCCGGGATAGAAGATACTGGCGTTGTTGGATTAGTTACCTGTGTCATTTACACTCCTCCTAAAAGATCAATCATTTTTCTACAATACACTTTTCCCTCCAAAGGGATTCAATAAATGAAACCGGACATCGGTTGAGACCCTAATTGACCCGGCTGCTATAAGCTGTCATGTAATTTAATTTGTCAGCAGGGAGCCCCGGAGCGCGAGTACAATCCTTTATTCGTATAGCAGCAAATATCGGTTTTTTCCTGCTTTGGACTCTCCACTCCACAACTCCCTCCTCTAACACGAAAATATTCCACTTAAACGTTTGTGAGTTTACCATACCTAGCTCGGGTGCGGCTAGTCATTTTTAAAACATTAGTCTGCAAATACACGCTGACCATTTTTAATGGGAGTATGCTCTCAAGATTGAGAATTTGCACCGCAGTCCTTGGCAACTGTCGATCGCCCTGCTACTCCTGTTCGGGCCCGTTCGGGCAGAACAGGAGTAGCAATGTTTTAGTATACTCTCGTTGACCTGACTTTTGAGTTCCCCCAATAGTTCCCAAAAAATCAAAAAAATTTTTAGCGGGCATTCCCAGGCCGCCCGCGCTTGGGGTCGCTTTCGGTCAAAATTGCGCCCCAACACAGTCCTTGAGGGACTTTTGTGGCTCATCACCCCAGTTTTTATCTAATAAAATCGGTGATTTCGGCAATCGAGTTGCGATTAAGGGCCGCACACTAGAGTTAAGACGTTTAGTCAAAGCTGAGAATAATCTGCTGCCGAGCTTAACATTAGTTTCAATCAAAAAATGCAACCGATCGAGCCTGGGTTCCCAACCCGCTGGCGCAGCAAGTCACCACCAATCGCCGATCGCAAATGGGATTAGTTGTCTTCGGTTGGCGACACAATGCCAAACAGATAAATCTTTAAAGCCGGAGTATGGGACTCTTAAAAGTGAAACTACACCCTCAGCCTCCTGCATTCAGTTGACAGTTGACAATTAATATATAAGTTTTTCTGATGATTATATTTAACAATTTAAATTAATCAAATTAATTATTAAGTAATAAAATTCTGGCTAATTGTTAACTTCGAGGAGTACGCCCGCAATTAGCAATTTCGAGGGAATTTGGTTGAGCATTCATAGACAAGCTGTACTATTGAGACGATTTGTGTGCTTCTAGTTGCTGAGTTGAGCCGTTAGAATAGCTCTGGTTGTCGTAGCTGTAAATGTGAGGGTCGCTCTCGAAAATATAACCTATCGAAGTAGCTGCATAGTAGCTCAGGGCTAGCAGCGACACTAGATTAAGAATTCGATAAACTGGCTTTTCAGACATTTCTTTCATTTTAAGTCCTATTGTTTGTGTAAATAGCAAAGTTGGCTACAGTGACGGCACGTTTTTTTGAGAAGTTCCCGCCAATACAGCACCCGATCTAAAATCCGAACGCTGGCGTACTCAAATCCTGATGTCCGATCGCCTACAACAAATTTTGCCTATTGGGCAAACAGTTTTTATTGCTATTTCATATTGCACTCTCCCCCTTGCATTGTCTATCTAACTGCGGTAAGACTTCGACGATTTGGGCGTTCTAGAACTCTACAATTGTCTCTGAAAAGCTGCTACATTTAAAAAAAAATAGCTGCTAAAGCTTGCAGCACAAAGACTGTAGCGTTTTTTGTACTGCGCGAATTTTTCAATATTCCACCAATGGCGTGCGGCGGCCGAAAGCCAGAAAAACTATGCAGTTAGTGAGCGATCGCTCAAATAAATATGTCTTAAGTTATACTCAGACCAGCAACAGACCGTTTTACATTGCATATCAAGCTTGAGTATTTCCGGCTTTGTAGTAAACAGCATTTTTTTGTTTGAGTGCTGTCGCGCTCGCTCCCGTGCGAGGGAAGACGCTACCTCCCTACACATCTATAAGCCAAGCCCGCGCGATCGCGCGACAGCTCGCAAGTCGTAAAAAATACTTTTTGGATTCGGAGAGAGATGCTCCCTGATACTGTCAGGAACCTCAGCCATGACAGCATGAGGCTTGTCAGAGTAATCTGGTGACAAAAAAGCAAGATTAAAATAGTAGAATGCAGAATTTGAGAGCGGTCAAAAAATATTGACCTTGTAGATGCACATGGTTATGGAAAAACAAAATGAAGATGCGATCGCTGCCACGAGCGATGTAGGGGGGATAAGTTATGACGAAACACCCGACAGCGTTTGAGTCAGTTACTTCTACAACTTATTAGAACAATTACTCGGATTTAACTGCAACGACAGACTTTTTGCTGGTAATTTGCAAAAGGGATAGGGGCAGCACAACAGGCCAAATCAGAGGGCCGATTACTAAGGCTATCCAAGAGATTAAGTCAGTTTTTGATGTCGCACTATCGTTCCAAAAACTTTTGAACCAAACAATAAAAACGATTAAGGCAATCGCAAAGTAGCCAATAACGATCATTGTTTTACCTGTTAGTCTATAAGATGGGCTCGAATTATTGATCATTATTATATCTCAGGGTGCGGTTTGCCGATCGCAAATTTTCCCCGACCCTGCAACTGTCGATCGCCCAAACTTTCACAGATATCAGACTCCACGCCCCAAGATGTCGCCTTCAACACGCACTCCGGCGACAGCCAGTGGCGCTCAAAGCCTTGCTCTCATTAGTTTTTGACGTTTTGTCAAACTGTGAGAGCAACCCGGAAATGACCCCAAAGGCGATCGAGTATTTTGTTCTTCGGTGATTTAACTCACCTATACTCCCAGACTTCGATCGCAAGTATAGTTCAGAACGATCGCACAGCTTAGCTGACGGCAATCACCCTACTGTCATCTCAAACACTGCATATTAGAACAGTCAAGATTAACGAAATTTCATGCAAGCTCTGACTTTACAATCCGATCGGGCGATCGCTGAACTATTCTATCAAGTCACCTATTCAGGCAATCTGACTCGCACTCAAAGCCACAAACTGCTTTCGTTCTGCCAAAGCGCTCTGAACCAAGATGACCGAGATGCAGTCAACCGCCTGCTTTACGCCATCCGCCGCGGATGGATCGGGATTTCCGATTAGTCCCCTCAGAGATATCGCCTTTCTCAAAAAGGTGAGAAGTCAGTGGATTTTAGATTTTAGACTTTAGATTGGGGAATTGGGGAATTGGGGGATTGAGGGAGCAATACCTCATCTTTCGCTCGCACTGCTATACTTTCTCTCCTGTAAAGCTTTTAACCTTATTTAAAAAAAAATCGTAGTGCGATCGTTGCAGTCGAACCCGGTTTCTTAAAAAAGCCGGGATTTTTGATCCGAAGCAGTCAACAGTTAACATTCCTTAACCAAAGCCACGGAAAAATCCTCCACCACTGCACCCGTTCAACAGCAAACACTAAACAGCTTGTCATTTGACCGAAAGACTTACGCCAACAGGATTAGCAGCGAGAGAAATTAATTTTTCCTTTCCCCTAGGATGGGGAGTCTTTAAACCCATTTTGTCCGGTAAAACTTTTACGTTTTATTAAGTCGATCGATTTAGTTCGCAGATCTTCGTAGTCTATTATGAGATAAATATTAATTTATTTGTAGTAATCTCTTAACAAAAGCTACAGATTTCGGAATTACCAAAAGCCAGAAATCTTGACAGAGTTGGTGTTTCGAGTTTCTATCTATATCTAGGAAAATACGATACCTAACTTTGGCTGACACAAATCACAAATCAAGGCCGAATGGATCACATTAACTCGCCTATTTGAATCACATAAAACTTTGGAAAATTAGTCAATACTACTAAAAGCGAGTTCAAAAAAAAAACACAATGATGACCCAAACGCTTTTAACTCAATCTAGTATTGCAGAGCTAGTCTTTCAGGTATATCACTCGGGTTTGTTGACTCCCACTCACCGACGCCAGCTCCAAACAGCGCTGTTAAACGACCGTCTTACCGAAGAAGATCAAACAGCCATCAACCGCTTGCTCCACGCCGTTCGGCGGGGCTGGCTGAAAGTCGTAGACTAAACTCAAGTACAAAATTTTTTGCAGATTCTGTGGAAATGCACAGTCAATCGATTTTAGTAGATTTTAGATTTAAGATTTAGTCAACAGATGAATCTGGAGATTGAACGGTAATCTAAAATTTTTGCCTCTCCACTCAGGATGGTACGCGGTACGGTATCAGTTGAAAAACGCATTCACCTAAAAACAGAATTAAATCCCCTCAATAAAATTAGGATTTAAACTAAAGGTAGGGTGCGCCACCAGCACCCCGCAGTTTAAAGTTCTATTTTGCCCGTTTATTTACTCAGAAATTTTGCCATCAGGCATCATCGCTTCTCTCAGATTCGCCTCGTTTAAATTTGTCCCGCGCAAATTAGCTTGATGCAGGTTTGCTCCCCGGAGATTTGCTCCTTTAAGGGAAACTCCGCTCAAATCAGCTAGATGAAGATTCGCACAGCTCAAGTTTGCTCCGTTCAAATTGGCTCCCTTCAAATCCGCTTTTTCGAGATTGGCTTCGGTCAAATTTGCCCAACTCAAATTTGCTTGAGTCAGCTTAGCATGGCTGAGATCAGCTTGTGTAAAGTTGGTGTCGGTTAAATTTGCTTTGCTGAGGTTGATGTGGCAAAGTTTTACTTCTGTCAAGTTGGCACCTTGCAAGTTAACGTTAACTGCATAAACTTGCATCAAGATTGCCCGCTGAAGGTTGGCCTCTCTCATGTCTGCACCTCTGAGACTCGCCCCGGTTAAATCTGCCCCGCCGAGCACCGCACTCCGCAAGATGGCTCCGCTTAAGTTCGCTCCCACCGCCTCGCATTCGCCGAAATTAGCCGACATGAGGTTGGCTTGGGAGAGGTTGGCTTGGCTGATATTTGCTTGATACAGATTGGCTCTGTAAAGGATGATGCCGATCGCATTTATACCTTTTAAATCAGCTCCAGTCAAGTCAATATCGCGCAAATTTGTCCTTGACATATTCGCCCCGCTCAGGTCTATTTTGTGAAAAACCCGTTCTCCGGCTGCATACCGTCTGAGAAGTTCGTCTGCATTCATGTCATTTCCCCCAAAATATTGAATAATATCATTGATATTTCAATAATATTAGGCTTGACATCCACCCCGTCAAACAAGGAGCGGGGATTCCCAATCATCACTGATTAGGTTTCTGCTTCGTAGCACCAGCCTTCCGAGATTTACTCTCTTGGGGTCTTACAGTTGCTCCACAGACTGACACGGCTAGCCCAGCCGCCAAAATGTTTTTTGCAGCGTTGATATCTCGGTCATGGTTTGTCCCACATTTAGGACATTCCCATTCCCGAATATTCAACGGTAATTTATCTACAATATACCCGCAGTTTCCACAACGCTTAGAACTGGGAAACCAGCGGTCTATCTTTATTAGCTCTCGACCGTACCACTCGCATTTGTACGCCAACTGGCGAATTAGTTCGCCCCAACTAGCATCACTGATCGCCAAAGCTAATTTATGGTTTTTCACCATATTCTTGATAGCTAAATCCTCAACTACAATCGTTTGGTTTTCACGAATTAGTTGAGTTGTTAATTTATGTAGAAAATCTTTACGCGCATCGGTGATCTGTGCATGGATCTTTGCTACTTGTACCCGCGCTTTTTGCCTGTTGTTACTTCCCTTTTGCTTGCGGGCTAACGCTTTCTGTTTCCTCTTTAGCTTCTTGCGAAGCTTTTTAAAGTGCTTAGGATTGGCGATTTTATCGCCATCGCTAGTAGCAATTAGGCTGGTTATTCCTACATCCAATCCAATAGATTTCTCTATCTTCGGAAGTGGCTTGATTGTATAGTCGTCTACAAGCATGGAAACAAACCAACGTCCAGCAGGTGTCAGTCTTACCGTAATGGTAGACGGAATGCACCCTTCGGGAATTTGTTTGCTCCAACGAATTGGCAATGGAGTAGTGCATTTAGCTAAAAATACCTGTCCATCTTTCCAGCGGAAAGCTGACTTGCTGAATTCAGCACTGCCACCGTTATGCTTCTTCTTGAAGTTAGGATATCTAGCGCGACCGGCAAAGAAGTTGCTAAACGCTGCTTGAAGGTGTCTGAGTCCTTGTTGCAAAGGTACGCAGCTAACTTCATTCAAAAAATCAAGCTCTTCCTCTTTCTTCCAATTCGTCAGCATAGAGGAGGTTTGGCTGTAGCCAACTTTCTCTTGATGCTCGTACCACGCGATTGTGCGAGCAGCCAAAGCCTTGTTGTACACTAACCGTGTACACCCCATTGTCCGTCGCAAGAGATTTTCTTGCTGCGTAGTGGGATAGAATCGGTAGCGGTAGGCTTTTTCCATTCTCACACGTTAACACATTTTCTGTGATATTGTTGGTTTGAGGCAAGTCTTTTTGTAAAGCCGTCCTAAAAGGACGGGGTTTCTACCCATTTTTTTGATGAGCGACCTTTACGTTTCTTGGTCAGAGTACCATCGGACAATTGAGGATTTGGCTGTAAAAATTGATGAATCTCAGTGGAAATTCGATCGCATTGTGTGTCTCGCGAGGGGGGGGCTGCGGGTGGGCGATATTCTGTCGCGGATTTTCGACAAACCTCTGGCAATTTTAGCGGCCTCTTCCTACGGTGGGGCGGAGGGAAAAGTCCGGCGGGCGATCGAGTTTGCGCCTAATTTGACAATGGTGGGCGATAATTTGGGCAGCCGCCTCCTGCTAGTTGACGATTTGGTGGATTCGGGAATTAGTTTAGAACAAGGTATCCTTTGGCTGCAAAACCGCTACGGCGAAGATATTCAGGAAATTCGGACTGCTGTACTTTGGTACAAGGCTTGTTCTGTGGCAAAGCCGGATTATTATGTAGATTATTTGACTGACAATCCTTGGATTCACCAACCTTTTGAAATGTACGAAAAGATGAGTGCGGCTGATTTTGCGGCGAAAGTCAAAAATTAGCAAAACCCGCCGCTACGAGTCTTTGGTTTGTAGTTGCTCTTTTACCCAAGCTCTAAATGCTCTGAGTGTCGGGCTTCTGCCTTCAGTTTTGCTGCGATCGACATATTGAGGAATTACATCAATAATGGGAAAGTTGGGGAAATTTGGGCTGCTATCAGACTCAATATATTTTCCGTCTTGGAGCAGATAGATTTTCAGGATTCGCCCGTCATATCTCCAAAGTTCCGGCACTTTCAAAGCTTGATAGCTGCTCAAACTGGTTTGTGAGAAGTTGTCAATCTCGATCGCCAAATCGGGAGGCGGATCTACTGTTAAATCTATTCTCTCCTTACCTCTGATAGCAGCTTCATGCTGAATGTAGAAACAATCGTCAGGTTCTACGCCGCTCTGCATCTCTTTGTTTTTGAAGGTAGTAGAACCTAAAACATCACAATCAATATTAAGCTCTTCCAGAAGTAACTTAACCAAGTCACCAATCAATGATTTAGCTTTTTCATGTTTTGGTAGAGGCATCCTAATTTCTAGTGTTTCTTTGTAATAAGTAAGTCGAAGTGCATAACCTTCCCCTAACTCGTCTAGGATAGCTTCGTACATTTCCCAGCTAATATTTTGTAACTTTATTTTATTGCCGGGTGGGATAATCAGTTGATTGAGTTCAAATACGGTTGGTTTGGTTTCTGTTTGCATCGGTTGCTTCCAAGAAGAGGACTTATAGCTCAATACGGTTTACTTAAGACGATCCCCCTGGCACACCCCTTAAAAAGGGGAGTAGGGGGTGGGACAAGAATGCTCTCAAAGTCCCCCTTCTTAAGGGGGATGCGAGGGGGATCTCCGGGGCATAAATATGTTAAGTGAACCGTATTGACTTATAGCTCTATTCTATCAAGGGATTCATGAAGAATAGAAGACGGCGGTTGAAACCAGGTTTACAAAAACGAAGTCCGCTGACGCGGACTGAAGACAATAAATGAATAAAACAACGTAATTTTCACTGCCCATTCTTTAACCCGCAGAGTCGCGTGAGTGTTTAGTACAAACGCGGTTTTAACCGCCGTCTGCATCTAAAAATTAGCGAACTGAGGATCGGAAAACTTAATAACTTAAACACTTCCTACAGTCCTCTCTCTTGTAAGTTGCAAGAAAGAAGGAGGCAGAGCCTCCGGATCTGCATTACCAGGCAGAGCCTGGTAACGAGCAATTCCTCAGAATTAGCGCACTGAAAGAATCCGATCGCCCAATTCGACGCTTCCAGCCAAAACTTCCAGCCGCGCCCACTGATCCGCTGCCAAAATATCCTCTAAACCAGGACTTTCACAGTTATCAGCTTGGTGTTTGTCGCACACCTGCTCAATCAACTTCGGAATATCCAAAAATGTAATCTTTTCGTCCAAAAATAGCGCTACCGCCTGTTCGTTCGCCGCATTCAGCACCGCAGGCATGGAGCCGCCCGCACGTCCCGCTGCATAGGCTAACTGCATACAAGGATACTTTTTGTGGTCTGGTTCTCGGAAAGTTAAATCACCAGATTTTACCAAATCCAGCCGCGGCCAATCTGTAGGAATTCGCTCCGGCCAAGACAAAGCGTAAAGCAGCGGCAAGCGCATATCCGGCCAGCCTAATTGCGCCAAAACCGACGTATCTTGCAGCTCAATTAACGAGTGAATTATGCTCTGGGGATGGATGACAATATCAATGTCGTCATAATCCAGGCCGAACAAGTAATGAGCTTCAATTACTTCTAATCCTTTGTTCATCAAAGTAGCAGAATCAATCGTGATTTTCTGTCCCATCGACCAATTCGGATGTTTCAAGGCATCGGCGACTGTTACTCCTGCTAATTTGTCGATCGGCAAATCTCGAAAAGAACCGCCGGAAGCTGTAAGAATAATCCGGCGCAACCCTCCTGCCGGTAAGCCTTGCAAGCACTGAAAAATTGCCGAATGTTCCGAATCAGCCGGCAATACTTTAACACCGTATTTTTCGATTAAGGGGTTGACAACGGGGCCGCCGGCGATTAAGGTTTCTTTATTTGCTAAGGCGATATCTTTGCCTGCTTCTATAGCCGCAATTGTTGGCAGCAAACCCGCACAGCCAACTATGCCGGTGACTACGGCTTCAGCGTCGCCGTATTTGGCAACTTCGACAACGCCTGACTCCCCAGCAAGTAAAATAGGTTGAGGGTCGATATCTGCGATCGCCTCCTGCAATTCCTGTAATTTATCTTCGTCACAAATCGCGACAATTTCTGGTTTAAACTGGCGAATTTGCTGCGCCAGCAACTGTACATTTCGTCCTGCTGTTAACCCGACAATCCGAAATTGTTCCGGGTATTGAGCTACAATATCCAGAGTCTGAGTGCCGATGGAGCCTGTGGAGCCGAGAAGAGTTATTGCTTTCACAATTTTTTAAGGTTTTGTGGATTATTCTAATATTACGATTGCGGGAACTAAAATTAGCGGTTAACTATTGCGCGGCAAGCACATTCGATGGCATTATATTTTGACCGATCAGCTAGTGCCAGATTTCATGGAGAATAGGGAAAATTTTGTTGATGACAGCGCCGAAAATATAGAAGAAGGTCGATCGCAGCCACCGTCGAGTCTGGTTTTGGCGATCGCCATTTCAGCTACAATTTTCTTTGCCTGTAGCAGTTTGCGACACGCTTTATTCCAATCAACAGCTTTCGATTTAGGAATTTTTGACCAAGCAATTTACCTCATCGCCCAAAACCAAACGCCTTTTTCTTCTTTGATGGAGATGCACATTTTGGGAGATCACGCAGCGGTAATCTATTATCCGCTAGCTTTGCTCTACAAAATCTACCCAGACGTGCATTGGCTGCTGTTGGTACAAGCAGTTGCTTTATCCTTGGGGGCTTGGCCTAGCTGGAGTTTAGCGCGTTTAGGCGGTTTAAATCAAGAACAATCCCGCGCGATCGCCCTAATTTATTTGCTCTATCCAGTAGTATTCAACATCAATTTATTTGATTTTCACCCGGAAGTAATCGCTTTACCCGCACTTTTGGCGGCAATTTTGGCAGCGCGTTTAAATAAAATCCTGTGGTTTTGTAGCGCAATTCTGTTAGTTTTGAGTTGCAAGGCTGTTTTGTCCCTAACTATCGCTGCTATGGGGTTATGGCTGTTTTTTTGCGAAAAAAAGCAACGTTTTGGGGCGATCGCACTTTTGCTAGGCGCAGCATGGTTTTTGATTGCTTCCCAGAAAATCATCCCCTACTTTAGCGGTAGCGAAGTCGCCGGAGTCGGGCGCTACAGCTATTTAGGAAAATCCGTAATAGAAATAATTATCAACCTTTTATTAAAGCCACAATTAATCTTAGGAAGAATCCTTTCCATCGATACAATAAAATACTTATTCATCCTGATATTACCCATGATTTGGCTGCTACTGCCATTTCCCCGCCCAAACAACCTCAAATATTTAACAGCCCTAATTCCTGCCATCCCTACCCTAATTATCAATATCCTCTCCGAATTGCCATTTCAACGCAGCTTAGCCTATCAATATTCACTACCGATAATTCCATTTTTGATCGTAGCAGTCATCGCCAAAGAATCCAGCCGCAAAAACACCCAAGTGAAAACCGAATCGCAAATATTTTCGCCCCAAAAAACGGCGACTTTACCATTTATCAAAATACCAATACCGCAACTGTGGCTGGGCATTCAATTGCCGAAGCAAATGATAATTTGGTCATTAATAATATTCTTAATTTTCGGACAATATAAAGATTTTTTCCTGTATCTAAATAGACTAGATACCTGGCAAGCCACAAGGGAAGCAATCGCACAAGTTAAACCCCAAAGCAGCATTTTAACAGATAACAGACTTGCCCCTCACTTCGCGCACCGCCCAATCGTAAAATTGCTTTCACAAATTTCACCCCAAACAAACCTAGCTGAATTTGAATACATATTATTCAACCTGCGCCATCCTTGGCCCGACACTGAAAAAATTGGAAATACCTTAGCCAATCAACTAAAAAATGCTCCCAATTTTAAATTAACTTATCAAAAAAACGACGTTATACTATTTAAACGCATCCCAGGTTAACCCAACAGAATGCTAACTTTAAAATCCACAAAATTCCATCCAGTATTTTTAATGATTGTCGTGACAACGATAATCTTATTTATCGCCAGCAGCGTGCGGCACGCATTATTTCATTCAACAGCATTCGACTTAGCAATTTTTGACCAAGCAATTTATTTAATCTCTCAAAATCAAACGCCATTTTCTTCATTAATGGGAATCAATATTTTAGGCGATCATACAGCGTTTATTTTCTATCCGCTAGCTTTACTTTACAAAATATATCCCGATGTTCGCTGGCTGTTATTAGTGCAAGCTGTTTCCCTAGCCCTAGGTGCTTGGCCTAGCTGGAGTTTAGCACGTCAAGCGGGATTAAACGAATCAAAGGCGATCGCCATTGCAGCAGTTTACCTGCTTTATCCCGCAGTATTTAACGTCAATTTGTTTGACTTCCACCCCGAAGTAATTGCTGTGCCGGCAATCTTAGCAGCAATCTTAGCAGCCAGACTCGATAAAATCCTGTGGTTTTGTGCCGCCACAGTATTAATTTTAAGCTGCAAAGCCGTATTATCTTTAACCGTCGTGATGATGGGTGTTTGGCTGTTTTTCTTTGAAAAAAAGAGCAGGTGCGGACTCATCGCTATATTTCTCGGTGCGGCTTGGTTTTTGATAGCAACTCAAGCAATAGTACCGTATTTTAATCAAGGAAAACAGCACGCAGGTGTGGGGCGATATCACTATTTAGGAAACTCGGTTTTTGAAATAGTTGTTAATTTAGCGCTGAAACCTAGCTTAGTAGCCAATCGCCTGATTTCAGTAGAGACTTTGGGATATTTGATTTTGTTATTTTTGCCCGCACTCTGGTGGATTTCTCCTCGGCATCTTTCGCCCTTAATTGGTGCTTCGCCGATGCTATTGATGAATATTCTTTCCGATATTGACGCGCAGAGAGATTTGATTCACCAATATGTTGTGCCGATATTTCCATTTTTATTAATTGCTATAATTGATACGCTAGCAGACAGACAAAAAAGAGGAAGTAATTTCTGGAAAAATGTAATTAATTATCTGTGGAATCATCACAACTGGATGCCGCAAATCTGGACGAAAGCATCGCAGCGTATTTCGATTAAATCTGTTAAACGTATCTGGAATCACCGGATTTGGGTTCGCCAAAGCGGGAAAAGTGGCAAATTGCTATTTACTAACTCTTTGCTGTCAAAATTGTTAATTTTGTGGTCGCTGTTAACTTTTTTAGCTTTGGCTAAGTACGGTTATTTTGGAACAATTTATTTAGAGTCTCTCGATACTTGGCAAGCTACGCGACAGGCAATTAACAGAGTGGAAACAAAAGGCAATGTGTTAACAGATAATTCCCTAGCAACTCATCTCGCTCACCGAAAAACAATTAAATTGCTGCATCAAGTTGCTAACGGACAAAGTTTGAATGAATTTGACTATGTACTGTTAAATTTGCGCCATCCTTGGCCGGATACTGCCGATACTGCTGCGAGTGTCGCGGCTCAACTTAAAAATTCTCCTAACTTTAAGATAACCTATCATGAAGACGATGTATTTTTGTTTCAAAAAATCAGCAATTAGTAAACTTATTGCAATAATTATTCATCGCTCAAAACCAACCGCAGATTTAAGGCAGAGAAACAGAGAGAAACGCAGATAATTTTAAGATAATTTTGGAATGAATACAATATGAACAATTTTAAGCATCTAAAATACGAGCCTGTAATTTGGTCGATCGCCCTTTTTGTGTTAATATTTTTACTATGCAGCAGTGTACGCCACGCCCTGTTTGAATCCAACGCCTTTGAACTAGGAATTTATGACCAAGTAGCGTATCTAATCAGTCAGGGACAAACGCCGTTTTCCTCATTTCTCGAAATTCACCACATGGGAAATCACGCCGCTTTGGTTATGTATCCCGTGGCTTTGCTTTACAAAATATATCCCGACGTTCATTGGCTGTTGCTAGTCCAAGCAGTTGCTTTAGCATTGGGTGCTTTGCCAGTTTGGAGTTTGGCCATTCAAGCCGGATTAAATAATAGCATATCTCGGGCGATCGCCTGTATTTACCTCCTCTATCCATTAGTCTTCAATGTCAACCTCTTCGACTTCCACCCAGAAGTAATTGCCCTACCCGCACTGCTAGCAGCAATCCTAGCTGCCAGACTCAATAAAACCCTGTGGTTTTGTGCTGCTATCCTCTTAGTTTTGAGTTGCAAAGCCGTGCTATCTTTGACTGTAGCTGCGATGGGATTATGGCTGTTGTGTTTTGACAAAAAACGCAATTGCGGACTCATAGCTCTCTTTTTAGGTGTCGGTTGGTTCCTGATAACTACTCAGGCTGTGATACCGTATTTCAATCTGGGAAGACAACACGCAGGAGTCGGGCGATATCAATATTTGGGACATTCAGTTTTAGAAATTGCTGTTAACTTAATATTGAAACCAAATCTAATTTTAGGGCGTTTATTTTCTTTAGATACTTTTGAATATTTAGCCTTATTAACCTTGCCTGTAATTTGGTGGCTTTCCCCGCGTCACCTGACACCTTTAATTAGCGCCGTGCCGATGTTGGCGATGAATATTCTTTCCGATATCCCAGCCCAGCGAGATTTGATTCATCAGTATTCTATTCCGATATTACCATTTTTGTTAGTTGCCGTAATTTCCAGTTTAGCCGATAGAAATCAGTGTCAAGGAAAGATAATATTTGATAGATTACCAATTCCTAATTATCCATTGCCAAAAATCATTGTAATTTGGTCATTGATCGCTTTTTTAGCTTTAGCGAAATACGGCTATTTTTGGACTATTTATTTAGATTCCCTCGACACTTTACCAGCTACCAGAGAAGCAATTACTTTCATCAACACAAAAGGCAGCGTTTTAACAACTTCTCACGTAGCTCCCCACTTAACGCACCGCCCCGTGGTAAAGTTAACTGAGGCTAAGACACCTCCTACAAGCCTCGCAGAATTTGATTATGTCTTGCTGAATCTGAGGTATCCCGGCTGGATGAGCGATCGAGCTTTTGTACAAAACCTAGTAACTCAACTAAAAAATCACCCTCAATTTCAACTAAAATATCAGCGAGATGACATATATTTATTTACTAAAAGTCAGTAGTCAGTTGGCAGTTGGCAGTTGGCAGTTGGCAGTTGGCAGTAGTCAGTTGGCAGTTGGCAGTAGTTAACAGTCAACAGTCAACAGTCAACAGTCAACAGCTAACAATTCCCAATTCCCAATTCCCAATTCCCAATGCCCAATGCCCAATTACTTTAATCCTCAACTTTCAAAGCCCTTCTTGCCAACTTCACATAAGTTTTCACAGTTTCATAGGGCATTTCCAAATCAGCAGCAATATCAAACAAAGATTCCCCCAATTCCCGGCGCGCCAAAATCGTCGCCCAAGTTTCCGCAATCTCAGCAGCCCGACTGCCACCTTTACGCTTTCTGAGCGCCATAAACTTCTCTGTCAATTCATCTATTCGCGCCGCCAATACACTTTGTATAGACACTTCTGTCGGCGATTCTGTCAGCCATTGCGTCCGCGTTTGTCCCAAACCAAAAGTTGTTTTGTGCCCGGTGCCGCAGTAAGGTGCTAACCGCCCCAAAGCATAAAATAATTGTACAAAATCAGGGCGATTTTGGCCCGATCGCCCGATCGCAAATTCCACAGCCCCAGTAAATCCCGTCACCATGCCTTTTTTGCCAGCCGCCACCTTCTGCGACTCCAACTTGTGGCGGCTAATAATTACATTTTCATCAATCCAATTCATAAATTCGGCTTGGTCAAAAATTACCCCAGAAAAGTTATTCCAGCGGCGTAAATAGCTGTAAAAAACATTTTCAGGAACCGGGAGAGGGAAATGATGACCTTTGCTGCGAAAGCTTGTTGGAGTTACAAAACTAAGTTTTACGTTGCGCGATAATGGTAATTCTGCTGTTAGTAATTGCTGGTAAGTTGTGGGAGCAAAAGCAATTTTCCAAGAGCGAATGAGTAGCGGAGCATTTCGCAAATCTATCTCTTCGGGCAAATTTTGCAGCCACTGACTCAGCCACTGCACTATTCGCTTTGAAAGTCCTGTGACGTACCAGCGATAAATACGATCGCCCGCAAGCTGAAATTCTTTGCCACTAGCGGCTAAATCACCTTCCAATCCCGAAATCGTAAAGGCTTTTTCTGACTGATCGTCGTGCAAAAGCTGCGATAAATCCGGGTCAGTTTCCTGTACTTGATACAAAAACCAAGCGTGTAAACCTATGGCATACTGCGCGTACAGATAGCTAGCAGCGCGGGGAGTTAATTCAAACACTAATCCGACTAACTCGGTGTCAGCGGGCCAAATCAGCGCAGCAGAAGCAGATTTTTTGCGGGGGGTGGGGTCGGGGGAAGTTGCCATGAGATGCCAGAAACAGGGACAGCGCTGTGATATTCTATCTTGTTTGTATCCCCTTTGGGGGATGTTTTTTTCAGGGCGGGCGATCGGTCAAATCTTTGGGAGGCTCCAAAAACCGGGTCATGGCCCTGTTTCCCCAACCGTCCGGGATGCGTAAAAAATCCTTACAAAACCCACAACCTAAAACTCAATTTTTGTCAAGGTTTCCTCTTGGTAAGTAAACAGAAATATACAAGTGTTTAAAATCACATTCTGCGATACAATTGTTAAAAGCTCGTAGCATCCTCAACTCCGATCCTGAACTATGAACACAACAGAAAAATCTAAACTCTCCAACGAAAAAACCTTGGAGGCAATGAAGAATTTCTCCGAAACCTACGCCAAGCGCACCGGAACTTACTTTTGTTCCGAGCCTTCTGTCACTGCTGTCGTCATAGAAGGACTAGCAAAGCACAAAGATGAACTAGGTGCTCCCCTATGCCCTTGTCGCCATTACGAAGATAAAGAAGCCGAAGTAAAAGCCGCCTACTGGAACTGTCCTTGCATTCCCATGCGCGAGCGCAAAGAGTGTCATTGTATGTTATTTCTGACGCCAGATAACGATTTTGCTGGAACTAATCAGGAAATTGGCATGGATCAGATTCAAGCTGTCAGAGAAACTATGTAATCGGTTAAGTAGGCGGTCGTAAATTGATAGCAGTTTTGACAACAGGTCGTAATTTTTCCTATTTTTAAGACTTAGCTATTCACAAAACCGATCGCCACTCTACGCTCTAGAGCATTCCTCACTTAGGATATCTACAAGTATTGTAGATTTTAGATTGTAGATTTTAAATTGGGGATTGATGGATTATTAATACATAGATTAATAGATTGTCAATACCTCATTTTTTAGAGAAGGCTGTATCCCAATTCAAAATTTCCAATCTCAAATAAATGATAGAGGAAATGCCGGACGAATTTTGGCAAAGTATCGAACAGTTTAACAGCCAAGACTTTTACGCTTGTCACGATACTTTAGAGGCTTTGTGGATGGAAGCGGGCGAACCGGAAAAAAAGTTTTATCAGGGAATTTTACAAATTGCTGTAGGGCTTTATCACTTAAGCAATCAAAACTGGCGCGGTGCAGTAATCTTGCTCGGAGAAGGAATAAATCGGCTCAGTTATTATCAGCCGAGTTATGCTGAAATTGCTGTTGAAGATTTGCTCCGACAAAGCGCTAAACTATTGAGCACTTTGCAACAAGCCGGCCCGGAAGCAGTAGCTAATTTTTTACCGTTGTTCGCAGGTACAGAAGTTGCAGGCTTGCAATTGCCGTACATTTTGAAACATCAGACGCAGGGTTGACACTTCTTTAAATGATCTGCGTACATCTGCTTTGCATCTGCGGTGGACTATCAATCCAAGATTTATGCAACAAGTTTATTGACTAAAAGTCATACCAAGGACTGAAGTCCGAACGATAAAACCGCAGCCAGAGGACAGAAGCCCTCTCGATAGAACTGTAAATCAGCCAAACACCTCGTGAAAATGGCTATTGTCTTGCTAGGATAATTGGTTGATGCTTTCGGGCAGGTCGATCGACCTGACGAGAATATTTCTGGCCGTTAAGATAAAATACCTAACTAAATCGGGTGTGGTGGATTTAATCTCCATAGAGACAAATCAGGGGTTGGAAAAGGCCCTTCAGCAATTTCACATATTTTGAGGCTTGCAAGCTATGATGCCCTCCGCTAAACTACTTAATTCGCGCATATTCAAAGGATTGTCGCTGCTGTTGCCCCTGACTCTGGCCGGCGCGATTGTCTCTCCCACCTATTCCCAAACCGCGCAGCCCCGAACCCTTTCCGTGCGATCGGACATTCAAGAAGCCGACTCCAAAACCGGCATCGTGACAGCCCGCGGCAACGTCCAAATCAACTATCCAGCCCGCCAAATCCAAGCAACAGCAGCTCAAGCTCAATACTTCAGCCGCGAACGCCGGATCATTCTCAGCGGCGACGTTTACGTATTGCAGCAGGGCAACAGCCTGCGCGGCGAAACCGTGACATACTTGATCGATGAAGGCAGGTTTATTGCCCTCCCAGACAATCCAGGACAGGTAGAATCAGTCTATCTCGTTGCTCCCGAACAAGATGCAGCAGCCCAAAATACGATCGGCCCCAAACCGCCCGCCAGTTCAACAGCACCTAAGTAACAGCCCTCCCCATAGCAGCAAAATTTATCACCAAAAACATCAATTGTTGCATAGCTACTTCGGACAATAATTTTTACCGAAATTCTTGTGGAACGGGCATCCTGCCTGTTCCTGGATCGGAGTTTAAATGCGCGACGCCTGAAAGCTGAGAATAAATGCAAAATTTAGTCTTGAAAAAAGTAAAAACCTGAAGATTGTCAAATATCCACTTGAGGGGCGATCGCACCAACCAGCAATCTGAAATTTAACAGGCAAGTAAATCCACCTAATTAAACGTAAAATTAGGTATCGCTCACAGGCTGGCTGTGTACTTATTCTTCCTTCTTTTAACCCTCCGAGCGAAGCCCTTATAGCCTCCTGCCTGATGACTGATGACTGATGACTAATGACTAATGACTGATGACTAATGACTGATGACTGATGACTGATGACTAATGACTGATGACTATGACTTCTAATAATTTGCCTCGGCAAGTATGAAAATTGTACTCGAAAATATTCACAAATCCTACGGAAAACGCAATGTAGTTAGTCGCGTCAACCTTTCCGTAGCCCAAGGAGAAATCGTAGGACTGCTCGGCCCCAACGGTGCCGGCAAAACCACAACATTTTACATAGCAACCGGATTAGAAAAACCCAATCAAGGAACTGTTTGGCTCAACGATTTAGACATCACTAAAATGCCCATGCACAAACGAGCGCATTTGGGAATTGGCTATCTCGCTCAAGAAGCCAGCATTTTTCGCAACATGAGCGTGCGCGACAACATTTTGTTAGTCCTAGAACAAACTCAAGTGCCTCGTGGGGAATGGAAAGATCGAGTCGATTTCCTGTTGGAAGAATTTCGCTTACAAAACATAGCATCCAGTTTGGGAATTCAAGTTTCGGGGGGAGAAAGGCGGCGGACTGAACTGGCGAGAGCATTAGCCGCTGGGCGAGACGGGCCGATGTTCCTATTTTTAGACGAACCGTTTGCAGGCGTAGATCCGATCGCCGTAGATGAAATTCAAACGATAATTGCCAAACTGCGCGATCGTAAAATTGGCATCCTGATCACCGATCACAACGTCCGAGAAACCCTCGAAATTACCGATCGAGCCTACATCATGCGAGACGGTCAAATATTAGCCTCCGGCGCTGAAGAAGAACTCTACAGCAACCCCTTAGTCCGGCAATATTACCTAGGCGACAGCTTCGTGCGGTAGTCTTGTATAGCAACCGCAAAGACGCACCAAACAGATTCAGTAGGGGCGGCTTCGCCTAGATATATACCGGTTCTCAAGCTTGGTGAGGTATGCCGGCTCCCACTCCTGCCTATGCCCTATGCCCTATGCCCTATGCCCTATGCCCTATGCCCACTCCTAGCACCTCATCTTTGTGAGAAAGGCTATAAATATCCCAGCCCAGATATCTATAAACCAGCCCTTCCACAACCATAAAAACACAATACAGAAATTTAAAATTGATAATTTAAATTGTAGCTTGAAGAGCCACAGCAAAAACGCCAAACTATGAAAATAGCAATCTCCAAATCCTTCACTCCCCTCAACTGGCTGCCAAGAATCTCAGTAATGGACTGGTACATTACCAAAGAATTAATCGGCCCGTTTCTATTTGGAGTCGGACTTTTTACATCCGTCGCCGTCACAGTTGGAGCCTTATTTGAATTAGTCCGCAGAGTAACAGAATCCGGCCTCCCCTACAGCGCCGCCCTAGAAATTTTTCTGCTGCAAATTCCCTACTTCGTAGTATTAGCTTTCCCAATGTCAATGCTGCTAGCAACCTTAATGGCCTACAGCCGACTCTCCAGCGACAGCGAACTCATCGCCCTCCGCAGTTGCGGAGTTAGCGTTTACCGACTGGTAATGCCCGCAGTCATTATGAGTTTAATTGTTGCCGGCTTCACCTTTGCTTTGCAAGAGTTAGTCGTACCAGCCGCCAGCTACAGAGCAACTGTAACTTTAGACAGAGCCCTGAAGCGAGAAAAACCAACATTTCAAGATCGAAATATTATCTACACAGAATTTCGGAAACCCGAAAAAGGCGGCGAAGAAACCCTGTCCCGCTTTTTTTATGCAGAACAGTTTGACGGCAAGCAAATGAAAGGTTTAACAATTATCGATCGCTCCACCCCAGGGCTCAATCAAATCGTTTCTTCAGAATCAGCTACTTGGAATCCCTCAGAAAACACCTGGGATTTTTACAACGGAACCGCTTATCTTGTCGCTCCTGACGGCTCTTACCGGAATATAGTTAGATTTCAACACCAGCAGTTACAACTCCCCCGCACGCCCTTAGATTTAGCAGCCAGAGTGCGAGATTTCAAGGAAATGAATATTGCTCAAGCTTTAGAGCGTTTAGAAATCCTTAAAAACAGCGGCGATGTACCGCAAATTCGCAAACTCAAGGTGCGAATTCAAGAAAAATATGCTTTTCCTTTCGTGTGCTTGGTATTTGGTTTAGTAGGAGCAGCTTTGGGAACTCAACCGCGCCGTTCCGGCAGAGGAACGAGTTTTGGGATTAGTGTAGTTGTAATTTTTACTTACTATGTATTTTCTTTCATCACCAGTTCTATGGGCGTAAAAGCTGCTTTGACTCCGATTCTTTCGGCTTGGCTGCCCATAGCCTTTGGCTTTGGAATCGGCGGATTGTTGTTGGTGCGAGCCGCCTCTAGGTAATTTATCTCAAATTAGTCATTAGTCAGTAGTCAGTAGTCATTAGTCATTAGTCATTAGTTAGTGGTCATTAGTTAGTAGTCATTAAGCTGTTTTGCATTTAAATTTTATGTAAAAAACAATAAAAATCTTGTGGGTTGTCCCGCCCGCCCTGAATATGCAATTTAAAAGCGCGACAGCTTAAGCACCTCCTACAGTCCTCTATCCTGTAAGTTCCGCGATAAAAGGAGGCAGAGCCTCGCCTATCTGCATTACCAGGCAGAGCGAAGGTAACGAGCAATCGCTTAAGTTATTAAATTTTCATTTCTTAGTCATCAGTTAGTAGTCATTGGGAATTGGGAATTGGGAATTGGGAATTGGGCCGCAAAGCATTTTTTTTTTCCAATTTTATTTGTGATTGGCAACCAATAACCAGCAACCAATAACCAGCAACCAATAACTAACAACCAATAACCAATAACCAATAACCAATAACCAATAACTTTAAGGATTAGCAAAAGTATTGATTTCGCCGCCGCCAATGTAGCGTCCCGGTGTCAGCGATCGGGGTGTAGAAAAAGGTTGCGGTTGAATTTGCTGCCCCTGATTATTGTTGTTTTGAGGAACGGCTCCAAAATTAGGCTGACCAGGTAAGTTAAGCTGATTTGATTGAGCTGGTTGAAATTCAGAATTCGCTGAATTGGGAGAGACTTGGGGGTTAATTATTTTGCTTTCCCCGATCGCACTTGGAAAAGAGGATTGACGGACATTGGGAAGTAGCGGTATTGGCCCTGGTACGACTGCTGGAAGTGCCGCGGGTTGAACTTCCGGTGCTACACCGGAGCCATATAAATTAGTTTGATAGGGATTTTTTGGCATCGCTACAGTTGCAGGCGCAGTATTAATTTCCCCGAGGCTGGGTACTCTGGAATTTAACCGGGCAGATGATTCAGGGGTTGTAGCTGTTGGGTTTAAGAATTGTGGAGATTCGCCGATTGTATTTGTTTGAATCGCAACTGAAGGAAGTGCTACCGGAACATTCACAGGATTTGCTCTCCCTTGAGCTGTAGCGGCCGCTGGGAGCAAATTTGCCGGATTTGCCGGAGACTCGCTCGAAGCTGGTCGATCGAGCAATTGAGCTGAGGAAGCCGTGTTTTCAGTAGAAGTCGCCGTTGCCGAAGTGTTAGTGGCGAGGTATTTTTGCATAGCTGCTTGCAACGGACTCAAAGGCAGGGGCGCGTCGTTTTGTTTGCCAGAATTAGCACCGCTCGACTGCTGCGATAAAGTGCTTGTCGCTGTACCACCAGACTCAGGAAAGCCGATCGTTTTTATCCCTGAAACGATCGCCCCACTACCAGATAAACTCAAAGCTGATGCGGCGTTTGAACTTGGCAAGCTGGAATTTAGCGGATTATTGTTTTGGAACCCGGCATCAGGATTTGCTAAATTTGGCAAAGTCAACAATCGGCTCGTTGCTTGCTGCTGCATGGCTGAAGATGGCTGGGACTTTTCTGATCCACCAGCGTTAATTTCGTTGAATAAACCTTGGCCTTTGACTACTGATGAATTTAATAAACTCAATTCAGAATTAGACTGATTGAACTGATTGATTAGCACCGGCAAGCTGTCGATTTCAGCAGCAATGGCGCTATCTTCAGCAGACAATCCGGGTAGCGAAGCTTGATTGTTTGAGGCTGCTACTTCTTCGCCATCTATGCTTAACCTTTCTGGATGTACGGAGACTTCCCAGATAAATAATCCGCCCGCACAGAGTACGGCTAACGGAGCCCAAACCGCTGGTTGCGTCCAGTGGCGCAACCGGGCTATCAGATAGCGGACAGATGTAGGGAATCGCTTAAAGCTTGACATAGTTTTGCTTTCATCCTGTGCGGACTTAAAACTATTTTTCCTAGTCTACCACAGGAATCTTGATGATTTTTGCTTTTTGGGGGTGCGATCGAGCTTGCGATCGCAAGTTGCTACAGACATATAGCGGTTCTCCAGCGTGGTGAGGTATACCCAATGCCCTGCGCGGGCCAATCCCTCCGCTTCGCTCCGCCCAATGCCACATAGTACCTCATACCAGAGCACAGAAAGGCTATATATGCCACAAGAATACAAAGCCCGCTAAGAATGATAAAATCCGACTTGACGCGGTGTTGAGGCTTCCAAGCGTGGCGGCCGATCGACCCGATCGCAAAATTTCAAAGCAAAATTGGCAATTGCCGATCGCCACACGCAGAAGAAAGTTAAAAGGAAATAAATGCAAAAAATAGTAGAAGTATTAAAAAATCGAGAAGAACTCATAGAGCGCTCCCTCGCGGTTGTCCTGTCGAAAATCGCAGCAGCCATCGCAGAACGCGGACTTTGTACGATCGCCTTAGCGGGCGGAAGCACACCAGAACCGCTCTACAGATTGATCGCCAGCCAAGACCTGCCTTGGGACAAAATTCACGTTTTCTGGGGTGACGAACGCTACGTTCCCGCAGAACACCAGGACAGCAATCAAAAAATGGCGCGCCTCGCGTGGCTCGATCGCACAAACATCCCCGCCAGCAACATCCACCCGATGCCCACAGGCTCCGGCGACCCCGCAGCCGATGCCTCAGCACACCAAACTCAATTGCAGCAGTTTTTCAAAGTATCCGACGGCGAGTTTCCCGCTTTCGACATCATCCTGTTGGGCATAGGAGACGACGCCCACACAGCCTCTCTATTTCCCGGCACACCAGCCTTGCAAGTCCGGGACACCTTAGTAACTGTCGGCAACAAAGACGGTGAACCCCGCATCACCTTTACAGTCCCCTTAATCAACCGCGCCCGCTGCGTCATCTTCATAGTCGCAGGAGCCAGCAAACAACCCGCCCTAGCTCAAATTTTTGCCCCCGCAGCCGACCCCATGACCTATCCGGCCAGACTCGTTCAACCAGAGGGCGAACTTTGGTGGCTGCTCGATGCCGCCGCCGGTGTTGCCCTAAAATAGCCCGGAAAGCTTGCGCCGCCGCAGTACAGTCAGCACATCGCTAACTTGATTTTGCCCCTCACCGCCAACGTCGCGGTGCGGAGTCAGTTGCTAGTATTGGCTAAGCAGTATAAGAATTGTGGCGGTTAAAGTTAAAATTTGACCATATACCTAGTATTTTTTATGAGGCTGATTTGAAAATCTGGCCGATAGCAAGGAGAAATCGATGATTGTCTGTCCCAATTGCAATCACCAGAACCCCGACGGGGCCAGCCAGTGCGAGGCTTGCTACACGCCTTTACCCGTTACCGCAAGTTGCTCGAACTGCGGTGCAGCGGTTCAGACAGATGCAGCATTTTGCGGTCAGTGCGGCTTTAACTTGCGTCCGGGTTCCACAGTTCCAGAAGAAGTTGAGGTGACAGTACCGTCAGCCTCGACGGTGGAGCCTACAGTGGTATCGCCGCCGGTGCCGGATTTAGCGCCCACCGCACCCATGATGGCAAGGGAACCTTTAGTTACGGCAAATAAGGCACTCGACACCGAACCCCTGACGGCAGCGGAACCTTTTGTCACCCCAAATCTGGGGCCGAACTTAGAAAAAATACCCGCCAGTATTCCTACAATTCCAGATCCGCCGCCTTTACTCTCGGTTCCTGTTACAACTGAATCGGCGGCAACTGCAGTAAATACTTCTCCCCCGGTTCCCGCCCCACAGCCAGCGGGTGTGGCTAAAACTCAACTGCAACAGCAATCGGCGCGCCTGATACACGTTCAGACAAATACGCCGATAGAATTGCCTCACAGTCTTTCTGTGGTTCACATAGGCAAGCCAAATGACTTAGTGCCGCCGGATATTGATGTTTCTGGATTTGCTAATTCTGAGATTGTTTCTCGGGTACACGCAAATCTCCGGGTGGAGGGAGATGCTTGCTACCTAGAAGATGTAGGCAGTTCTAACGGCACTTACGTTAACAATACTCCTCTGCCAAAGGGAAACCGACACCGGTTGCGAGCGGGAGACCGCATCTCTCTGGGGAAAGGAGACCTGGTTACGTTTCTATTTCAAATCTCTTAGATCGAGTTTGGATTGGGCGATCGAAAGTCTAAAATCTAAAATCGCATCTTGAGGCGCTCTACCAAAACTCAATGCTGCCAATGTGATTAAGCTGACCTTGCTACATCCACTCCAGTCTATACCCGTCCGCAGTTGGATCTTTGAAGACGAGCAGGTCGTCCGGATCGGGCGATCGAACGAAAACCACGTCGTTCTTTTTAGCGCTGTGGTTTCTCGTCGCCACATCGAATTGCGGCGCAGCGGCATCAGTTGGGAACTGATCAATTTAGGTACCAACGGCACTTACCTCGATGGTAAGCCGATCGCCAAGGTTCCTGTTGTAGACGGTCTGATCGTTCACTTGGCTCGATCGGGCCCGAAAATTCAAATCAATGTCGATCCAAATCAGCCCTCTGTCGAGTTAGGAGTTCCTAGCGTCAAGCCAAGGGATGTTAAGGCAATTCACGCTCCCTCCTTGGGCGCGCCCCTGAGCACGATTCCTCTTCGCGACCAAAAAGAAGTTGGCACTTCTAAAGAAGAGGATGACTTAACGGAGGCAGAAAAAACTCCAAATTATTTGGAAGAAGATTATTAAATCAGTATCTTTGGCTACAGCTCAAAAATGACTGCAAACCCGTTCGTAAAAACCTACCAAAATCTGGACACAAGTAGAAACTTCTACCACAGAGTAGAACGTGCAGGTTAAGGCTTTCTTAAGCCTACGTTGGGAGGGTCATGACACCAGAAAATAAACGCCAGTTTTCTGCCCTGTCGAACTAGGTTAAAAAGTAGTGGCGAAAGGTTGATAAGCCCGTGCCTAGTTCCTAACAAGCCCTCTCAACATTACCGAGGCAAACCTTACTTAATTGGATGACAGAAGATGTCAAACTACGTTTTTCTCATTGACGCTCAAAAGACACCGATGAATCCGATTCATCCAGCACAAGCAAGAAAATTATTAGAGCAGGGCAAGGCGGCTGCTTTTCGCAGATATCCCTTTACTCTAATTCTGAAACGAGCTATCGAGCGTCCAATTGTTCATCCTCTTACTCTCAAAATCGATCCGGGTTCAAAAGTTACGGGATTTGCTCTTGTAACTGACAGGGATGAGGTTATTTGGGGGATGGAATTGAAGCATCGCGGGCAGCAAATTAAACTAGCTATTGACTCTCGCAGGTCTTTACGGAGAGGTCGGAGAAACCGCAATACACGCTACCGCCAGCCGCGTTTTCTGAACCGTTCGCGCCCTCAAGGATGGTTAGCACCAAGCTTGAAGCATCGGGTTTTAACCACAGAAACTTGGGTCAAGCGCCTGCGTAAATTTGCTCCGATCCGTGAGATCGGACAGGAGCTAGTTAAGTTTGACACGCAAGCACTAGATAATCCAGAGATTAGCGGGTGCGAATACCAACAAGGCACTTTGTTTGGCTGCGAGATCCGCGAGTATTTATTAGAAAAGTGGCAAAGAAACTGTGCTTATTGCGGGATTGAAAATGTGCCTTTACAGATCGAGCATATTCACCCCTTAGCCAAAGGAGGTAGCAACCGCATCTCTAATCTGTGCTTAGCTTGTGAGAAATGCAACATCAAGAAAGGGACAAAATCAATCGAGCAGTTCCTCTCAAAAAAGCCCGATCTACTTAAGCGGATATTAGCTCAAGCCAAGCGACCTTGTTTGGATGCAGCAGCCGTTAATGCTACCCGATGGGCATTGTTTAATCGACTCAAAGAAACAGGCTTGCCAGTCTATACAGGTACAGGAGGACAAACCAAATACAACAGGACTCGGTTGGGATTACAAAAAACTCACTGGTTAGACGCTGCCTGTGTTGGTATCACAAAAACGCTGCAAGTCTTAACAGAGCGCATTCTCAATGTCACTGCAACTGGTTTGGGTCCAAGGCAGCGCTGCCAAACAGATAAATATGGCTATCCAATCAAGCATCGTCCATTGCGTCCAATTTTGGGCTTTTGTACTGGTGATATTGTTCGAGCCGATGTACCGAAAGGTAAGTATCAAGGAACATTTACAGCTAGAGTCTGCCCTATGTCGGATGGAAGAGGTGAGTTCATTATCAACAAAAAACGGTTTTCGGTAAGGCTCGATTACTGTAAAGCCATCCATCGCAAAGATGGTTACAGTTATGTCTGATATCTGAACAAAAACGGTAGTAATGTCCAGGTATGGGTAGAGATTATCGAGCAGTTCTTAACCCCGATACTGCTGAGGATCGATCCCAAAATTTTAGACGCTGGTTCCTACTGCGGTGATTCCTCTGACGGGCCAAAAACCTAAAATCTTAAATCGACGCTTCGACCGACATTTTTTCTCGTAGCCACTCAGGAGTTTATTTATGAGTAGATCGCAACAACAGATTGTTAAGCGCAGCGAACTGCTAAACCGCCGCACGATCGACCGCAGAACTGCCGAAGAGGTCGGCAGGGTAGACAGGATTTGGCTCGATTCTCACTCCCAGCGGGCGATCGGCTTTACTTGCAAGTCGGGACTTTTGGGGAACAAAAAAACCTGGTTCGCTTGGGCGCAAGTTGATGCTGTGGGCGAAAATGTTTTTGTCACTATTAACCCGGAACTCCCGGAATTACATCAGCCGGAACAAGCTGTTTGTCCGATCGGGCTTGAGGTGCTCACGGACGCAGGAAATAAGGCAGGTACCGTGGTTGACTACCTATTTGATGTCACGACTGGTTCTGTTACCGATTACCTGTTTAAATCGAGCGGCTGGCGCGGCGTTTTAGACGGGATTTACTTGTTGCCGGTTGGGGCGATTTCGTCGATCGGCAGCAAACGGGCGATCGTTTCAGAGGCTGCTGTGTCGGAACCCGTACAGTACGCTGAGGGATTACACAAAAAAGTCGGTCTGGTAGCAGAGTTTTTACACGAAGATTACGACCAAACTCTCCTAAATGTGGCAGAGGTGAAGCGGGGCGCTCAAAATCTGGCGGAAAAACTCCAAGATAAAGCTCTAGAAGTCAGAGATGCAGCTCAAGAAAAAGTAGCAGAGTTGAAGCGACAAAGGCAGGAATCTGTATCGCCACCGCCGACACCGGAGCCGCCAGAGTCGGATCTCTGAAGTGCAGCCAGAGGGCCAGAGGCGACTAATTACCGATCGTATTTTTAGGGGCGACGCGCCCCCGCAAGGTCGATCGGTATTTTTGGTGTCGGATATTGAGGCTTTGGGTGCCAGGAATTCCAGTGCTGCTCAAAGCATTGTATTCTATTGGTATTGAATTAATAAGGAAAATGTTAGCAACTCGAAAAGACCTATGTTGTTTGATACAGCAAACTATTATTTTATCTAGAAACTCCGGCATAAATAAGTGCTTAACTTCTGTAGGGCGAGAAAGTCGCCACCCACTGACCACTTTTTTGAGAATCAATTTTTTGGCGGTTTTATCCGAAAAAATCGATATTGAAGCATATTCGTTTGTATTTGGTGGCGGAGTGTCAAAACATCCGTGATTACCTTAACTCTGCTACATCCTATCCAGTCTGTCGCGGTTCAGAAGTGGTGTTTTGAATCCGCTTCGGTGGTTCGGATCGGTCGATCGAACGACAATGATGTAATTATTTACAGTGCTGTGGTTTCCCGCCACCACGTTGAGCTGTGGAATCACGCCAATGGCTGGGAAATTATTAATTTTGGTGCTAACGGTACTTATGTAGATGATAAACCGATCGCTCAGGTGTCAGTCGCCGACGGGATGACGATTCGCTTGGGCAATTCCGGCCCCAAAATCCGAATTCGGGTAGGGGCGACTAATTTGGAAGCGGATACAGTTACCAGCCCGCCAGAGCGCGAATTTATCGGCAAAAAAGACGAAGCTTCACAAGACCAATCGACTGATTGGTCTATCGGTGTAGGAGTCGTTGAAGACGATCAAGAAGGAGCACAGACTTACATCGATATTCTTGAGTGATCCGCCGTTATCTAGCCCACAAAATCCCATAAAACTCTGGGTGTACTACAGCCTTTGTCAAAAAGGTGAGGAGTTGAGATTTTAGATATTTCGGCTTGCTTCGGCTACGCGAGGGTACAAGTCGCGAGGGTACAAGTTTTAGATTTTAGATTGGGGAATTGGGGGATTGGGGGATCGATACCCCATCTGTCACTCGAACTGCTATATTCGACCCTTTAACTAATATTTCTGCAATTAAGCCGATTTTTTGCCAAATATCGCTGTCAATTAATTCACCGATTCTCTAGCACAAAATTACCCTTCTAGAGATAAGATTTGAGGGCGATCGCTCGATATTACGTTTATTTCGTTGCTTGCCCATCGGCGGTAATCTAAGAGCAACTGGTGCATCAACCGCTGTTTGACGCTCAACAGCACGCTTTTGAGCAAACCGTTGCCCGTTGCTTCTAAAATCGGTTTCGGTGTCAGCCAGAAGGGCGGCGGTAATTCTACTTGCACTTCCAAATCGGCTTTTCCCTTCAAGCAGGTTAGTCCGCTACTTTGGTGTGCAGCAAGCTGTCCTTTAAGATTGAGAGCAAAGCGATCGTTTATATAGCCCACTCCGAGAATTTCGCAAGCCACGGACTCTAAATTGATTGTGCCGTCTGACTGCGCCCACACCCTCATGTCTACCGTGGGTTGAATGTTCAGCATCATAAATTGTAACGGCCGCATTTTCAGGCGGAAACAGTCATCGCTGAGTTGCTCTGTGCGAGTGCGATCGACTAAGGCGTTCACCAGTCGCCTCGGCTGGCGCAGATAATGTTGAATGGGAACCTGTTCATCTGGTACGGCGATCTCAACGGATTGCGAAGAATTAAATCGGATATACATGAGAAAATATTAATATATAGGATTTGTAAGCATATCTTAATAAACTATAACCTTTTTAAGGTGACATAAGTCTCGCATTAGCTCGCGCACTCCCGCAATGTCATCCGAGAAATTACGGATCTAAGCTTTCGGGACTCTGGCTAATTTTTTCATCGTACCTGCTGGCTGATGAGAGTCAAGCAAACATTTGTAACATAAAACTACTAATTATGAAAATTTCAATCGCACATCTCGGCCCTGTAGGTACGAATGCAGAAACAGCAGCTCTAGCTTATGTCAATTGGTTAAGTCTCGAAACTAACACCGAATGCACCCTGTGTCCTTATTCCACCATTTCTCAGGCATTAGAGGCATCTGCCTCTGGGCTGGTTGACCTTTCAATTGTGCCGGTCGAAAATTCGATCGAGGGCAGTGTGACTGTCACCCTAGACACCCTGTGGCGGCTGGATGCACTCCGCATTCAACACGCCTTGGTTTTGCCGATTTCCCACGCGCTGCTGTCCAATGCTAAAAATTTTAACGGGATTCAAAAAGTTTACTCTCACCCGCAAGCCCTAGCTCAGTGTCAGTTGTGGTTGGCAAAGTTTATCCCGGCGGCTGAGTTGATTCCGGCAAATTCAACTACGGAAGCGTTGCAGTACCTAGAAGATAAAAGTATCGCGGTAATCTCTTCCCCAAGAGCGGCCGAACTCTACAAATTGCCAGTGCTAGCGAGCCCGATTAATGATTATCCTGACAATTACACTCGATTTTGGGTACTAGGCCCAAATACAGGAAAATTGGGAAACGCTGCAACATCCCACGACTCATCAATTCAATCCGCCACGAAATCAGCATCCCCGTCGCATCTAGAGACAACGCCTAATTGCACTCACACGTCACTAGCTTTTAGCGTACCTGCCAATAGGCCGGGATCGCTGGTAAAACCTTTGCAAGTATTTGCCAGTCGCGGTATTAATTTAAGTCGCATTGAATCTCGACCGACTAAGCGATCGCTCGGAGAATATATTTTTTTTACGGATGTTGAAGCGGATGCTGGTTCTACATTAGTGCGATCGGCAGTAGAAGAACTCAAAAATCACACAGAAACTTTAAAAATCTTCGGCTGCTACACTGTACTATCAGTAGTATAATTTTAGCTACCACTTAGGAGGCTAGCGACATGAATGCTGATGAACTTCTGAAGCGATATGCAGCCGGAGAAAGAGATTTTCACGAAACCAGCTTGAAAGAGGCTTCTTTGCGTGAAGCTTTCCTGATTCATATTAATCTAGCCTGTGCAACTTTGAATGAAATTAATTTAACTTTGGCAGACCTTAGTTCGGCAAACTTACTAGGTGCATTTCTCAAAAATGCTTGCTTAGTAATGACCAAACTAAATGGGGCAAACCTTAGCAAAGCAGATTTAACTTTTTCAAGGTTGACAGGAGCTGAAATGATGCAGGTCAACTTGAACAAAGCCAATTTGAGCCAGACAAAAATGATCGGTGTGGATTTGACCGGGGCCTCACTTTACAAAGCTAACCTAATCGAAGCAAACCTCATTGATGCTTGCTTGGACAATACAGATTTTACAAAAGCTAATCTAACTGAGGCAAAACTGCGGTCAGCGAGTCTCAAAAAGGCTAACCTGAAAGGAGCCTTGTTGTATGAAGCTAATCTTCAGGGCGCAGATTTGAGACAAGCTGACTTGCGCGGCGCTAATTTGAGCGGGGCTTTTTTATGCGGTGCTAACATGGAAGGCGCTAAGTTTGATGATTCAACAATTTTTAGCGGGGCGATTCATTTTTGCATCAGACAAGCCTGAAGTCGGGCAATATTTACGCCCAAAATCCAACAATTAAGGACGGAAAAATATATTATTCATTTGGCTGAAAGTGCAGTTAATTTGCTCCTGTACCTTAGCAAAATGAACCTGCATCTTGAGAATCTCTTTCTTAGAATTAGCTTCAGTAATCTTGCTTTCCAAAGCCAGCAAGTTGCGGTTGAGAGTTTCTACTCGCACAGTTTGGTCGTCTAAGTCAATTTTTAATTCTGCTACTTGATCCAACTCTAGCTGCTTCCGAACCCAGGCGTGGCGAACCAAGTTTTCATCTCCTTTCTGAAGTGCTATCAAGGCTCGCTGCTGCCACTGATTGGCTTGAGATTCAGCTTGATTGTACTGCCACTGAATGCGGAGTTGGGCGGAAATTGCGCTACCAACAGCCTGACGCAATTCTTTGAGAGGTTCTTGAATTTCTGAGATTAACAAATCCCAAAGATTCATCAATTCGTTGGTAAATTCTTCGCGCTTTACAGAGGATACTAATGCTTCTAACAGCAGCAAATTTGGTTGCATTTGCTGCAGAATTGTCTCAAATATTAATTGTGCTTCTGACAACTGCCGATCGCTAGTTTTTTCTGAGACTGCACTGGGTGAGTTGTTTAATATTTTTTGAGTTTTATCTGTCCCTGTTTCTGAATCTAAGCTTACAGGTACGAAGGCTTGTAATTTTTCGCGGGCGATCGCGCTTAGCCTCTCTCGAACTAAATCGCAGGCCGCCTGCTGCACGGGGCCTGTTTCGTTTTGACAAATCTCGATCGCTATTTTGAAGCCTGCATCGCCGTAATTAAAGGTTTCCTTCAGCGCCGCAATACGGTGTTCGCTGACAGCAGCCGACAGTCGGTGTTTAACTCCTGCTAGCCCGCCGAGTACCACACCGCCCACAGGAGGCGGCATTTGACCGCCTCTCACTGCATCGTATGGTTTCGGTTGGTCGTGATTTTCTAACACAAGCATTTAATGCGATAAAGAACCTATCCGAACTTGTTTGAATTTGCCGCTCAAATAGATACCTGTTCTTAAAAAGAATGGAATTTGGTAGCGCGATCGAAAGCTTTAGTCGATCGTTCATTCACAGTTTTAAAATCTTCGATAGGAAGATTTTAAATTGAAAATAATATGATTTGTGTGCAATTTGGGCTGATGTACAGGCAAAACCGATCGTATTTTTTGCCTGTGCAAATTCGCTACTTGAGCGTATCTTTCAGTACAGTTCTTGCTGCTAAGTGATTGCGAGTAGAAGTTAAAATTTCGGTTTCGCGTTCCAATCTCGCAGCAGTATCTTGCAATTCTAAAAGACTTTGCTGTTCTGTGGCTGCGCCGTAAAGGTAGCTGGCTACCCAGTAGGACAATTCTGTGGGCAAACTGGGAATGTCTTCGGGTAAGTCGATCGGCTGATCCATCAATTTGCTGGAGAGGCGAACTACATCTCTCAGCAGTTGTTCGACATCTTGGCCCAAAGGTCGAAGGTCTGTTTGTGGCGGTTCGTCTTCAATCCATTCTACTAGACCGACTAAATAGGGTTTTTCCCGAACGGCGTCGAGGACTCGGAACCGCTGCTGTCCGAGAGTCATGATTTTCATGCGATCGTCCGGGAGGCGCTGACAGTGAATTACTTCGGCGCAACAGCCAACGGCTGAGACTTTGTTTTGGTTGGGGTCCCACATGAGTACACCGAAACGGCGATCGCCCTCAAGAATCGTATTCATCATGATTCGATAGCGAAACTCGAAGATTTGCAGCGGCAGTGGTCTACCTGGAAATAGAACCACTTCCGGCAACGGAAATAAGGGGAGTTCGCGAACTGTGGAGGAGGAAGAGGATGCCATTGTCGCTCAAAGGTGACGGTACTTGCGCTTATTTTTCTTACTTTAACTGATTTGAGTCATTCCGGGGCGGGGAACAGGGGCGATCGGGCTTTTACGCGGGCTCCGGGATCGACGGCGGGCGATCGTCAATCCTCCCAGCCACCCCTACCAGCTCAAACAAGCCGTCATGCTTTCAAAATGATAAAAATTATGTTTTTGTTGAATAAACAACATCAAAAGCTATGATAGCCACTTTAAAATGATTTTTTTTAGCGTTCCCACACAGTTCAAATTTTAGATTAATTATACAGATTTATTGATAAACTAATGACTAATGACTAATGACTAATGACTAATGACTAATGACTAATGACTAATGACTAATGACTAATGACTAAT
>NZ_JAUBTX010000098.1:0-5154 GCF_036705185.1 Microcoleus sp. B4-D4 | reverse complement strand
CGATTGAAAGCCAACGAGCAGCGACCCGCTATTGAAGTAGTCAAAGACTACGGCAATATTCCGGCGATCGAATGCTTTCCCGGACAACTTAACCAGGTGTTTATGAATATTATCGCCAATGCGATCGATGCCTTAGAAGAATCAAATATTGGGCGGAGTTTTGCAGAAATTAAAGCTAATCCCAATCGGATTACCATTCAAACCTCCTTAGTAGAGCGTCAGGTGAAAATTAGTATTGCTGATAATGGTCGTGGAATGAATGAATCAGTCAAACAAAAGATATTTGACCATTTATTTACTACTAAGGGTGTAGGGAAAGGCACGGGGTTAGGACTGGCGATCGCACGGCAAATTATTGAAGAAAAACATGGCGGTTTTATCCAAGTAAACTCTATACTGGGACAAGGAACAGAATTTATCATTTCCTTACCAACTCTAGCCTAAAAAAAGTTAACTTTCCCTGACATTCAGATTCATCGAACCAATTACTCACTGCTCAATTCTAAAATAACAACGGCTATGAATAACTCTAACCCCAATACAAACAATCCCACAATCGCTCAAATTCTCAACTATCAAATTGTCGAAACAGTTTATTCAGGAAGTCGCACCGTAGTATATCGGGGAATCCGTACATCAGACCAATTACCTGTCATCATAAAACTGCTGAAAAATGACTATCCCACCTTCAGCGAACTGGTACAGTTTCGCAATCAATACACTATTGCTAAAAATATCAACTCACCTCTAATCGTCCAAACTTATAGTCTGGAACAGTATCGAAATAGCTATGCGTTAGTCATGGAAGATTTTGGAGGTGTATCTTTGCAGGAATGGGCCCAAAAGGGGAAAAGCACCCTCTCATTAACCGAGTTTTTACAGATAGCAGTCGCACTGTGCAATACCTTAGATATATTGTATCGTGAACGCATCATTCACAAAGACATCAAACCCAGTAATATCTTAATTAATCCCGAAACTAAACAAGTCAAATTAATTGACTTTAGTATCGCCTCCTTGCTACCGCGAGAAACGCAAACTTTGATAAATCCCAATATCTTAGAAGGGACACTCGCTTATATTTCTCCAGAACAAACCGGGAGAATGAATCGGGGAATTGACTATCGAACTGATTTTTATTCTTTAGGTGTAACTTTCTACGAATTACTCACAGGTAAATTACCATTTCAATCAAATGACCTGATGGAGTTAGTACATGGTCATATTGCCAAAGCAGCACCCTTAGTACAGGAAATTAACCCACAAATTCCGTCTGTACTATCAGATATAGTCAACAAATTGATGGCAAAGAATGCCGAAGGTCGCTATCAAAGTGCTTTGGGACTGAAATATGATTTAGAAAAGTGTTTAGCTCGACTACAAGTTACGGGTTCGATTGAGAGCTTTGAAATTGGACAACGGGATCTGTGCGATCGCTTTCTCATCCCCGACAAACTATATGGACGAGAAACCGAAGTAAAAACCCTACTCCAAGCATTTGAAAGAGTCAGTATGGGTGCAACAGAAATGATGCTGGTAGCAGGTTTTTCGGGGATTGGGAAAACAGCCATTGTTAACGAAGTACATAAGCCAATTGTCAGGCAACGCGGTTATTTTATCAAAGGAAAATACGACCAATTTCAACGCAATATTCCCTTCTCTGCTTTCGTCCAAGCATTTCGGGATTTAATGGGGCAATTGTTAACCGAAAGTGATGTTCAACTAAAGCAATGGAAAAATCAAATATTAGAAACTGTGGGAGACAACGGTCAGGTAATTATTGAAGTCATTCCCGAATTAGAAAAAATCATTGGCGAACAACCACCAGCCGTGGAATTATCAGGAACGGCAGCCCAAAATCGATTTAATTTATTATTTCAAAAATTTACCAAAGTTTTTACCAGTGCAGAACATCCGTTAACGCTCTTTTTAGATGATTTACAATGGGCCGATTCAGCATCATTAAAGTTGATGCAGCTATTAATGGCTGATACGGGTCATCTTTTTATCGTTGGTGCTTATCGGGATAACGAAGTCAATCCAGCCCATCCATTAATGTTGACTTTGAGCGAAATTCAAAAAAAACAAGCAACCATTAACACTATTACTTTAACACCCCTAAGTCAATCTCAAATCAATCAATTAGTCGCTGATACCCTAAAAAGTACAGAAAATTTGGCATTACCCCTTTCACAGTTAGTCTATCAGAAAACCAAAGGGAACCCATTTTTTGCCACCCAATTTCTCAAAGCCTTACACGAAGAAAATTTCATTCAATTTAACTTAGAGTTAGGCTGTTGGCAATGCGACCTGTCCCAAATTAATCAACAAGCCTTGACCGATGATGTCTTAGAATTTATGGCGTTGCAGTTAGAGAAGTTACCCTTAGCAACCCAGAATATTCTGAAGTTAGCCGCTTGTATTGGCAATCAGTTCGATTTAACAACATTAGCAATTGTTTCAGAACAATCAGAGGTAGAAACCGCAGCCAATTTATGGAAAGCATTGCCAGAAGGTTTGATTTTACCTATCGGTGATGTTTATAAATTTTATGTAGGGGCAGAAAGTCAATCCGTTACTTCAGAAAAATCTCAAAATGTTACCTACAAATTTTTACACGATCGCGTCCAACAAGCCGCCTATTCCCTGATTCCCGATCGCCAGAAAGCTTCAATCCATCTGAATATAGGTCAACTGCTGCTCGCTCGCACATCGGACATAGAACAGACCAACAAACTATTTGATATCGTCAATCACCTAAACTGGGGATTGAAATTGGTCGTGGAGCCCGCAGAACGAGAGAAAATTGCCCAGTTAAACGGACTCGCTGCCAAAAGAGCCAGGTCTGCAACCGCATATCAGTCTGCTATGACCTACGCAACTACAGGAATCACGCTGCTAAAGCCCGATTGCTGGCAAAGTCAGTATGAATTGGCTCTAATGTTGCATGAATTGGCGGCTGAAAATGCCTTTCTTGCTGGAGAATTCGAGCAAATGGAACATTGGGCCGAGATAGTGTTGCAAGAAGCGAAAACACTACTCGATCGAGTGAAAATCTACGAAATTCAGATTCAAAACCATACATTGCAGCATCAACTGTTGGATGCGAGCGCCTTGGCCAAACAAGTGCTAAGTCAATTGGGTATTCCATTGCCCGATAGCCCTACTCAGTCAGATATCCGGCAGGGATTTGAGGATACGGTGAACCTGTTGGCGGGTAGAGCGATCGAGGAGTTATTAAACCTGCCCGCTATGACAGCCTCTGAACCTCTGGCAGCGATGAAAATTGCCACCAACGCTGCACCAGGCATTTATAATACAAATCCTTCCTTATATCCATTACTGATTCTGTCGCAGGTAAATGCCTCGATTCAATATGGAAACGCGCCATTCTCTGCCTTCTTTTATGTCAGCTATGGTCTGCTGTTGAATGGCATTTTAGAAGACATGGAAGCAGCCGATCGCGCTGGCAAGCTAGCGTTAGCAGTAATCGAAAAATTCAATGCCAAGGAGGTTGAATGTAGAACCCGCTTTTTACTGGGGACAGTGGTTCTACATGGCACTACTCATTTGCAAACGTCACTGCAAGTTCTACGGGAAGGCTACCAAATTGGATTAGACACTGGAGATTTGGAATTTGCGGGTTATGCTGCACTTTATACCTGCCAACAGGCATACTTCAGCAGTCAGGAACTCTTAACGCTGGAGCGAGACATCCAGACCTACAGCCAGATGCCAAAGAATCTCAAGCAGGTTGTGACGTTGAACTACTTTCAACTGCTCGGACAGGCGGTTTTAAATTTGTTGGGCAATGCTGAGAATCCCCAGCTTTTGGCGGGTGATATGTGCGACGAGGCGCAGTTCCTACCCCAGTTGTTGGCAGCGAACGATTTGATGGGGCTTCATTCGTTCTATCTGCATAAATTGATTCTTAGCTACCTGTTTGGTGACACGGCGCAATCCCTGTCAGAAATTGCGACTGTGGGCAGACAGTATTTAGCAGCAGGGGTAGGTTACGTCACAGTGCCCATCTTTTACTTCTATGACTCTCTGGCGGCTTTAACTGGGGATTTTAGTGGGGAGTCTGAATTAGCGGATCGCCTGCAGCGGGTAGCAGAAAATCAGGCTTCGTTGCAGAAGCGGGCACACCATGCACCGATGAACCACTTGCACAAGTGGCATTTGGTTGAAGCAGAAAAGCATCGAGTGTTAGGTGAAAAAGCCTCAGCGATCGACTATTACGATCGCGCCATTTCAGGAGCCAAAGAAAACGGTTATATCCAAGAAGAAGCACTTGCTAACGAACTAGCCGCCAAATTCTACCTCGACTGGGGCAAAGAACTCATAGCTCAGTCCTACATCACGAACGCCTACTATGCCTATGCTCGTTGGGGTGCTAAAGCTAAAGTTGCCGACTTGGAAAGGCGCTATCCCCAACTGCTGGCTCCCATATTACAGCAAACCCGTTCTCCCCTCTCCACTCATGAAACCATCTTCGCCTTGGGGAGTCGCACTTCCACAATTGGAGCAACTTCTAGCAGTAGTAGTGTCTCTGTCGCTTTAGATTTAACTGCAATTCTCAAAGCTTATCAAACTATTTCAGGTGAAATCGAATTTGAAAAACTGCTTTCATCGTTACTTTCGATCGTCATCGAAAATGCGGGAGCCAATAAATGCGTGTTAATCCTGTTGCGAGACCAACGCTTGCTGATCGAAGGGTCAATTATTGCGGGGTTGGAACCAGTTGTGTTGCAACACCTTCCGATTGAAGAGTGCCAAGACATTCCCTACAAACTAATTTACAAAGTCAAGCACGAGCGGCGAACTGCTGTGCTGATTGATGCTAGTGCCGATCTGACTCTAGCCAACGATCCGTATATCATTCGTCAGCAGCCTTCTAGTATCTTGTGCAGTCCCATTTTACATCAAGGTAAGTTGATGGGCCTTTTATATCTAGAAAATACTTTAGTAACGGGGGCGTTTACGAGCGATCGCGTGGAGCTACTGAATCTACTTTGCGCTCAAGCTGCTATCTCCCTACAAAATGCCCGACTTTATGAACAGGCACAAACTTATTCCCAACAGCTAGAGCAAGCCTTGCATGACTTGCAGCAAAGCCAATTGCAAATGATTCAAAGCGAAAAGATGTCGGCT
>NZ_JAUBTX010000029.1:82955-87297 GCF_036705185.1 Microcoleus sp. B4-D4 | reverse complement strand
TCTTACACGTTGTCTACGCCGAACGCGAGTCAAAGTCTTTTGAGGTAAGGGTTTTAGGCTTATTCAGCAAGCCCTATTTAAATGTCGATCGCCTGTTATGTTCCAGCAAGGTCGCATTTGCGATCGGCTTCTTCTCTTCAGGTGCAGACTACTTACAAACTTTAAAAATATTTAAACTCAATTTCTGAGAATTTTTTCTTACAAACTACCAACTGGAAACTGAGTAATTTTGACTGTACAGGACAAAAATTAACAGGTAATCAACCATGAATAAGCAAATTATTTTTGTAGACTCCTCCGTACAAGATTATCAAAGCCTGAGCGAAAGCGCCAATGGCGCTCAAGTTTTCATTTTAAGTGAAAACTTAAGCGGTATCGAACAAATTACCAATACCTTAGCTAATCTCAGCGATATAAAATCAATTCATATCCTCTCTCACGGCAGCCCCGGTAACTTAATTCTCGGCTCAGAAACCATAAACAATCAAAACTTACCCCAATTATGCCACAAAATTAAACAGTGGGGTAAAGCCTTAACAAAAAATGCCGACATCCTCCTCTACGGATGTGATGTCGCCGCCACAGAAACCGGATTACAATTCATCCAAAAACTGCATCAACTAACAGGCGCAAACATCGCCGCATCCAAGAACAAAACCGGAAACCGAGCCGCCGGAGGAGACTGGGAACTAGAAGTAAAAATCGGCAACATAGAAACCCAACCCCTGAACGTTCCCAATTACAGCTACACCCTAGCACCAACAGGGGCGGCAGATAACAAAGCCTTACTCGTCAGCGGCACACCCACTTCCACCCAGATCGATGTTTTAGCCAACGACACGGGAACGGGCAGACTGAACGTCCAAAGCATCGCCATCCCCCCCACCAACGGCACAGCTATTATTAATGACGGGATTTATGTAGGCGGCTTTTTCACCAATATCGGCGGCGTTGCACGCAACTCTATCGCTCGGTTGAATAGCGATGGGACAGTAGATCCCATCTTTGACCCGAATGCGGATATGGATGTCTATGCGATCGCGATCGACAGCAGCGGCAACCCCTATGTGGGCGGCAACCCCTATGTGGGCGGCAGTACCCGCAACTATATCGCCAAATTAGACCCCACCACAGGTGCCGCCGATGCCACCTTTGACCCCAATGTGAATGGTGCTGCTATTGTCTATACGATCGCGATCGACAGCAGCGACAACCCCTATGTGGGCGGCTTTTTCACCAACATCGGTGGCAGTACCCGCAACAATATCGCCAAATTAAACCCCACCACAGGTGTCGCCGATCCCACCTTCAACCCCAATGCGGATATGGATGTCCGTGCGATCGCGATCGACAGCAGCGGCAACCCCTATGTGGGCGGCAACTTCACCAACATCGGCGGCATTGCCCGCAACCGAATCGCCAAATTAAACCCCTTCACAGGTGTCGCCGATGCCAACTTTGACCCCAATGCGGATAATCTTGTCCGTGGGATAGCCACAGACAGCAGCGGCAACCCCATAGTGGTGGGCTTTTTCACCAACATCGGTGGGAGTGCCCGCAACTATATCGCCAAATTAAACCCCACCACAGGTGCCGCCGATGCCACCTTCAACCCCAATGCGGATAGTGGTGTCTTTGCGATCGCCACAGACAGCAGCGGCAACCCCATAGTGGGCGGCTTTTTCAACAACATCGGTGGGAGTGCCCGCAACTATATCGCCAAATTAAACCCCACCACAGGTGCCGCTGATCCCACCTTTGACCCCAATGCGAATAATCTTGTCCGTGCGATCGCCCTAGACAGCAGCGGCAACCCCATAGTGGGCGGTGACTTCAACAACATCGGGGGCAGTTTCCGCAACTATATCGCCAAATTAAACCCCACCACAGGTGCCACCGATGCCACCTTCAGCCCGAATGCGAATGGTCTTGTCCGTGCGATCGCGATCGACCCCAAAAGAGACATCCTCTACACCCCCAACGCCAACTTCAACGGCGTTGACACCTTCACCTACACAGCCAACGACAGCACCGGCCCCAGCACCCCCATCACCGTCAGCGTCCTCGTCAACAACTCCCCCGTTTTAGACAACAGCGGCACGCCAACCCTCAACCCCCAAAACCAAGGCGACAGCGCCAGTACAGGCACACTAATCTCCGCCATTATCAGCAGCAGCGCAGGCATCACAGATCCCAACGCCAGCGCCAACCAAGGCATCGCCATCAATGCCCTAGACACCACCAACGGCACTTGGCAATACACCACTGACGGCGGCACAACCTGGACAAACGCCCCAGCCGTTTCAGCCACCAACGCCTTACTCTTAGCCAGCGAACCCAACACCCGCATCCGATTTGTCCCTAACGCAGCTTATAACGGCACTGTTACCAACGCCATCACCTTTGCCGCCTGGGATCGAATTACAGGCACCAACGGCGCTACAGCAGACTACACCACAGACTTAGCCACCAACACCACATCCAGCGTTTTCAGCATTGCCACCGAAACCGCCGACATTACAATCAACCCCGTACCTACCATCACCAATGTTACGGCCACAACAGCAGACGGCACTTACGGCATCAGTCAAAACATCGACATCACCGTTCAATTCTCTCAAATAGTCAACGTCACAGGCACACCGCAACTTGCTTTAGCCGGTGCAACCCCCACGGCCAATTACCTCTCAGGAACAGGCAGCAACACATTAACATTCCGGTACGCAGTAGCAGCAGGAGATACAAATGCAGACCTAGATTATCTTTCCACAACTGCCTTATCTCTAAGCGGCGGAACTATCAAGAATGCCGCCACTACTGATGCCGTTTTAACATTACCAACACCCGCAGCCGCCAACTCATTAGGCGCGAATAAAGCAATAGTAATTGATACTGCTATACCAACTATTAACAGCATCACCTCCCCCACAACTGATGGCACATACACAGTTGGTCAAGTCATTCCCATTACTGTTACTTTCAGCAAACCCATCACCGTCACAGGCACACCGCAACTAACCTTAGCCACAGGAGGTGCAGGCAGCCCCATCAACTTTGCCTCTGGTAGCGGTACTAACACCCTCACTTTTAATTACACAGTAGCAGCAGGAGATACAAATGCAGACCTAGATTATCTTTCCACAACTGCCTTATCTCTAAGCGGCGGCACAATTCAAGATGCTGCTAGCAACAATGCGGTTTTAACATTACCAACACCCGCAGCCACTAACTCATTAGGCGCGAATAAAGCAATAGTAATTGACGCTGCTGCACCAACTATTAACAACATCACCTCCCCCACAACTGATGGCACATACACAGTTGGTCAAGTCATTCCCATTACTGTTACTTTCAGCAAACCCATCACCGTCACAGGCACACCGCAACTAACCTTAGCCACAGGAGGTGCAGGCAGCCCCATCAACTTTGCCTCTGGTAGCGGTACTAACACCCTCACTTTTAATTACACAGTAGCAGCAGGAGATACAAATGCAGACCTAGATTATCTCTCAACTGCGGCCCTGGCACTCAACGGCGGCACAATTCAAGATGCTGCTACCAACAATGCCGTTTTAACATTACCAACACCCGCCGCCACTAACTCATTAGGCGCGAATAAAGCAATAGTAATTGACGCTGCTGCACCAACCGTCACCATCAATCAAGCAGTAGCACAAACCGACCCAACTGCAACTTCACCAATTAATTTTACCGTCACCTTTAGCGAACCAGTCACCGGTTTCGATGCTACCGATATCGACTTAAGTACAAGTACAGCAACGGGAACATTAACACCAACCATCACAGGTAGCGGCCCGGTTTACACAGTTGCAGTCAACGGTATCACAGGTAGTGGCAATGTGGTTGCTAGCATCAAAGCTAATGGCGTTACCGATGCAGCAGGCAATAACAATACTGTCAGTACAAGTACGGATAATAGTGTCACTTACAACGCGCCTGCACCAGAAATTCAAGTATTAGACGGCACAACAGATATAGTTGATGGTACAACAAGTGCGATCGACTTTGGTAGTGTCACAGTTGGCGCCACTCTCAACAAAACCTTTACCGTCAAAAATCTCGGTACAGCAGTTTTAAACCTCAGCAACCTTACCTTACCAACCGGATTTAGCATAGTCGGAAATTTACCTGCAACTGTCGCCGCCGGCGCGAGTGCAAATGTGCAAGTTCAAGTAGATACAGCCACAGCCGGAAATAAATCAGGTACGTTGCAATTTGTCAATGATGACAGCGATGAAAATCCCTTTGATTTCCCGATTTCAGCATCAGTCACAGCTACACCATTACCAGAAATCCAAGTATTAGACGGCACAACGGATAT
>NZ_JAUBTX010000029.1:0-82855 GCF_036705185.1 Microcoleus sp. B4-D4 | reverse complement strand
ACGGATATTGTTGATGGTACAACAAGTGCGATCGACTTTGGCAGCGTCATAGTTGGCACAACTCTCAACAAAACCTTTACCGTCAAAAATCTCGGTACAGCAGTTTTAAACCTCAGCAACCTGACTTTACCCACAGGATTTAGCTTAGTTGGAAACTTACCTGCAACAGTTACCGCCGGCGGTAGTGCTAACCTGGAAATTCAAGTAGATACAACCACAGCCGGAAATAAAACAGGTTCATTGCAATTTGTCAATGATGACAGCGATGAAAATCCCTTTAATTTCCCGATTTCAGCCGCAGTCACAGCAACTCCCACACCAACGCCTGCACCCGTACCGACACCAACACCTGCACCCGTACCGACACCAACGCCTGCACCCGTACCGACACCAACACCTGCACCCGTACCGACACCAACACCTGCACCCGTACCGACACCAACGCCTGCACCCGTATCAAACCCTGTACCTTTACCGACACCAACGCCTGCACCCGTATCAAACCCTGTACCTTTACCAACTCCAACGCCTGCACCGATACCAACTCCAACGCCTGCACCGATACCAACTCCAACGCCTGTTAACCAAGAGGATACAGACTGCATTTGCGACAAAATTGAGTATCCCAATCTTAATCAACCCAACCAACAAATTGATAACATTATCAATGGCAGCCCCGGTTTGCTGCTTGGGACTCCCGCAAACGAGGCTTATTTTGGCAGCAATAACCCCAATATCTTCGATGCTAAACAAGGCAACGATAACTTGTTTGGCGGTGAGTTAAAGGATATTTTCAACGGCAATCAAGGCAATGACTTCATTGATGGCAATAAAGGAGACGATATCCTGTTTGGGGGCAAAGAAAACGATATCATTCTTGGTGGTTTTGGTGAAGATGTTATCTTTGGAAATCAGGGCAATGATTTAATTAACGGCAAAGAAGATGATGATTTAATCTTTGGCAATCAAGGCAATGATTTTATCGACGGCGGCAAAGGAAATGATTTAATTTACGCTGGCAAAGGAGATGATTTAATTCTCGGCAGTCAAGGTAATGATACTATCTTCGGACAACTCGGAGATGATACTTTGTGCGGCGGTGAGCTAGATAACGTCATTTATGGCGGCCAAGGTAACGATTTAATCGATGGCGGTAAGGGCAACGATTCGATTTATGGAGACTTAGGTAATGATACGCTTCTCGGTTGCGAAGGTGATGATATTTTGTTTGGAGGTTCGGGCAATAATAGCTTAGTTGGCGGTTTGGGAAATGACACTTTTGTGTTAAATTCTAGTCAGGGATTTGACTTGATTGCTGATTTTGTCAAGGGTAAAGATTCGCTCGGATTGTCGGGAGGCTTGAGTTTCAATCAGTTAGACATAACTCAGGACAATAACAGTGCGCTGATTAAGTTAAAGGGAAGTGGAGAATTAGTTGCTTCTTTAACTGGAGTCACCGCCAGCCTAATTGGTGTTAGCGATTTCCGAGTTGTTTGAATCTCAAATAATACCTGAAAGGTAGGGAGACGGCAATGTCGTTTCCTCCGGGGCCGGACTTAGGCAATGGCAATTAGTGTTAACAAAAATGTCAAACGTAGTGCCTGTCTTATGTGTGGTGATTAATGCCAGATCCCCCCTAACCCCCCTTAAGAAGGGGGGGACAAGAATGCTCTCAAAGTCCCCCGACCTAATGGGGATTTAGGGGGATCTCCAGGGTATAAATAGTGTTAAGTGAACCGTATTGCTCTATATGTCAAAATTGATATCAGTCATGGACGCACTGCGACTAAAGAAACTGGGTTTTTTACCGGCACTTCCGGCTGCAAGCAATCGTTTTCTCAAAAAACCCGGTTTCTACCCACCCGTGTATAAAGTCCTAATTCAAAACAAGTCTAGTTCACCAATAACACAAAATTGACATACCATAAATCTGCCTAAAGTGATAGTAGTCCGCAGACATATTTGTAAACTTCCGACTGTAGGGGGATGCTTTAGCTCGTCAATAAGGCGATGCTTGCCATTGGGGGCACGAATCTAAAACTATATAATTAGTCAACTCGCGCCAACGATCGCGCGTACCCACCCTTTAACGAGGCATATACTATGTATCAAAATTTGCCAATAAATCCAGAAATGTATAACACCGGGTTCTGGCTGGCCCAAGTGCTAGTAGAACCGACTACAACTACAAACACAGTAGAAGAAACAGCACTCCTCTATTCCGGGCCGCAATTTTTTATCGCCCTAATCGCTGGAGTCGTTCTAGCCTGCGCTTTCCAACTGTTGCTAACAAATTTATCAGTAGCCGCAGGCCTTTCCTATATCGGACAATCCCACGATGACGGACACCACTCGGATAGCAGCAGCCCGCCACTGCGCCACATCGGCAGCAAAGTCGGCACTTGGACGCTAATCACCGTCACCGTCGCCCTATTCTTCGCTTGCTTGCTTGCGGTAAAGCTAAGCTTGATTAGCAGTCCGGTTTTGGGGGCGATCGTTGGTTTAGTTGTCTGGGCTACCTATTTCTCACTTCTCGTCTGGGTGAGCTCCACCACCGTCGGTTCCCTGATCGGTTCCGTCGTCAACACCGCAACATCTGGCGTTCAAGCGATTTTTGGCACCGCAGCCGCAGCCTTGGGCGCGAAAGCAGCCAGCAATCAAGTAGTGGCCACAGCCAAAGCAGCAGCAGCAGCAGTGGGCCATGAACTGGGTAGCGCGATCGACCCCACAAGCTTGCGGGAAAACGTCGAAGACTACATCCAAGCCCTCAAGCCGCCGGAATTAGACATCAAAGCGATGCGCGGCGAGTTTGAAAAATTGCTCAACGATCCGCAACTCAAAAGCATTGCGGGCGAAAATTTGCCGAAGATCGATCGCCAAACTCTAGTAGATTTAGTAAGTTCGCGATCGGACTTGTCAAAGCGCGATGTCAACCGGATTGTAGACCAACTCGAAGATGCTTGGAAACAAGTAGAAAAACAAGAATCTAAATCAGACGGCATCGGCCAATTGGTAGATTATCTCAAATCTGCAAAATCGGGAGATTTGCTCTCAGAACAACTGACAAGTAGGGTAGAACAAGCCCTCAGCAGTCTGGGCGGTCAAAATTCCGGCCAAAGCCCCACCATGAGAGCCCAAGCAACGACAATGGCAGTCAATGCTTTAATGGGAATAGTTTTGGGCCGCACGGACATTTCCGATTTCGATGTAGAAAAAGTAGTCGGTCAGCTCAAAACAGCTAAAGATAAAGTTAGCGCCCAAGCTGATAAAGTTAGTGCTCAAGCTGATAAAGTTGCCGCTCAAGTCAAAGGCGAACCCGAAACTTACAGCCCGATCCGTGCGGATGTAGAAAACTACTTGCTCAACACTTATTCGTGGCAGATGAACCCGCAAGCGATCGAGCGCGAATTTCGTGACGTGATCTACGATCCTACGGCAGATCCGGGAACTGTGCGCCGCGAATTAGAAAAACTCAATAAGTCTCAGTTTGCGGAAATTCTCGCGAGTCGAGGCGTTTTGACTCAAGACAAAATTAAAGAAATTTCCCAGGATTTAGAAGGAATAAGACGGCGAGTTTTAGAAACCGTTATCTTTGCTGAAGAGCAAGAAAAAGTTCGAGACTTGCAGTGGCGGGTGGAAACTTATTTGAAAGTGACCCCGAAAGAGGAACTGACAGCAGCAGGTATCGGGAGCGATTTCAAAAAAATCTTAGAGGATTCCGATGCGAGTTACGAACAGTTGCGCGATCGGCTTTCTCCTTACACCCGCGACAGTTTTGTGCAAATTCTCAGAGGCCGCGAAAACTTCGGCTTCCAGGAAGTAGAACAGATTGTCAACGAGTTGGAAAAGACGCGAGATGTCGCTTTAGCAGATGCTAAAGGCCTGCAAGAAGCCGCGCAAGTCCGACTAGACAATCAGTGGCAAAAAGTACAAGAATACTTGCAGTCTACGGGCAAATCAGAACTCAATCCCGAAGGCATCAAGCGCGATTTCAAAACACTGCTGGACAATCCAGAAGCGGGAATTTGGGCGCTCAGAGCTAGAGCTTCTCGGTTCGATCGCGATACTTTGGTAAAATTGCTATCTCAGCGCAAAGACCTCAACGAAAATCAAGTAAACGAGCTTCTCGACAGCGCCGAGGAAACTTGGCACAGCGCGCTCCAAGCACCGCAAAAGTTGGCAGAAAAAGCTAAGGATCAGTACGACCAAACTACGACCGCCCTGGCAGATTACCTCCGCAATACTGGCAAATCAGAACTCAATCCTGAAGGGATTCAGCGCGATTTGACGAAACTGATGGAAAATCCCAAGGAAGGGGCTTTAGCGCTCCGGGGACGCCTGTCTCAGGTCGATCGCGATACTTTGGTAAAACTGCTTTCTCAGAGAGATGATTTGACTGAGGAACAAGTCAATCAAATTATCGACCAAGTGCAGGAAACTCTGGGCTCGATCGTGAAAGCGCCTCGCCGTTTGGCGAAGCGGGTACAAACCCAAGTCCAGGATTTTCAGAGCGTTTTAGAGGATTATTTGCGAAATACGGGCAAGGATGAATTAAATCCCGAAGCCATCAAGCGCGACTTGCAACTGCTGCTGCACGACCCAAAAGTCGGCGCTTACAGCTTGGGCGAGCGTCTGTCGCACATCGATCGAGAGACTATGGTTTCTCTGCTGTCTCAGCGGCAGGATATTTCTGAAGCAGAAGCTGCTCGCATTGTGGATGGAATTTTGTCGGTGCGCGATGAGTTTGCACTACAAATCCAGAAAATTCAGGATCGCATTCAGTCGGTAATTGACGGAGTTCTCGGAAAAGTTCGGGATTACCTCAATTCGCTCGATCGCCCTGAACTAAATTATGAAGGGATTACGCGGGACGTGCGTCAATTATTTGACGATCCCCAAGCTGGATTTGATGCTTTGCGCGATCGGCTAGGTCATTTCAACCGCGATACTTTAGTAGCACTAATGAGTTCCCGCGAGGACATTTCCGAAGCCGATGCTAACCGCTTGATCGACCAAATTGAAGTCACCCGCAATAGAGTGTTGCAAAGAGCAGAACGCTTGCAACAAGAAGCCCAGCTTCGCCTTGAAAGCATCAAACTTCAAGCTGAAAAACAAGCTGAAGAAACCCGGAAAGCAGCCGAAGTTGCTTCTTGGTGGCTGTTTTTTACCGCTCTTACCTCGGCCGTAGCAGCAGCCGGTGCCGGTGCTTTAGCTGTTATCCGGTAACTAAAAACTGAATTTGCGCCGTGCAAGCTAATAGTGCCTGATGTGAGTTACTACTGACATCAGGCACTATTTTTATCAGAGTTTTCAAGGGGAGGATCTCACTTTTGCAGCCAAGCTAGAAATTGGAGACAGGAGACAGGAGACAGGAGGAAAGAGGAAGAAAGAAGGAGTCAAAAGAAGTGTTTTTACAAATATGAGATGCTCCCCTTTTCAAGAGCGTGTCGGCTCGATTCATATCAATTCCGGTTGCACTCATACATGATGTTAACAGTCAACAGTGAATTTACTATTCCGATGAAGAGAGGATTTGATATAATACTGAAAAACTTTTTCATACTTGACAGTATTTTCCATAAGTTTAGTATAGTAGAGATAGATACAGGTATAGCCTTTCTGTGCTCTCATATGAGGTACTATCCGGGATAGGGCATAGGGCATAGGCCTCCGTGGGCATAGGCCTCCGTGGGCATAGGCCTCCGTGGGCATAGGGCATAGGGCATACCTCACTTTTGTGAGAACCGCTATAGCATAACCGCGCTTCACAAACGGGCGAGAATCCAAAACGACTCGCTAGAAAACAATAATATCTCGTGGGTAGCGAACACCACAAAAAACATAGCTAGGGCCGCCACCGCGCACCCATACCCGAAAAATCAAAAATTTAGTAGTTAAATGTACGCCAAGGGCATACGGGAACCTGGGAAGTGATTCCTTAACGCTTGGGGAGACAAGCCCTCTGGGGCTATTCAAATTAGACTCGCAACTTCGTTCAATAGGACGGGTTTTTGGTTGAAATATTGCCGAAAGGATGGATAGTTTAAAGGTGTGTCAGTGAACCAAGAATCCCCGCGCGTTCACGCCCGGGAGTTTCAAGAAGGTAATTAAAGATGTGAAAATACTACACTGATGTGGGGGCGACATATCGGATATCTTGGAAATACCAAGGACTTTTGCCAGTGGGCCCACAACAGTCAAAATATGCAGGCCCTGTCGAGCCAATGCTAAACAACCTACGTCTCAAATCTCCCCAGGCTAGTTGCCTAGTAGCACAGTGAGGGGGGCGACGCCATGCAACTCCGAAAAAAAACACTATTAATCATCGGTGCAGCTCTAATCAGCCTGATTCTGGTTCTCTATGCCACTGCATCAACTATTTTGCTGCACGATTTTCAAAACCTTGAGGCCCAGTACGTCCGCCAGGATGTCGCGCGGGCTTTGGATGCCCTAGATGACGACTTGTCGAATTTAGACACCAGCGCCCAAGATTACGCCGAGTGGGACGATACTTACTCTTTTGTTGATACACAAAATGAGGCTTTTGTCAAGTCAAATTTCGTTGATTCGACATTTACTTCCTTGAGACTAAACTTGTTGCTAGTGCTGGACTCCAGCGGTCAGACGATTTTTAGCAAAGGTTTCGACCTGAAGTCCCAAACCGAAGTGCCGATTCCCGAAAGCTTGAAACAGCAATTGATTGAGGCGCTGCTAGAACCCTCGACACCGCAGGGCGATCGGGCAAAAGCAGGCGTCATTACCCTCCCAGAAGCTAGGCTGCTAATTTCTGCGAGGCCGATCGTCAACAGCAACGCCCAAGGCCCGCCGCGCGGGACGCTGGTTCTGGGACGCTACCTCGACAGCAGCGAAATTGGTTTGCTTTCGGAACTGACTCACCTGTCAGTCGATTTTAGGTTGCCGAGTTTAGATTTTAAATTGGGTTCTGCGAACTACTCCAAACCGGGGGCTAAGGCGATCGCCCGATCGATCCAGGATTTAGACAATATCAAAATCAAAATTTCTAACCTCAAATCAGTAGAAATTTTAGTCGAACCAGTCAGCGACTACGTTGTCGCAGGATACGCCCTGATTCGCGACCTACGAGGCAACCTAGCGCTGCTGCTGCGAGTAGAGGCAGACCGCATCATCTACCGCCAAGGTCAGGCTACCTTGGGCCTGTTTACCCTATCAATACTGGCAGTAGGTTTAGTATTTAGCGCGATCGCCCTGCTGTTGCTCGAAAACTTAGTCTTGGCAAGATTGGCAGACTTAAGCACCAGCGTCAGCAACATCGCAGCCAACGGAGACCCAGACTTGCGCGTTCATATGAGCGGAAAAGATGAACTCGCAAGCCTGGCCGGCGCCATCAACACAATGCTAGAAGCATTGAGCAACTCTCAAGTCGAACGCTTAGAAAGCGAAGACCGCTATCGGTTGATGGCCGAAAACTCAACCGACATGATTACCAGACACAACCCCGAAGGCGTGTTTCTTTACGTGTCCCCCGCCAGCCGCGCTTTGCTCGGATACGAACCTTCGGAACTCGTCGGCGCGAGCCCCAACCATTATTTTCACCCAGACGATTTAGAAGCCATCAGCAAAGCTCACTCAAAAGTCCTGGCGCTTCCAGTTACTTACACCGTCAGCTACCGCATCCGCCGCAAAGACGGCAAATACATTTGGTTTGAAACCACCAGCCGCACGATCCGCGATCCGGAAACTGGTTTGGTGCAAGAAATTATCGGTATTTCCCGCGACATCAGCGTCCGCAAGCAAACAGAACAAGAACTGCGAGAAAGCGAATCTGCAATTAAAGCTTTGTACCAAGTGACCTCGGCTCCCCGTACTGACCCGGAGGGCCGCCTCTTTACCTTTGATTTGCGCCTCCAAGAACTGCTGGAGATGGGATGCCGACAGTTGGGTATGTCCGTGGGAATTTTGTCGCGGATTCAAGGCGAAAAATATCAAATCATGGCTGTGGAATGTCCCGACGGGTCGATCGAGAAAGCACAAATCTACGACCTCGAAAAAACCTTTTGCGGGACTACAGTAATGGCAAAAGAACCCATGTACTTTGAGTCGGCGAGGTTTGCAGCTTTGTGCTTCAACACCGAGGATCCAGCATTCAAGATCGAAGCGTACATGGGCATTCCCGTCACCGTGACAGGTGAAATTTACGGCACTTTGTGCTTCCTTTCTCCAACTCCTCTGACAGAACCGTTCCGAGTTGTAGACAGAGAGTTGGTGAAACTGATGGGTCAGTGGGTGGGAAGCGAACTAGAACGCCAGCAAACAGGCGTAGATTTGGCAAAAGCTCGCGACGAAGCACTGGCGGCTACCAAAGCTAAAAGCGAATTTTTAGCCACCATGAGCCACGAAATTCGCACTCCCATGAACGGAGTCATCGGCATGACCGGTTTGCTGTTGGATACCTGCTTAACTCGCGAACAGCGCGATTTTGTAGAAACTATCCGCAGCAGCGGCGATGCCTTGCTGACGCTGATCAACGATATTTTAGATTTCTCGAAAATTGAGTCGGGCAAATTGGACTTGGAGGAACATCCGTTTGACATCCGCACTTGCATTGAGGAATCTCTTGACTTGGTAGCTACCAAGGCGGCACAAAAAAAACTGGAATTGGGTTACTTGATCGATCGCTCGGTACCGACAATGGCGATCGGCGACAGCACTCGCTTGAGGCAAATTTTAATCAATTTGCTCAGCAATGCTGTGAAATTTACCGCAACTGGAGAAGTAGTGGTTTCGGTGACGGCAAAAAAGATTTCAGTGCCGCCAAATCCTGCAGAACCGCCAGAAATTAATGGCGAACCGCTAGCAATTAACCAAGCATACGAAATACAATTTGCGGTCAAAGATACGGGTATCGGCATTCGGGGCGATCGCATGGATCGGCTGTTTAAATCCTTCAGCCAGGTAGATTCTTCAACAAGCCGACACTACGGCGGTACCGGATTGGGTTTGGCAATTAGCAAGCGTTTGGCCGAAATGATGGGAGGCAGGATGTGGGTAGAAAGTATGGGTTGTATTGCCGGCAAGCCTCCGGTAGATTTTAAAGCAACAGCTTTTGAGGTGGAATGGGGAGACTCCTGTGAAATTGCCGAAAAATATTGCTCTGTCAAATCCGCACTCAGCACCAAGCCGATCGACCAAAATCCGCCATCCGCCGGCTCTACTTTTTATTTCAGCACGATCGTTCGTGGCTGCAAAAGTTCTTTGTCAGTTAACTCGACCAATTGTCAACCGGAATTGGCTGGGAAGCGAGTCTTGATTGTCGATGACAATGCTACCAACCGCCAAATTTTGACTCAGCAGGCTCAGTCTTGGGGAATGGTGCCTAGAGCTTCAGCTTCGGCTCGTTTGGCTTTAGATTGGCTAGCTGCTAAGGAGGCGTTTGATTTTGCAGTTTTGGATATGCAAATGCCGGAAATGGACGGGTTGGCTTTGGCCGCGGAAATTCGCCAGTATCCTGATTGCGAAAAGTTGCCCTTAGTGATGCTAACTTCGATCGGCCTACCAGAAATTAACTGCTCTGCAGTTGATGTGAATTTTGCTGCTTTTTTGAATAAACCGATTAAACAATCTCAGTTTTACAATGTTTTAATCAATATTTTTGGGGAACCACAAGTAACTGAAATGAGAGGGCCGCGTACTAGCGGGGCTTTCCTCCAAAGCATACCAGTGCTGGCAGATAACTTACCGCTGCGGATTCTGTTGGCGGACGATCATTTGGTGAATCAGAAGGTGGCTTTGCAAATTTTGCAGCGGATGGGCTATCGCGCGGATGTGGCGGGAAACGGGATCGAAGTGCTCGCAGCTTTGCACCGCCAGCCATACGATTTGGTGTTGATGGATGTGCAAATGCCGGAAATGGACGGTTTGGAAGCTACCCGCCTCATCCGCGAGCAATTTTCCGAGGATTTTACCTTAGAAAATCCCACTGAAGAATCAGAAGTTTCTGAAACTGAGGAACAATCTAACAATCCCAAATCCCAAATCCCAAATCTAAAATCGACGAACCCTTGGATTGTGGCGATGACAGCAAATGCGATGCAGGGCGATCGCGAAGAGTGTATGGCTGCGGGGATGGACGATTATTTGAGCAAGCCGATCGCCATTGAGGAGTTGGTTCGAGCTTTGAAGGCGTGTAAATCTCGATCGCGCCCAGAGTGCGATCGCCCGGTGCCGATTGTTTGTGTAAACTCGCAGATTGAACAGATCGGAGAAACGAGTGAATTAGAAGTGCGATCGAATGCGATTGTTGCGGAAAATGCACAACAGACAATTCCCAATTCGATCGCAGTTGTCGGGTTTGGTGAATCAAATCTCGATCGGGCTTTGTTAGAAAGTCCCGATTGTCTGAGTGCCAAGATTATAGAAGGATTGCGAGATGTGGAAGCTTTAGAGGAGGCGATCGAGATTTACCTCGAAACAGCTCCCGAACTGCTGCGAGGCATCTCTACGGCCGTCAGGAGCGCCGATCCGCTGGCTTTGCGGCGAGATGCTCATTCTTTGAAATCGATTAGCGGTACTCTCGGTGCTTTTGGCTTGTTTAAGCTGTGCGAGCAACTCGAAATCATGGGCCGCATCGGAATACAAGCCAACCAAGCTTTACCTGCTCCAGCTTGCGAGCTTTTAAAACAGGTTGAGGCCGAGTATCAAAGAGTTGAGGCGGCGTTGAAAATGGAAATGCAATATGTTGATGGGTAATATCAATTCCGGTTGCACTCAGAGAACGCCACAGAATGATTGATCCTATAATGACCAAAAGATAATTTCAGTGTGCAGCCTATCTTATGTCTCTAAAATTTGTCATGAAACTGACCGAACACGCCAAATCTCTTTACATCAAAACCGCTAAAAAACTCAAGGGGACAGACAAACGACAATTCATGGCATCGGTAGTCAAAGGTTTAGGAATAGGTGGACAAACGTTAGCAGAACGGGAGTTAGGATGGAACAGACGCACCATCCGTAAAGGGATGAAAGAATTGAAAAGTGGTCAGCCAATTGTCGATGGTTTCAAGCGCAGTGGACGAAAGCGGGTTGAAACAAAATTACCCAACTTATTGAAAGATATTAAATCGTTAGTAGACCCACACAGTCAAACTGATCCTAGCTTTAAGAGTACACGATTATATACACGCATCACTGCCAATGAAGTCCGTCGTCAACTAATTGAACAATTTGGTTATAGTGATGAAGAACTACCGACCGCAGAAACAATTCGACGAAGATTGAATGATTTGGGTTATACCTTAAAACGAGTTCTTAAAACTAAACCGGTCAAAAGAATTCCCGAAACATCAGCCATTTTTGAACAACTTGGACAAGTCAATACAGCAGCTGATAATAACCCTAATACTCTCCGAATCTCTATTGATGCCAAGGCCTCCGTCCAGATTGGAGAATTTGATAGAGGTGGTAAAACTCGGATGCCAACTATTGCACTTGACCACGATTTTTCGACTCAATCAACTGTGATTCCATATGGCATTTTTCTGCCTGAGTACAATGAGTTATTTTTATTCTTCGTTACTTCTAAGTTGACGGCTGATTGTATAGTTGACTTACTTGAAAGTTGGTGGCAAACTGTTAAACACCGTTTTAGTCACATTCAAAAATTGGTCATTAATCAGGATAATGGACCAGAAAATCATTCTCGTCGTACTCAGTTTATGAAACGAATTTTAGATTTTTCGCGAGAATCTCAACTGACGTTGCAATTGGCTTATTATCCGCCCTATCATAGTAAATATAACCCAATAGAACGTTGTTTTGGTTGGTTAGAAAAGCATTGGAATGGTAGTTTACTTGACAATATTGAGACTGTAGTAAATTCCGCAAAAACTCTCACATTTAAGGATAAAAATCCAGTGGTGACATTGGTAGAAACAATTTACTCCACAGGAGTTACAATTAACAAATTAGCTATGGCAGAAATTGAAACCCAGATTAATCGTCTCCCCAATCTTCACAAATGGTTTGTGGAAATTTTCGCTAAACCCACATAGCTATTGGATCATTCTTTTTGTGGAGGTCTCTCAAACATGATTGTTGACTGTTGATTGTTGACTGTTGATTGTTGCTCGTTACCAGGCTCTGCCTGGTAATGCAGATCCAGAGGCTCTGCCTCCTTTTATCTGGCAACTTACAGAAGAGAGGACTGTAGGAGGTGTTTAAGTTATCAAGTTTTCGAGCCTAAAAAAATAGTTAAATCCTCAGAGCAAGGTGATAGATAGATTGGGAAAATATAGCAATGCTAAATGATTCAGATCAATTTGTAGGGTAGTGCCAAGAATGCCTACCCGCTTATCTATCTGGCAACCACGGGGCAAGCGAGCCCCTACAATAATTATGCAAATGATTTAGGATTGCTAAGCTGTTGCGGCATTTAAATTTCATGTAAGGAACCAAAATTTAATAAATTAAACATCTGCCACACTTCTCTCTCCAGAAGCTCAGGGGGTAAAGAGAGGCAGAGCCTCGGGATCTGCATTACCAGGCAGAGCCTGGTAACGAGCCATATAGCGGTTCTCAAGCGTGGTGAGGTATGCCTTATGCCCAATGCCCACCCTTCGACTTCGCTCAGGGCAAGATGCCCAATGCCCAATGCCCAATTCCCAATGCCCAATGCCCAATTCCCAATGCCCAATGCCCAATGCCCAATGCCGCATAGTACCTCATCTTTCTGAGAAAAGCTATACATATTATGGATTACAATCTAATTGCTAAAATAGTAATATTCTCTGTATCAATACCTTTTACTTTTTACATTGCTTACGCTGCAAAAGTAGCCCTCAATCTCAACCTCGATATATTCGGGGCAGGGCACACTCCTGCTAAGTTAGAAAAGCTATCCGGTGGCATAATTAAATGTAAGTGGTTCCCTAATCCTCACCACTGCCCAGGAAATAATCATGTTAAATAATTCAGTCCCGGACGCATCATATCGTTTCCGGTTGCATCGGAATGGTTTAACCACAGAGAACGCAGAGTACACAGAGGGAGAGAATATATATCTGAATCATTCCGATGCTACCGGATTTGATATCAAAACCCAATAAACCGGGTTTTTGATGGTTTTTGTGTGCTGCAATCAAATTTTCGGGTAAAAAACCGGGTTTGTGACCAAAAGCATCCAGGATACAAGCCCCCGGATTCATCCGTGGAGAAATAAAAAACCTGTATCAGATGAAACTTGCCCCCCGAATTTATCCGTGGGGTCAATCTAAAATCTAAAATCTAAAATCTAAAATCGATTGACTGGCAAACTTATTTTCGTGTTACCAAAACCCAATCCTCGGCTGTTTTTACAACCTCAGCATTCTGCAAATCTAGATGTTTGAGGACAGGTTTTTCTAACAGAAAATAAGGTTGCGGGAGAGATTGCCATTTCTGTTTCAGTGTAGGCGCGTCGGCGACAATAACTTGCCTCTGGCTATAAAAATTCAGCGACGGACGCGGGAGGCGGTGAGAAGTAAAGACTTCTTGGCCGATGGGCGTTCCTTCGCGGACAATTTGGGCGATCGGCTTAACCGGATAATCCTCCGCCAGTTCCCAAACCCAGTTGTCGGAAGCGACAAATACCAACAGCGAGACGTAAGTTCCCCAAATTAAAACTAATAAAAATTGTCTGTCTTTGTTGTGCAGCAACACGGCCGCCAGTGTCATTGTCAAAGCTACAAACATCATCATTAACTGCAAATCTTGCTGGGGAGATACAATTTGTTCCCCAATCCGTACTAAGCCGCTAAAGTACGCGCAACCGACTACAGCCACCACCGCCAGTATTGCCAAAATCGCGGGATGAGGTAAAAAAGATATAGCATCAAAACGTTCTTCTGCTTCCTCTTTGATCGGCTCTGGCGGCAGCGACATTTGCTCCCAAACTTCCGCGAAATAACTGCCAACGGCTAAAGCAAAAGCTGGATAAATTGGCAAAACATACCAAGGCAATTTCGTATTCATCACAGAAATAGCCAGCAGATATACTCCTGTCCAAACTAAGACTAATTTCGGCCCGGGAAAATTGCGATTTTCCCAACTAAAATACAGCCCTTGCAGATAAAATAACTGCCACGGCCAAGCTGATTCTAAAATTTCTAAAAGATAATACCAGGGCGGGCCGTTGTGATTGCTTACTGGTTCCCAAATGCGCCGGAAAGATTGGTTTAGCAAGTTGGCGTTGATGAAATCTTGGCCGTAGTGCAGCCATTGGGCAAAATACCAACCAGCTACGGGGAAAGTTCCGATCGCCAATCCGCCCCAAAGATAGCCAGAAGTGAGGAGTCGCGGGGTATCCCAAACCAGGAAAACTAAGCCGATCGCGCCCAGCAGCAGCCCCAACATCACGCCCTTAGTCAAACAAATGAGTCCGAACCCGATCCCCGCCCCCAAGGCGTAGCGCAAGTCGCGGCGCGATCGCAACAAACACCACATCGATGCCAGCAAAAAACACAAAACTGCTCCGTCTAACATCGCCAAACGTCCGTGCCGCACTACCGGAAGCAGCGTCAGATAAACGAGAGCCGAAAAAATGGCGATCGAGCGCTGCGGATACAACTCCCGCCCAATGGCGTAAAGCATGGGCACAGAAGCCGCCGTCAGCATCGCCGGTACCAACCTCGCCGTCAATTCGCTAACGCCGAAGTTGGCAAAACACAGCCCGATCAGCCAGTGTACCAGCGGCGGTTTGTTGAAATAAGGCATAGAGTCGATCGTCGGATACAGCCAATTTAAATTGCCGCGCCAAATTTCGCCACTTACCTGTCCAGCAATCCCTTCATCCCAATCCCGCAACGCCGGGCCGCCGAGATTGAACCCGAAAATTAGCACCGCAGCCAACAGCAAAGCCAGCATCCACAGTTTGTCTGTCAAGCTGTCATTGAAGCGAGTTTTCGGTTTACCTACCGAGAATGGAAAGATTTTTGACATAAGGAATGACCGTTTAAGATTTTCGATTTTAGATTAAAGAATTGAAGAATTGGGAATCAGTTATAAATTCAGGGTTGGGATCGTGGGCTAGGGTGGTTGGATGCTTTTGGGAAACAGGGCTTAAAAGAATTTTTCGCGTCCCAAACAGAAGGTAAACTTAGACAGCAGTTATTTGCGACAAGGAAAATACCATGAACTTACCTGTAATTATAGATATCATAATTGGCCTAGTGTTTATTTACCTGACTTTAAGCTTACTAGCTTCAGAAATTCAGGAACTGATTGCTACTGTTTTGCAATGGCGGGCGGAACATTTAAAGAAGTCGATCGAAGTGCTAATTTCTAACGGCAGCGACGCCGCCAAAGAGCCGCTGCAATTTCAGCGAGTCGAACAATTTGCCAATGCGATCTACGCCAATCCGATTATCAAGGATTTGAATCAGGGAGCCAAAGGGATTTTCTCCCAAGGATTTCGACTTATTACGCACCTTATGGGTGATTTTTACCGCCTGCTAACTCGCACCAAGAATGTTTTCGGCAATCAATCGACAGGGCCTTCTTATATTCCACCACAGAGTTTTTCTGCTAGCCTTTTGGATACTTTAAAAATTTCTAATTCAATCCGAGCGATATCTAAAGCCCGATTGGAAAGATTTAAAGATTTACAGTTGGCACAAATTCAAGCAATTAGCAATCATTTGAATCTGCCGGAGTCTGCAAAGTCGATTGTCGAACAACAATTTAGCTGGTTGACGGCGGAGTTTAATCGGGTTGTTGAAGATTATAAAAAAGATTTGGCGAGTTTGAACAACAGTTTGGATCGGATGTCGGAAAAACTAGAATTTTATATTAATGATTCTCAGGTTTATCTGCCAGAAACTGAGCTAGGAGGGAGAGATTTTCAAAGACAGATGGCATTTATTAAGGCTAGTTTTGATAGCGAATACGAGCGGGAGGCGCTGCGAGCGCAACTGGAACCGAGTTTGAGCAATCTATTAAATAGTGTGAGGAACTTTAAAAAAACTCAGGATAGGGTAGCAGAAATTATGGAGGAGCAAGAAAACGGTTTGATGTACCAAGAAATTCAAGAAATTTTGGGCATTATGCCAGAATCTTTGAAACGCAGTCTTTCTATTTTAGCGCAGCGTGCTGAAAAAGGCGGCGGAGATAGTCAAGAGCAGTTGCAGCGCTTTCAGCAAGAAATTGAAACTTGGTTCGACCAATCGATGCAGCGTGCTTCTGGCGTTTACAAGCGAAATGCTAGAGGGGTGGCGATTTTGCTCGGAACTACGATCGCGATTGCTGCTAATGCTGATAGCATTCATATTGTTAATCGGTTGTCGAAGGATTCGATGCTGCGATCGACTGTTACTTTGTATGCTCAGCAGTTGGTAGAAAAAAACGCTAAGACTAAATTAGATAATTTAACCGGTCTTAGCCAAGTTCAGCAGGATGTCGATCGAGCTTTGGATAATGTAGCTCTACCTTTGGGATGGAGCGAACCGAACAGGTTAGAAATAGACGCGCAGGGTAATTTATTGTTGCCGGCTTTCATGGCAAAATTGCTTGGTTGGATCTTGAGCGGCGTAGCTATTTCAATGGGATCTAGTTTTTGGTTCGATGCGCTCAACAAGATTGTTAATATTCGCAATTCAGGGAAAAAACCGCCATCTACTGACGACTGATACATTTACGCGCGCCACAGACTCTCATAAAATTTGAGATTTGAGATTTGAGATTTGGGATAGGAGCGATCGCCAAAGGCTTTGCAGGACGGGCTACCGAGTGGTATTCTGACTTGAAAGTGGTGTTACCTACAGGATACAGAAACCATCGGTAATTACGGGCCATTCGGCAATTCGGGAAAATACAAAAAATATAAATTCCGTGCGATCGCGGATGGCAGAGCCAAACAGATGGGCGAAACTAATAAAAGGGTTACATGGAGACGAGCAACACAAACAAGGTCGCTGCCAGTTTCCTGTGATTTGACTCCCAGGGTGTATCTACCGTTCAACACCCTTTTGGAGGAAGGAAAATGTTCACTTCTTTGACAGAAACCAATCCTGCCTCGGAATACCCAAATGCCCCATCCAAAAGCTGTCTATTTAACGATTCCAGCATTAATTCTGGGGGATATTTTATTTCTGAGATTTTGGTGGCGCTGGCATTAATTTTCGTCGAGTTTAGTCGCTGTAATGGCATCAAGCAAGTTACCTCGGCACTGCAAAAATATGCCTCTATCTTTGGAGAGATTGACAAATTTTGGACAATTTCTAGCAGCACTTCCGATTACCTAGAACCGTGCAAAAGCCAATTGCCAACACTCCAGAAAATACTCGCCCACGAAGAAACCGGGTTTTTTCACCGAATCTGCGGGTGCCCAGTAAGTATTTTGGTACAGTTGCCGATCGACAACAGCGGATTAGATTCGTTTTATACATTCGGTAACTGCACGGCGGGCGATTTTCTTCGGGAATCGCCCGCAATTAACCCATACTTAATATTAGACTGTTTTGAATGTTAGTAAATGCCACAACAAAATCGGAATCTGTGTTTGAGATTATTTTTTAATTGTCTATATTACAATACGGTTTACTTAAGACGATCCCCCCTAACCCCCCTTAAAAAGGGGAGTAGGGGGTGGGACAAGAATGCTCTCAAAGTCCCCCTTCTTAAGGGGGATTTAGGGGGATCTCCGGGGGATAAATATGTTAAGTGAACCGTATTGGTCTGAATTATTCAAAATGAATCATATAACTAATCTTGAATAATATCAATTTTAGTTACACTCATACATGATGTTAACAGTCAACAGTCAACAGTCAACAGTCAACAGTTAACAGTGAATTTACTATTCCGATGAAGATAGGATTTGATATAATTTAGATAAAATAGATATTCTAATAATTGTGTATTTGGGAGACTGCTTGCTCTTAAAAGACTTTTTATGAGAATTATAGTACAGCTATAAACGGGAGATTGCCATCTCAGTCTGGAGCAAATTACCCTGAAACCCATGCCCCAATGCCTGTAATTATCGGTATACCCAGCCAAATAAGGCTAAAAAAATTCTGCTAAAAAAAGCAGATTTTTTTTTGTATTTCCGATATTTGTGTTATCTCTTGCTAGCAATTGCGAGCAAAAATCCGGTTGACTACAAGTAGAACCCAGTGGAGCCCGGAAAAAAAACAAATTAAATAATTATTAAAAAAATCTTGTGTTTTTAAATCTTTAATGTTAATATGTATGAGAACAAGGCTGATAAGATTACTCCAGGGATGTATCTACCAATAACGCCCATAATGGAGTATCAAATATGACTTCTACGTTCGCCCAAGTTAACTCAAAATCTTCTCTTGAAAAACTGCCCCCGCGTTCCTTAGTCTTCATTGATTCCGGCGTGGAAGATTACGATTCAATTGCAGCAGGAGTGCTGCCTGGACAGCAGGTAGTGATACTCGATCGCACCAAAAATGGTATCGAACAAATCTCTTCTGAAATTGAAAAATACGCCTCTACCAATGGGGCGATCGACTCGGTTCACATCATTTCTCACGGTAGTTCTGGCAACTTGCAACTTGGCAATACCGCTCTGGGTTCGGATAACATCGAGCAATACAAAAACCAGTTGGAAAAGTGGCAGAGTTCACTAGCCCCGCAAGCAGACATCATGCTGTACGGCTGCGATGTAGCATCCGGTACAGGCGCTAATTTCGTTGACAAACTCAGCCAATTAACGGGAGCTGACGTTGCCGCATCCACCAACATCACCGGCAAAGACGGCGACTGGAACTTAGAATTTGCTAAGGGTCAAATTGAATCGGACTTAGCCTTGCGGTCAGATGTAATGGCAAATTACCAAGGTGATTTAGCTACTATCGTGGTAAGCAACAATAGCGATAGCGGTGCTGGTTCCTTGAGAGCTGCGATCGCATCCGCTGCAGCCGGCGATACAATTACCTTCGCTCCCGGTTTGGCCGGTCAAACCATCACCCTCACCAGCGGTCAACTCGATATTCCTGTTGGCAAAAATATTACGATTGACGGCGCAGCAGCAGCGGGTTTAACCATCAGCGGCAACAACGCATCCCGTGCCTTTTTTGTCAATGCAAATGTGGTGACTGCTACAAGTTTTGCAGTCAAAAATCTCTCTATTGTCAACGGCAAAACTGCCGATCGAGGCGGCGCGATCGGTACAACGGACGAAGTAAGCGTCACAGTAGACAATGTTCAGTTCAATAATAATGTTGCCGATCAAGGTGGCGGCGCAATTTTCGGCAATTTCAACAATACTCTGACAGTAACGAACAGTAAGTTTAACGGCAACACGGCCACTGCAGCCAATGACGAACGCGGTGCAGGTGCGATCGGCTTTTTGAGTTCCAAAGCTTTTACTGTCACCAACAGCGACTTTACAAACAACAAAGGAATTAACGGCGGGGCAATTAACAGCCTTCAGGGCAAGTTAACGATTGAGAACTCGCGATTCATCGGTAACGACACCACCGCAGCCGTTTTCGCATCAGGCCAAGATAATCCCTTTTTAAGGGGTTTTGGTGGCGCAGTTTACACAGACAGAGCCAGCAATCCGAGCGAAGCTTCCGGCACAATCAAGATTACCAATAGCGTATTTCAAGACAATAAAGGTCGAGGTGAAGGAGGTGCAGCTTATCTGTTCACCGGCAGCCAAGACAAGGTTATTTTGGAAAACAGCACCTTCCAAAATAACGAAATTATGGCGCTACCCAACGGTGGAGGGCCTGGAAACGGTGGTGCGGTAACGAATTTGAGCGACAGCACCAACCAGGGATTGACTGTTACCAACACCACCTTTGCTGGCAACAAAGCCAACAATCAAGGTGGTGGCCTGTGGACGCGGAATGCCCCTGCTACGATTACTAACAGTACGTTTTCTGGCAACTCCACCGCGTTTGCTGCTGATGATTTCAACAAACTCGGCGGTGCAATGACTCTGGGTGCACCCACAACTATTGTCAACACCACGATCGCCGATAATAGTGCTGGTTGGGTTGGTGGAGGTATCTTCGCCGCTGCCAATGATGTCACCCTCAAAAACACGATTCTTGCCAACAATACAGCGGCTAACGGAGGAAACCCTTGGGGAATTAACCAACACGTCACCGACGAATACGCCGATGGAGGAGGGAATTTTCAGTGGCCGCCCAAAAACCCTAATGACGGCAGTGATGTCAATGCGACGGCAAGTGTGACGATCGCAGATCCCTTACTTGGCCCACTGCAAAATATCAACGGCGCTTTCGTAAGGCCCCTGCTGACAGGAAGTCCGGCCATTGACAAAGGAGTACCAAGCGGCGCACCAGCTACGGATCAGCGCGGCCAGACTCGCCCTCAAGATGGTGATACCATTCCAGGGGCGATCGTAGACAGCGGTTCTTTTGAATTCGGAGGTACTGTCGTCCCAACTCCGACACCAACTCCCACACCAACGCCCGCGCCAACTCCGACACCCGCGCCGACACCAACTCCCACACCAACGCCCGCGCCAACTCCGACACCCGCGCCGACACCAACTCCGACACCAACACCCGCGCCGACACCGACACCCGCGCCGACACCAACTCCGACACCAACACCCGCGCCGACACCGACACCTGCGCCGACACCGACTCCGACACCAACACCCGCGCCGACACCGACACCTGCGCCGACACCGACGCCGACACCAACACCCGCGCCGACACCGACACCTGCGCCGACACCGACGCCGACAGGGACACCGACACCGACACCAACGCCCGCGCCCACGCCGACACCCGCGCCGACACCAACTCCGACACCAACACCCGCGCCCACGCCGACACCCGCGCCGACTCCAACTCCCACACCAACTCCCGCGCCCACGCCGACACCCGCGCCCACGCCGACACCCGCGCCCACGCCCGTGCCCACACCAACTCCCGCGCCCACACCAACTCCGGTGACAGATGCTTCCCCGCTAGATAGCCTCAACGCCCCGGAATTCGACTCTGGTGCGATCGCCCCCAACCCCGCCCAACAAACTCTCAACGGCGGTAACACAGACGATTTCATCATGGGCGGTGGCATCAACGAGTCAATTAACGGACTTGTTGGCAACGATACTCTTTACGGCATGGGCGGCAATGACAACATTGACGGCGGTGCAGATAACGATTCCATCTTCGGCAATATCGGCAATGACTTCATCCAAGGCGGCGCTGGCAACGATAGCGTCTACGCCGGCAAAGATAATGACACTGTGGTTGGCGGAGACGGCGACGACTTTTTGAGAGGAGATTTAGGCCAAGATACTGTTGCCGGCGGTTTTGGCAGCGACACCATTTTTGGTGGTAAAGATGACGATATCTTGCTTGGTGAAGATGGTGACGACCAGCTTTTTGGCAACTTAGGAAATGACACAATTAATGCTGGAAATGGCAACGATATTGCCTTCGGAAATGAAGGTGCAGATTTGATTTTTGGCGGAGCTGGAAATGACACACTTTACGGCGGCAAAGACAACGATAGTCTCGATGGCGGTGATGGTAACGATTTGCTATTCGGCAACAATGAAAATGATGTAATCTCCGGCAACACCGGCAACGATACGCTTTACGGTGGCAAGGGTAACGATTTGCTCATCGGCGGTGCTGGTAGCGATTTCCTCAGCGGCGATATTGGGGACGATACTTTGACCGGCGGTTCGGGAAATGACGTGTTTTTCCTCAATAAAAGTGTGGGAAGCGACATCATTACTGATTTCCGTCAGGGCGAGGATGTAATTGGGTTAGCTCCCGGTTTGAGTTTCAATCAACTCAGCATTACCTCTAGCAACAATCAAACTTTGATTAGCGTTACGGACAGCAATCAATTGTTAGCGAAGCTTAACGGTACGCCCGTTACTCTCGGCGCTAGCGATTTTATTCAGGTAACAATCTAACTGCCTCTGGTAGGGTGTGCAACGCGCACATTACTACCCAATACGGTTTACTTAAGATGATCCCCCCTAACCCCCTTAAAAAGGGGAGTAGGCAGGGTGGTTTTATTGTCATCCTAGAAATAGGTACGTAATTGGGCTTTAGCCCTCTTTAGACGTATATATAAAGAGGGCTAAAGCCCAACTACGTACCTTTATTAATATAACACTTGCGTCCCAGACGCGAGCTTTGAGCGGTGCTTTCTGTCGTTTCAGATTTCTTCTCCCCACAATAAAACCACCCTGCCTTAAAAAGGGGAGTAGGGGGTGGGACAAGAATGCTCTCAAAGTCCCCCTTCTTAAGGGGGATTTAGGGGGATCTCCGGGGCATAAATATGTTAAGTGAACCGTATTGCCTTACTACCAGTAAAACATCGGTAGGTGCCCAGCAGGCTGAAGGTTTTGACGACAATGCCAAGATTTTATCCCGCTGGGTATCCTACGGTTAGTTACTAGAAAATAGTTTCATATTATGTAAGGTTCGTAGTGCGGACTTTAGTCGGTTCTATATGGCGGAATTTAGTCCGCGCTACGAACGAAACGTTTTTATTATGGTAATCGATCCGACCTAAAATTAGGTGCTATTTAGATCGGCAAAGTGCCATTACACATCCTACATATACAAATTTTACGTCTAGAAATCTTGACATTACATCGCCTGAATTTAATTACTATAAAATTCAAAATATTTTAATAAAAAACCTGATAATAGATACTATTCATGAATAGTTGTATGAGCAAACTCTTTTTTCCTAAATTTTGATCGCCCAGATTTATTACTGAGGTCTTAAGTCTGCCTGCTGCCTTCAGCATAAAAAAAATTGGGCTCGTGTATGTCGGAATTCAGTAAGTATTTTTTTAACGCCGTGCTGTCCTTGTTCGCTAGTAAATATCATACTCGCTCTTGGCGGACAGCGCTACAAATGCTTTCTTGAGATGATTTCAAAAGTTTTCTGTTTTTTCAGGTGAATCTACCAGCAAATTATCAACATTCTCATAGGGGTATGCGAAATGAGTCCAAATTTGGCCAGTATTGATTCACAATCTGTTCTCCGCAATTCTCGTCCTAAATCTATTGTCTTCATTGAGTCGGACTTAGATGACTATCAAACTCTTGCGGGTGGCGCGGTTCCGAATGCAGAAGTCATCATTTTAGACAAAAATGGCAATGGAGTCGAGCAGATTACTGCGAAACTGCAAACCATCGCTGCTGCGGGGGGAACTTTAGACGAAGTTCACATTTTTTCTCACGGCAATTCTGGCAGTTTGCAGTTAGGTTCTGCGACGTTGAATGCGGATAGTTTGCCGCAATATGCCAGCCAGTTGCAAGGGTGGCGAAATGCGCTGAGCGACAAAGCTGATATTATGCTTTACGGTTGCGATGTGGCTGCGGGTGACGGGGCTAATTTTGTCGATCGCCTGGGGGAGTTAACCGGGGCTGATATTGCGGCATCTAGCGATCGCACCGGCCGCACTGGTAACTGGAATTTGGAGTTTACCAAGGGTGATATTGAGGCATCCAGTGCCTTGACTCCAGAGACTATGGCCGATTACCGAGGGACTTTAGCGACTGTTACCGTTACCAACAATAATGATAGCGGGCCCGGTTCCTTGAGAAGTGCGATCGCCTCCGCAGCAGCCGGCGATATTATTCAATTTGCTTCCAGTCTTGCGAATCAAACAATTGTTCTAACTTCAGGTCAACTTGTCATCAATAAAAACTTGACAGTTGACGCAATTAGTGCAGCCAACTTAACCATTAGTGGCAACAACACTTCGCGGGTAATCCTCACCGAAGGTTCAACCAATGTTACTCTAAAAAACCTGATTGTTGCCAACGGTAAAGTCTCTGGAACCGATCCGAATAACGAAACAACTAGCGCTGGCGGTGGCATTAAAACGGGAGGTAACAGCACTTTAACCTTAGAAAATTGCCAAGTTAATAATAATGTTGCCGGTTTCGGTGGCGGCGTTCATACAGGTTTTATGAGTACCACAAATGTGCTTAATAGTACATTTGAAGGCAATGATGGGCGAGCGGCTAACAGCGAACGTGGCGGCGGTGCGCTTGCCACAAAAAGCGGCAGTTCTCTCACTGTAAAAGGCTCTACTTTCACCAACAACAAAGGCATTAACGGCGGAGCAATTAACCACCTTTTAGGCAACCTAACCGTCGAAAATTCTACTTTCTTAAATAACGATTCTACCGCTGGAACCGGAGGAAATACCAGTGGTTATGGTGGTGCAATTTACACCGATGGTGCTAATGCTTCCGGTGCAAATAGTACACCTGGGCCCGTTGGTGGCACGATCGCAATTCGGAACAGTCGCTTTGAGGGCAACAAAGGTGCAGGACAAGGTGGCGGGATGTTCCTGTTTGTCTATCCCGCAGACAAAATTATTATTGAAGGCAGTACAATCGTCAACAACCAAGTAACTAAAGGTTCCAATGGCGATTCACTTGGTGGCGGTTTACGAATTGGCAACGGCGAATTTACAATCAGCAACACTACTTTTTCCAACAACTTAGCGCAGAGTCAAGGTGGTGCTTTATGGGTAGGAGAAAAATCTCCGGGTACTATTATCAACAGTACCTTTGCAGGGAATAAAGCAGAAGACGCTAGTGGCAAAAGTGGTTTGGGTGGTGCAATGATGTTGAATACTCTTGAATCCATTAGCATTGTCAACAGCACTATTGCTAAGAATTCAGCAGGATTTCAAGGCGGAGCATTTTGGGGTGGTGGTTCACAAATTACTCTCAAAAATACAATTGTTGCTAACAATACCGCAAATAATGGTGGCAATGCTTGGAATATCAAACAAAATGCTGGTAACAGCAAATTTAGTGATGGCGGTGGCAATTTTCAATGGCCAGCCAAAAATCCTAATGACTCCAGTGATTTTAATGTCACAGATGCTGTGACTATTGCTGACCCTAAATTGGATGTTTTGCAAACTATTAATGGTTTCTCTGTGATGCCTTTGCTAGCAGGAAGTCCGGCAATTGATCGGGGTATTGGTGCTGGTGCACCTGCTACTGATGAGAGGGGACAAACTCGCGTTGACGGTGATACGAATGGAAGCATAATTGCTGATAGTGGTGCCTATGAATTTAACGGTACTGTCACCCCAACACCGACTCCGACTCCTGTACCCACTCCCACACCGACACCAACGCCCGCGCCCACACCAACTCCCACACCGATACCAACTCCCACACCGACACCCACACCAACTCCCACACCGATACCAGTTCCCACACCGACACCCACACCAACTCCCACACCGATACCAATTCCCACACCAACTCCCACGCCAACTCCCACACCGATACCAATTCCCACACCAACTCCCACACCAACTCCCACACCGATACCAATTCCCACACCGACACCCACGCCAACACCGACAACGGATAATGCGATCGTCGAACCCCTACCAGCCCCAGAAATCGACCCCGGCAGTATTACTCAAAATCCCGCCCAACAAACTCTCAACGGCGGTGACAGCACCGATTTCATCATAGGCGATGGCATCAACGAGTCAATTAACGGACTTGGCGACAATGACACCCTCTACGGAATGGGCGGCAGCGACAACATCGACGGCGGCAGCGGTAACGATTCCATCTTCGGCAATACCGACAATGACTTAATCTTCGGCGGCACCGGCAACGATACAATCTACGCCGGCAAAGATAACGACACTGTGGTTGGCGGAGACGGCGACGACTTTTTGAGAGGAGATTTAGGCCAAGATACTGTTGCCGGTGGCTTTGGCAACGACACCATTTTTGGCGGCAAAGATGACGATATTTTGCTGGGGGAAGATGGCGACGACTATCTGTTAGGCAACTTAGGAAATGACACAATTAATGCTGGAAATGGCAACGATATTGTGTTTGGAAATGAAGGTGCAGATTTAATTTTTGGTAAGGCTGGAAATGACACGCTTTACGGCGGCAAAGACAATGACAGTCTCGGCGGTGGGGATGGTGACGATTTGCTATTCGGTAACAACGAAAACGATTTGCTCGAAGGTTATACAGGCAACGATACGCTGTACGGCGGCAAAGGCAATGATAGCCTCTTCGGCAATGCTGGCAACGATTTCCTTAGCGGTGATGCGGGAGATGATACTTTGACTGGCGGTTCGGGGAATGATGTATTTCTGCTAACTCCAAGTTTAGGCAGCGATATCATTACAGATTTCCGCCAAGGCGAGGATTTAATTGGGTTAAATTCCGGTTTGAGTTTCAATCAACTAACTATTACTGGGAGCAACAATCAAACTTTGATTAGCGTCACCAGTAGCAATCAATTGTTAGCAAAACTGAACGGTATAGCGCCCGGTACTCTCACCGCTAGCGATTTTATTAGTCAGTAGTGATACCAAATCCGGGTTTTGGAGATTCTTGACGATTCGGCGGTCTGAGGCCGAATCGTCAAGGGGAGTATGTTACTGTTTCCTCTTCTCTTCGCGTTTTTTGCGTCTTCGCGGTTAAATCATTCAAAGGGGCGAACACAACAAGCGATCGCCCTTTTCCACCATCGCATTTGTCCGCAAATAATCCCGCAGGCGATCGCACCCGTAACTCAATAAATCCAGATTCAAAACTTGCTCCACATTCCACAAAATCAGCGTATTATCCTCGCTGACAGAAGCCACAAACGCCCCATCAGAACTGTACGCCACTCCCCGAATCGCCCCAGAGTTACCTCTGAGCGTCGTTAATTCCGTACCGTCAGAGTTCCACAACTTCACCGTATTATCCACACTACCAGAAGCAATAATCTTACCGTCCGGGCTAAATGCCACCCCCCAAACCGCCGCCGCGTGACCTTCAAGAGTTCTCACTAACTTACCATCCACAGTCCAAATCTTAACAGTATTGTCCCCACTGCCAGAAGCCAGAAATTTACCGTCAGGGCTAAACGCCACCCTCCACACCGCAGCAGTATGACCTCGAAAAGTTCTCACCAAAGTACCGTCAAGCTTCCACAACTTAACAGTACCATCGCCCCCAGCCGAGGCAATTAGCTGACCGTCCGGGCTAAATACCACCTGCCAAACAGGAGCATAATGTCCTGTCATAGTATGCAATAAAGTACCATTGGGCCGCCAAAGTTTAATAGTATTATCTTGACTGCTAGAAGCAATAATTTGACCGTCAGGACTGAAAGCCAATCCAAAAATCGTAGCGTTATGACCTACCAAAGTTGCGATCGCATTTCCGTTTTGAGTCCAGATATTCACCTGATTATCGTTTGTGCCAGAAGCAATTAACTTGCCATCGCGACTCAGTGCAACAGCATAAATCGCAGTATTTTGTCCAGTGAAAGTCCTCAATAATTTGCCTTGCCGACTCCAAAGTTTAGTCGTGCCATCCTCACTACCTGTAGCGATTGTAGAACTATCCGCACTCAGTGCGATCGCCCAAATCCCAGCTTTATGTGCACTAATAATCGTCCGCAAAGGGTTGTGACTCTGCCACAGCCTCACCGTATTTTCTGCACCCGCCGAAGCAATAAAACTGCCGTCAGGACTCCAAGCCATCCCCCAAATCCCAGCAGTGTGACCTCTAAAAGTCGTCAGTTCTGTTCCGTCGTCAACATTCCATAGTTTTACAGTCCCATCCCGACTTGCCGTAGCGATCATCTTACCGTCTGGACTGAAAACAACTGCGGATACTACAGCAGAATAACCTTCAAGCGTTCTCAGCAAAGTACCGTCTTTGTTCCAGAGTTTCACCGTTTTGTCTCCACTTCCGGTAGCAACAATCTGACCATCTAAACTAAACGCCACTGCAGATACCACAGAAGTATGACCCCGGAGAGTTCTTAACAGTTTGCCGTCAGAGTTCCAGAGTTTCACCGTTTTGTCTCCACTTGCGGTAGCAACAGTCTTACCGTCTGGACTAAAAGCCACTGAGGGTACCCCAGCAGTATGACCCTGGAGAGTTCTTAACAGTTTGCCGTCAGAGTTCCAGAGTCTCACCGTTTTGTCCATGCTGGCAGAGGCAATTGTTTGACCGTCGGGATTGAATGCCACTGTCCAGATACCAGCAGTATGACCCTGAAAAGTTTTCAACAAAGTACCGTTTCGCTGCCAAAGTTTTACAGTCCCATCATCACTTGCAGAAGCAATAAACTGACCGTCCGGGCTAAATTTGACCGATCGGACGATCGCCTGATGACCTTTGAGCGTTGCGATTTCCCTTCCGTCGCGCCGCCACAGTTTGATAGTTTTATCCACACTTGCTGAGGCAATAAACTCACTGTCAGGACTAATATCAACTCCGAGAACAGCCGCTTTATGACCCGATAAACGGTTGTATTCATCTGCTTCGTAAACAGCTTGTCTCAGTACATTATCAACTCGACCAGCGGTATCGGCACCTACCCCACCTAGTTTTTGCACTTTTCCTTTGGCTTTAATCGCTTCTATCAGTGCATCCAAGCGGCGATTAGAAGCAAAAAATCCGTCAGAAGAAGATGCCAGCGCTTTAATTTCGCTCACCCGCGCTTGCCGTTCGCTTGCTGTTGCTTTGCGATATTGAAAAAACGTTGCGATTCCCAACCCGCAGGCGAGCAGTAATGCCATACTGACTGCAAACAATAAGATTCTTTGTTGTTTGGCTGCTTGGGTTTCTTGAATTAGTCTTTTGTGTTCTTCTGTTAGCCTCGCTTCAATTTCTTTAGTGCGTTCTGCCTCTAATCCTTGTTGTACTTCGCGCCGATCTATTTCTTCAGAAGCGGCTAAAAATTGATAGTCTAAATCGCTCAAACTTTTTCCCTGGGCCCAACTTTGAGCATCTTTCAAAGCTTGTCCCCGCAACAGCCGCGATAAATCTTGCTGCTTAGATGTCACCCACGCATCAAAGGTTTGAGAATAAGGCCGCAGTTGTCCTAATTGTTTGTCTACCCATTTTAGGTTAAAAACTTGTTCGTAAATGCGGTTTTTTACTTTCAGTAAACTTTGCTCTTTCACCACCAACCCAGAGAGGATGAGTTCTATTTGTTCTGGGCTGTCATCGGTTGAGATCCCCCCTGCCCCCCGCCGGAGGGTTCTGATTGTCTCCCCCCCTTGATAAGGGGGGGTTAGGGGGGGTTCTGATTGTAAGATTTGCTGGTAAATTCCGAGCAATCTACTGGTTTTTTGTTCGTTGCGAAGGATGCGATCGCGGATAGTTTTTAAATGCTCTGGTTCGTCGCAGGCTGGCCAATGGTGGATGATGCGCGATCGCACTAAATTTTCTACCCAAAAGGCCTCCGTTCCTGGCGGAATAGTTAAAATTTGGCTATCATTTTCTTGACTAATACTTACTACTATGTTACAAAGCTTTTGCGTGAGAAAAGGTTGCCCGCCAGTCCAATTTAAGATTTCTTTTAAAACTGGCACTGCATTGTTTACACTTGTTTGTAATCCCGCCAGTAAAGGCTGTGCTTCCTCAAAGGTAAATCCTGGCAAATCAATTGCCATTCCAATATTAAATGGCGTCCGATTTTTGTCAGCAATTAAGTCGCTAGGAGTGGCGACTCCAAAAATGGCAAAGGTAAGGCGATTATACTCTGGATTAAGGGCGCGTTGGTTGTAGCAAAACCGAATTAAGGCAAAAAAGTCATCAACGGGAAAATCTAAGCCTAAAATACTATCTATTTCATCGACAAAGATAAAAATTTTATCTTGGGGGAATTGAACGAGCAGAATATTTTCTATAAAATGACTTAATCTTTGCAGCAGGGAAACTTCTTCTTCATCTCGCCACCAAGTTTTTAAGTTGATTTTCCCTAAAAGATTGAAGCCGCGCCACAGTTCGGCGGCGACTCCTTTATACCACTGCAAAGGGGTAATATTTTCGCTACCAGTGCGGGTTAAATCGAGGGTAGTGCATTGATAGCCTTGTGATTTGAGTCGGTGTAGGGTGCGGACTAATAGGGAAGATTTTCCCATTTGTCGCGAGTTGAGGACGTAACAAAACTCACCGGCTATTAAAGCTTCGTAGAGTTGCGAATCTGCTTTTCGCATCACATAGGTTCCGGCATTGGTGGCAAGACTTCCGCCGACTTGATATTCAAGCTTAGTCATGATTATTCCGTTCTATAAACTCCTGACCAGAAACCGATTTTATTGGATAAATCCGGCTTCTAAGTGTTAATTTTGTCGCTTCCTAAGCATCTCAAATTTTTCAACCAACCACTTAAATCCGAAACTTCATTGAAATCTAGTAACGAAATTTATCATAGGACACAAGCAATTATTATTTATTCTTTCTGAGCATTATTGCCCACTCGATCGCACAAATGTCTATCTTCCTCCTTCACATCGGTATTTGTTTGCAGATAATCCCGCACGCGATCGCATCCAGAGGCTAGTACCCGATCTAACTCTACACTCTGCTCTAAATTCCACAGAATTACCGTTTTGTCCTCAGAACCAGAAGCAAGAGTTTTGCCATCAGAACTAAAAGCTAAAGACCCCACCCGTGCGCTATGTCCCATCAGGGTTGTAATCTCAGTACCGTCACGTTGCCAGAGTTTGATCGTACCGTCACTACCCCCTGTAGCGATCGTTTTATTATTAGGACTAAAAGCCACACTCCAAATTCCAGAAAGATGTCCCTTGAGAGTGTGTAGCAACTTACCATCACGACTCCAAAGTTTAGCCGTTTTGTCATCACTCGCCGAAACAATTACCTCTCCGTCCGGGCTGAAAGCTACACCAAAAACTAAACTACTGTGACCTTGAAGTGTCTTAATTAACGTACCATTCAGCCGCCAAAGCTTAACGGTCTTGTCTCCACTTGTTGAGGCAAGAATCTCCCCGTCAGGACTAAAAGCTACCCCCCAAACCCCGGCTTTATGTCCTCTGAGGGTAGTCAATTCGGTTCCGTCTAACCGCCAAAGTTTGACTGTCGTATCCCCACTTGAAGAAGCAATGATTTTGCCATCAGGACTAAAAACAACTCTCCTCATATCAACTCGTCCTGGGAGGGTCTTCAATAAAGTGCCATCAGCACTCCAAAGTTTAACCGATTTGTCTACACTAACCGTAGCAATAATTTTGCCATCGGGACTGATAGCAACGCCACTAAACGCAGAGTTATGCCCCTCAAACCGCCTCGGTAATTTACCGTCTCTGTGCCAAAGAAGAACCTCGTTTCCACTTGATGAAACCACTAATTGTTGATTCTTGCTTAAAGCGACTCCCCAAACGCCAGCAGTATGTCTCCGCAGAATTGTCAGCAAGGAGTTACTGAATTTCCAGAGTTTAACAGTGCCATCAAAAGAAGTCGATGCGAGATATTCGCCATTGTGACTAAATGAAAGATCGCTAATTGCGCTGTTATGTGCTTTGATAGTGGTGAGTAAAGTTCCGTCAATGTTCCAGAGTTTGAGCATCTGGTTATCAGAACCAGAGGCGATCGTTTCTCCATCGGGACTAAAAGCTAATGCCTGAATTCCCGCGTCATGGGCGGCAATTGTCCTTAACAAAGTTCCGTCACGGTGCCAGAGTTTAATAGTACCGTCTCCAGTGCCCGCAGCAATGGTATTACTATTAGGACTAAAGGCAATGGATAAGACTGGAGATTGATTTTGTGAAAGCGTTTTATACAAAGTGCCATCGCGCCGCCAGATTTTCACCGTGCTATCTTCAGAAGCTGAGGCAATCAACTCTCCATCTGGGCTAAAAACTGCTTTTCTGACTACGCCAAGATGCCCTGTTAGTGTCTTGAACAACGTGCCATTCCGCCGCCAAATTTTCACCGTCCTGTCTTGGGAAGCTGAGACAATTAATTCTCCATCTGGGCTAAACTTGACGCTGTAAATTGGAGCTTTATGTCCTGTCAGAGTGTGTAAAGGTAGTGCGGCTTTATCTGTGCTACTGTTAAGCTGCCAGAGTTTGATTGTTAAGTCTCCACTCCCCGAAACGATAAGCTGGCGATCGGGACTGATGGCAACTCCGATAACGGGTGCTATATGTGCTTTGAAGGTGCGAATTAATCTGCCATCTTGATGCCAAATTTGCACATCCCCGTCGCTTGTACCCACAGCGATAATCTCATCATCAGGACTAATGGCTAAGGCATTCATCCAACCACTATTGTCTGAAAAACGGTTGTATTCAACTGATCCATAAATTGCTCGACGTAGCGCCGATTCAACCATGCCATTTGTCGGGCGATCTGTGCCGTTTAATAGTTGTAGTTCTTTTCTGGCTTTGAGGGCTTCTATTAAGGCATCTAACCGCTTATCTAAGGCAAATAGGGCTTCGGAATACCGTGTTATGCTTTGAATTTTACCAATTTTTTCGTTGCGTTGGCTTTGAGTGGCTTGATGATATTGTGAAAAGGCGATCGCTCCCAATCCTAAAGCTAAGATTAATGCCATACTCAGTGTCACTATAAAGTATTTTTGTCGTCTGGCATTTTTTTTCTGTTCGAGCAGTCGCGCTTCAACTTCTGTTAGTCGTGCTGATTCTAGTGATTGTTGCACCTCGATTCGGTCTAATTTTTCACTTTGGGCTAAAAATTGATAATCTAGGTCGCTTAAACTTTTGCCTCGCGCCCAATTTTGAGCGTCAATCAATGCTTTGCCGCGCAATAGCCGCGATTTATCTTGTTGTTTTGCCGCCAACCACGCATCGAAGTTTTGCGAGTAAGGACGCAGAGATATTAATTTTTTTTCTACCCAATTGAAATCGAAGACTTCTTGATAAATTCGGTTTTTAACTTGCAGAAAATTGTGCTTTTTTTCTACCAATCCACTTAAAATAAGTTCGATTTGTTCGCGACTATCATCGGAGGCGACGGGCGGGCACGCACCATCCACCGCCCCTACGCTTTGTAAGATTTGCTGGTAAATGCCGAGCAATCTTCCGGCGCGTTGTTCGTTTCGCAAGATGCGATCGCGTATCGTTTTCAAATGCTCCGGTTCGTCCTGCGATTCCCATTTATCAATGATTTTATCCCGCACCAACGATTCCACAAAAAATCCCTCTGTTCCCGGTGGTATTTTTAAATCGCCGCTGCGGGATTCTCCAGCAGTTCTTACTACCAATTCACATATTTTTTGAGTTAAAAATGGCTGTCCTCCAGTCCAAGCTAAGATTTCTTTGATAACTGCTGGCGGATTGGTTATTACATTTTTTAATCCTTTCGCTAGTGGCTGTGCTTCCTCCAATTGAAATCCCTGCAAATCGATCGCTCGTCCGATATTAAAAGGAGTTCGATTTTTATCGGCGATTAAATCGCTGGGTGTGGCTACTCCGAAAATGGCGAAGGTAATCCGGTTGTATTCGGGATTGATGGCTCTTTGGTTGTAACAATACCGAATTAAAGCAAAAAAATCATCTACCGGAAAATCTAACCCCAGAATGCTATCAATTTCATCGACCAATATAACAATTTTGTCTTCAGAAAATTTAGCTAACAAAATGTCTTCAATAAAATAGCTCAATCTTTGCAGAAAGGAAACTTCTTCTTCTTTCCACCAAGTTTTTAAATTCACTTTTCCTAATAGATTGAAGCTGCGCCACAAATCGCCAACGATTCCTTTATACCACTGTAAAGACGTGATGTTTTCGGTGCCGATGCGGGTCATGTCGATCGTACTGCATTGAAATCCTTCTGCTTGCAATCGATGGAAGGTGCGTACCAGCAGCGAAGATTTGCCCATTTGACGGGAGTTGAGGATGTAACAAAACTCGCCGTTTTTCAAGGCTTGATAGAGTTGGTCATCTGCTTTTCGCACTACGTATGTAGGGGCATCACTGGCAAGACTGCCACCAATTTGGTATGTTACCTCGGTCATGCCGTTTACGGGTTGGTTTAAAAGTGAAAGTTGAGTATAAAAAGAGGCAGTCTGAGCGTTATTTTTGTCACCATCCCTACTGAATTATAATCCAACGGTGAGTATGTAGTTAATCAATTTAGAGGTGATGATGTGGTGCGATCCCTCGCCTTCCCAGACTTAAACTTAACAGCAGCACAGATTTTTACGGTAGGCAATCACTAAATAAAGTTTGGCGAACCAAAATACAGGCGGTACAACTCGCAGCTTAGCGTACAGCGGTTGTTATCGATATGAATCAACCCCATACTCACTAATTTACAAGCTACTATCGGCTCTAATTCCAGACCGCGCTCAGATTTTACCACTTGTTTAAGGGCAATTGCGAGTTCGGTATCTGCTTGCAATGTCACCCAAAAATTCCGCAAGTAATCTTTATAAATTCCTCCTATGGTGGGAGCTTCTTGCAAAAGCACATCTAACGTTACAGCCTTTTGATAGAGATGGTAAAAAGCGAGCCGGACTAGATAAGGATGTCCCCCCACCATTGCCATCAGTCGATCGGCATCTGGGCTATCTGTCCAATCGAGTCCGTAACGGTGCGCTAAAGCAAGTATCTGCTCTTCTGTAAAATAGGGCAATTGCAGCGGCAAACCGACATTAAAAGGCGATTCAGTGAGCTTTAAAGGAATATAAATTTCTGTGGAATGAAGGACGATTAACCGCAGTTTTCCCAAGGTTTCATTCCGCTTTGCTTCTTCATGCCAGCTTCGCAGAAGTGGCAAAAATTCTCTGGCAATTTTGGGATACTCAAAAATTCTATTTACTTCATTTAAAGCTAAGAGTAAAGGACGATTTATTTGAGTTAATATATATTGCTGCAAATAAATGGTGCAGCTTACTTTGCTACCCATATCTTCATCCCAAAAATCATCTAATAAAGGTGGCAAATCTAGATGCCTGCTGATGTTGGCACAAAACCACCTTAAAAATTTATCGAGGTTGTCTAAAACAGCTTCCTCAGCTTGCTGAAAATCCAAACTTACAGTTCGGTAGCCTAGAGAATTAGCGCGGTCTAAAATTCGTAGCAAAAGTGAACTTTTACCCATCTTCCTGGGAGCTTTTATCCGCAGAACACTCCCTGGCTTGGCAATTTCTTGATACGCGAGTTCTTCAATTAGCGGGTGATTGATATAAAATGGCGAACCGAGGGGTACGGGAGAGCCGGGATATTCTAAAGGTGTTGCTAGGCATTGGCTGCGGGTGAATTTTTCAATTAATTCTGCTTCCTCTGCGGTTAAGGAACGCGATTCTAGAGAGGAGCGAAAATTAGATTTACTAATAGGTATGTGGAAGATTTCAGAGAGAGATTGCCACAAGCCAGAGGCGATGTTTCTCAGGTAATGCTCTCCGTAATGAGAGGCCAATGCGATGCTTGTATAAGTCTTTCCTTCCCAAACTTGGCGGAGCAGGATTTCTTGTACGGGATGTAAATCTTTTTGCGATCGCGCACGAGTTAACTGTAGTACCTCATCTATCGTCATAATTGGCAATTGCCCGTAAGTTTATAGTTGATGTTATCACTTGTGATGTAATTTAAAGCTGAGTTTGTGTCAATTTAAAGTTAAACCTTCAGCAGGGACTTAAATCCCTGGCGGCTAAATGTGACATCAATGAAGAGTAAACCCGAATCTACAGGTTTTTGAGAAGGGTTATTTTTGCCGAGTTAAATCCGTGACATCCGTTAAATCTTGTGCTAGCCCCGTTGCCTGACAAGCGAATTTCAAAGGTGGTACCCGCCAAGTGCTCGATCCGTGGAATCAATCGGGAGCATCTGGAATCTCAAATCCTCAAGCCCGATCCTCGATCCGTGGGGTCAATCCAAAATCTAAAATCTAAAATCTAAAATCGAATGACTGGTCGCTGAGTGCCACAACCCAATTTCAAGAGGCGCTGGCGGGGTTAGCTTTCAGGTAGCAGCGCTGAGTTTTTCCAAAGCAATTGGCCAAAATGTCATGTAGGTGTCACAGTTAGTCGTGAAGCTAACAGTAAGAATGTGACAGTTGACATCGCTCTATGTTAATCGATTGATGTTAATTTAATTAAAAGTAGTTTTATATCGCTGCATCGACTCATCAATAGCGTTCAGTCTCAAGAGCAATTTTTTATTTGGTTACAGGGTTTTAGGAAATCGTGCTGCAATACTTTTTCAAAAAGATGAGCTAGCAAATAGTCTGGTTGGTTGAATACAAATGGTTCATAAAATGTTTCCTAATTATTTTATTCCTCACGGTCATTGCTATTTGTGGAAGCCTGGATTAGTGGGGCTGCACATTTTGTCTGATGCTTTGATTGCTTGCGCTTATTTTGCGATACCCATCACGCTGATTTATATTGTCAAGAAGCGAAAAGACCTGCCTTTTGACTGGATTTTCATGTTGTTTGGCTCTTTTATTGTCTGCTGCGGCATTACCCACGTTATGGAAATATGGACGCTGTGGCATCCTAATTATTGGTTTTCAGGTTTTCTGAAAGCGATTACGGCGCTAGTTTCGCTATCCACAGCAGCAGTGCTGGTGGAACTAATCCCAAAAATCTTGGCGATCCCCAGTCCCGCTCGATTGGCGGCGGCAAATTTGGCTTTACAAAATGAGGTGGGCGATCGCAAACAAGCTCAGGAAGCACTCTCAGAATTAATGCTGGAACTGGAAAAACGGGTGACGGAGAGGACGATCGCTTTAGAATTAACTAATGAACTTTTGCAACAGGAAAATCGCGATCGCTCCTTGGCTGAAAATTCATTGCGACATTCTGAAGCTAAACTGCTAAAACAAACTCAGCAGCTCGAAAACACTCTACAACAACTCACAAGTGCCCAAACCCAACTCGTGCAAACTGAAAAAATGTCTTCTTTGGGGCAAATGGTAGCTGGAGTCGCTCACGAAATTAATAACCCTGTTAACTTCATCTATGGCAATCTGATTCCTGCCCGGGAATACATTCAAGAGCTTTTGGGATTGATTAAGTTTTATCAAGTTTATTACCCTACTCCTCCACCGGAAATTGCTGACAAGATTAACAGCATCGAACTCGACTTTATTTTAGAAGACTTGCAAAAAATTTTTAGTTCGATTAAAATTGGAGCCGAGCGCATCAAAGATATTGTTAAATCTTTACGCACCTTCTCCCGCTTAGACGAAGCCGATATGAAAAAGGTAAATATTCATGAAGGTATCGACAGCACTTTAATGCTTTTGCAGCACCGCCTGAAAGAACAGCCATACCGTCCGGCTATCCAAGTGATTAAAGACTATGGAAATTTGCCAGATTTGGAATGCTACGCCGGACAGCTCAACCAAGTATTTATGAATATTTGTTCTAATGCGATTGATGCTTTAGAACAGATGGCGGTGCAGAAGCATTCGGTCAAAAAAGACTGTTGGGGGAAAATTTTACCCGATCGCTTGCAATATGCCCATTGCCAACGGCTAACAATTCGTATTAGCACGCTTATGGTTGACGGCGAGTGGGTGCAGATTCACATTGCTGATAATGGCAGTGGCATAGATGCTGAGGCGATCGCTAAAATTTACGATCCATTTTATACGACTAAACCTATCGGTTATGGTACAGGTCTGGGTTTGGCAATTTCTTATCAAATTATTCAAAGCCATGAAGGTTATTTGCGCTGCACTTCCGAGGTTGGGATGGGTACTGAGTTTATTATTAAAATTCCCTTAAAATCCCAACCTCAGCCAGCAACTTTTGCTGAAAAAGTTTTGGTAAAGCTGTAAATGTTGATTCATCCCGTTTTTGTAAATCAACTTGTAGGGCGGTTGATTATAACCAGCCCCAACCTAGAGACAGGGCTGGCTATAAAAAACCACCTCACAAGAACCAGAAGAGTGTTGCACTTAATATAATTTGCCTGTAAAAATCATGTGGGAAATAGTCAAAAATATCTTTTCTCCAACTCAGTATATGCCGCACGGTCACTGCTATCTGTGGCAAACGCCTTTGGTGTGGCTGCACGTAACCGGCGACTTTTTAATCGCGATGGCTTACTATTCAATTCCGGCGATGCTGATTTATTTTATTTTTAAGCGCCGCGATATTCCTTTTTTAGGAATATTTGGTTTGTTTGGTGCCTTTATTATTCTTTGCGGTACAGGTCACTTGCTAGACATTTGGACGCTGTGGCATTCCGCTTATTGGCTGTCGGGGATTGAAAAAGGAATTACCGCCCTCGTTTCCTGCTACACTGCCGGATCGATGGTAACGCTACTACCCCAGTTTTTGGCCTTAAAAAGCCCTCAAGAATTAGAAGCAATTAATATCAAATTACAGCGGGAAATCGCCGTGCGTGAAAATGCAGAATTAGCTCTGCGCTGCGCCTATGAAGATTTAGAACTTAAAGTGCAAGAGCGTACCGCACAGTTGACAGAAACCAACACTTCCTTAGAAACGGAAGCTTGCGAGCGCCAGCAAGCCGAGTTAAAATTGCGCTCAGTTACCGAACGCTTGCAATATTTGTTGGCTACTACTCCGGCAGTTATTTTTAGCTGCAAATTAGGGGGAGATTATGACGTAACATTTGTTAGCGAAAATATTTTTTCAATGATGGGCTACGAAGCGCGACAATTTGTGGATGGTTCCCTGGATTGGCACAGCCTCGTTCACCCCGAAGATCGAGAGATTATAGATACTTCCTTCGCTCAGATATTGCAAAAAGAATTGATTTCCTACGAATACCGCGAACTGCACAAAGACGGTAGTTATCGCTGGATTCACGATGAGGTTAAGTTGGTCAAAGATGCTGCTGGCATACCTGTGGAGTGTGTTGGTTATGGAGTAGATATTACTGCTCGCAAACAGGCAGAAGCAGCTTTGCAACAGCAACTAAAAAGAGAGCGACTGGTGAATTCCATTCAAGAGCGGATTCGCTCTTCTCTTAACCTAGAAGAAGTTATGACAGTGGCTGTTGAAGAAGTTCGCGAGTTCTTGTCAACTGATCGGACTGTTATTTACCGTTTCAACCGAGATTGGAGCGGATTTATAGCAGTCGAATCGGTAGCAAGGGGTGTGATGCCGATTAGGGGAATTGATATTAACGATCCTTGTTTTCGCGAAGGCTATATTTCTGTTTACCAGCAGGGGCGCGTTCGGGCGGTGGACGATATTTACACCGCTGGTATTTCCGAGTGCCACATTAATTTACTCGCCCAATTTGAAATTAAAGCTAACCTCGTGGTTCCTATTTTGCAAGGGGAAAATTTATGGGGCTTACTAATTGCTCATCACTGCCGCAGTCAAAAACAGTGGAACTCTTCTGAGATAGAATCTCTCAAGCAAATTTCTGTACAGCTAGCAATTGCCATCCAGCAATGTACGCTATTTGAACAAGCGAAAACAGAAATTGCCGATCGCAAGTTGGCAGAAGCAGCGCTGCAAAAATCTGTCAGAGTGGCTGATGCCGCCAACGTCGCCAAAAGTGAATTTCTTTCTTCTATGAGTCACGAATTGCGTACTCCCCTGAATGCAATTCTGGGATTTAGTCAGGTGATGGTGCGCGATTCATCCCTAAACAACGAACACCAACAACACTTAGGAATTATTAATCGCGCCGGGGAACATTTGCTTTCGCTAATTAATGATATTTTGGAAATGTCCAAAATTGAAGCAGGCAGAATTCAACTTAATGAAAGCAGTTTTAATTTAATTCGCCTGCTAGAAACCCTAGAAGAAATGTTTCGACTGAAAGCTAAATCTAAGAGATTGCAGCTCAATTTTGAAATAGCCCAAAATGTACCGTACTTTGTTAATGGAGATGAGGGTAAATTGCGCCAGATTTTGATTAATCTTGTCGGAAATGCCATTAAGTTTACAGAGACGGGTAGCGTTACCTTGCGAATGAAAAACAAGGTAGAAGAAAATTTGGCGACTGAAAATGTAGAGTTGAAAAGCACGCAAACAAAAACCGCCGACAGGGGATATGAAAAGTCCGCGCCTGCGAATTTTGATTGTGCAGACTCGAATTCTATTCGCCCGGTATCTTTACACCTTCAGTTTGAAATTCAAGATACTGGCCCCGGCATTGCTGCAGAAGAAATGAATAAGTTATTTATACCATTCGAGCAAACAAAAGCAGGTTATAAATCCGAACAGGGAAGCGGACTAGGCTTACCAATTAGTCGCAAATTTGTCCAAATGATGGGAGGGGATATTGTTGTCAGCAGTACACCTGATTTTGGAAGTACGTTTTCATTTGATATTCAACTGGGTCTGGCCGATGCCACCGAAATTCAAATGCTTAAACCGCATAAAAAAGTCATTGGTTTAGCACCAGAGCAACCAGAGTACCGGATTTTGGTGGTTGACGATCGTGCCGATAATTGTCTAGTCATAGATAGATTATTGTCACCGCTAGGCTTCCTCGTGCGAGAAGCTAAAAATGGTCAAGAAGCTATTAATGTATGGAAAGATTGGCAACCGCACCTGATTTGGATGGATATGCAGATGCCTGTAATGAATGGTTATGAAGCAACCAGACAAATTAAATCTCATCCTCTCGGAAAAGAAACGGTGATTGTCGCCCTCACAGCTAGCGCTTTTGAAGAGGAAAGAAAAACTATTTTAGCAGCAGGCTGCGACGATTTTATGCGTAAACCGTTTGAGGCTAAAATCTTGTTTGCTATCATAGAGAAATACTTAGGACTTAGCTATGTTTACGATGAATCTGTTGATAATAATCTTGAAAACGAAAGCGAATTGAGTGGGGTTAGCAGCAATGAATCCGTAGGATTACAACTCGCTCAAATGCCTAGTGAGTGGCTGGATAATATCCATGATGCTGCTCATGAATGCTACGATGATAAGATTCTTCGGTTGATTGAGGAGATGCCTGTAGAGTTTGCTGTCTCTGCACAGGTTTTAACTGATTTAGCACGTGATTTCCTGTTTGATGATATTATTGAGTTAGCGAAGTCTGCCATTAATGCCTGTGACTCTTAATATATTGGATTTTGAAAAAATACGGTTAGCGATCGCATGAACAGCAATCAGTCTCCTACAATTCCAGCCACCATTTTAGTAGTTGATGATAAACCAGATAACGTGCGGCTTTTATCTACAATCCTAACTGAGCAAGGCTATCAGGTTCGCAAAGCGTTGAACGGAAAAAGAGCTCTGGCGACGGTGCAGGAGTTTCCGCCGACTCTAGTTCTGCTGGATGTGATGATGCCAGAAATGAATGGATATGAGGTGTGTGCAAACTTGAAAGCTTCACCAAAAACCAGTTCAATTCCAGTGATTTTTTTAAGCGCCTTAGATGACGCTTCAGATAAGGTGAAAGCCTTTGATGTGGGAGCTGTTGATTATATTACTAAACCTTTTCAAGGTAAAGAAGTATTAGCACGAGTGGCAAATCAGTTAATAATTCAAAATCAGCAGCGACTGCTCCAAGAGCAAACTAAGCAACTAGAAGGGTGTGTCGATCGATTGCAAAAGGAAATTAAAGATCGGCAGACAGTTGAGCTAGCTTTACGGCTGGCTCAAAACAAATCGGATCATTTATTGCTGAATATTTTACCGGCTGCGATTGTTGAAAATTTAAAAAAAGGCGAGGGTTCTACTGCTGAAAGGTTTGAGTCAGCAACAGTTCTTTTTGCAGATATTGTCGATTTTACGTCTCTTGCTGCCAGAATTTCACCGCTAGAATTGGTAAATTTTCTAAATAAGATTTTTTCCAAGTTTGACGAATTAACTGAAAAACACGGTTTGGAAAAAATTAAAACAATTGGGGATGCTTATATGGTGGCGGGGGGTTTACCTGTGCCGATGGCAGATCATGTAGGGGCGATCGCAAATATGGCGTTGGATATGCAGGATGCGATCGCAGATTTTAAAACCGACACGGGCGAACCCTTTCAAATTCGGATTGGCATTAATACAGGCCCAGTAGTTGCTGGGGTGATTGGCACTAAAAAATTTATTTATGACTTGTGGGGAGATACTGTTAATGTTGCTTCTCGCATGGAATGTCAAGGATTACCGGGGTATATTCAAGTGACTTCGGCTGTTTGCGAGAAGTTAAAAGAGCGGTATGTATTGGAGGAAAGAGGCGCGATCGCGGTTAAAGGTAAAGGAGAGTTAATTGTTTATTGGCTAAAGGCTAAAAAATAGAGTTAAAACTCATTGCTAAGTTATATAGTCTTTAGAGCTCTCATATGAGGTACTATCCGGGATAGGGCATTGGCCAAACAGGGCATTGGGCAAACAGGCCAAACAGGGCATTGGCCAAACAGGGCATACCTCACCACGCTTGAGAACCGTTATAGTACAATACGGTTTACTTAAGTTATCAGTTGTAGGGTGCGTCACTCGTTTAATTGTAGTTGATAGCGAGAGTTGTTCTTGGCGACGCACCCTACGTTGACTAAAATTATTCAATCTAAAATCGACTGAATTCTCAGATCGTGTCGGATCGATTTACCACAATAAGTAGGGCTTGCTGAATAATTGATCGCTTTTTGGCGATGGGGAGTGATTGATTATTCAACCAGAGTTAAAGATGAGTTTTTCCTGCCTCATTTTGAGTAAAATATAAGCGCCAATTATGTTAAGCCCAAAAACAGGCATTGTTTTCCCCGAACCGCATAAAAACATACAAAAAACCCGGCGCCACCAGGTAGAAAGGTTCATTACTAAAAAAGTGATAGCAATAGCTGTACTAGAGGTATTCTCAAGTTTTGTCATTACCAGATTCAGGCTAAATCTTCGTTTACCTTGCCCAAATTTTCCTTCAATTGCCTGACGAATCCTCTCATCTTCCTTTGCTTGCTTCTTTTTTTCTTTACTCACATTTGCTGGAGGTCTTCCTAGAGGTGGTCCACTGATTCTAATGCCTTTTTCTTTACACCAAGCTCGGTTTTCTCTTGTACGATAAATCCGATCTGCATGAACTGACTCTGGATAATATCCTGTGAAGCTATAATAAGCTTCTACTTGTGCTTTCAAGTCTCCTGATTCGTTAAAATTATCCCAGCTCATCCGGTCTAGAAATACATATCCTTCAAAACAGCTCGCTGATAGTTTAGCTCCAAACTCTACGCTTTTTCCGGCTTTTCCTCGGACTATGGGGCGGATATGGGGCTGACTTAAACTTACTATTCTATCCTCCATACTCTGTTTATTATTATCAAATAACCATTGCTGTTGGCGATAGACTTCTGTGAGAACTAGCAAGGTTTTATATTTCTTTTTGTTCAGACTTTCTAGGGTCGCACCTAACTCGATTAGCTGTTCAATATGAGCTAGATTTCTTTTGATGTATTGGAGTTGTTTTTTAAGTGCCTGTCTTCTTTTGTTTCGGGTGGGCCGTCTTTGTTTGGCTACTGCTAAGTAGTCTTTTCTTGCTAGATTACGGTAGGTTCTTGGTTTTTTATTGATTTTACTTTTGATCTGTTTGTATAGGATATCTATAATTTTTTCTGTATGAACTCTAGCTTTGTTTAATAGTCCTAAGTCGGTCGGATAGGTAATGTCGGCTGGGGCACAGGTCGCATCTATGATTAATTTTCCGAACTTGGGTGATTCATTTTTGCCGTCCGAATCCTTTTTTTTTTCGGGTTTAACTGGGGTAATTTCCCACATTTTTTCGACCATTCGTTCGTTCACTTTATTAATTAGGTTGGAACTAATTCGTTGCCGGAAGTGAACTAATAGTGATGGGTCAAATGGCAGCTCGTTACTGTAGCTTGATTGACCGATAAAGTATTGCAGATACGGGTTTTCACGGATTTGTTCTACTGTTTCCCGATCGCTAATTCCTAATTTTTCCTTAATAATTAATGCCCCCAACGCCATCCTCCATGATTTGGCTGGTGCACCCATTTCTGTGGGGAAGTTTTGAGCATATTCTGATTCAAATTCTGACCACGGTATTACTTGGGCCATTTTTACCCAACGGTTATCTGGTGACAATTTAGAGCCGTTGGCTAGTTCAAAGTCCAAGGGTGGGACGGGAGCAAGCTCAACCTTTTTGTACATGATCTCAGGTGGTGATGCACGGGTTTTGACCTATTTTACCTGTTTATCTTGCACTTTATTCTCGATCGCATGATCGAAACCCAGGCCACGCAATATGCGATCGATTATTCAGCAAGCCCTAAGTAAGGTTCGTAGTGCAGGCTTGCATACGCTCAATATTTGGTACTTTTGTGGACACGCACAAACAGTATTTTCTATGGTAATCGACCAGAAATGATATCACCTTTTTGAGAAAGGCTATAGCAAGTCCGGGCTGATTTACGACTGTTAAAAAATGAAAATAATTTGCAGTCTCAATAGGGAATTTTCCCGGACTATCTCAATGCGATCGATAAACTCACGAAAATAAAACCTGCGTTCCGATTCCGACAAATCCAGCCAAAACTGGGGAAGAGAAACTGTTTGCGCGGTTTCTCGCAAGTTAACTGGGGGCAATTGTGCGAGCCTGCTTTGCATTTCGGCTATTTCCGTGCGGACTTTGTAGGCTCTCAGTTCGGCGGTTTCTTTGTCAAAAATGCCACTTTCAATCAGGGCTGGTAATTGCTCTATGATTTCTTGTTTCGAGCAGATAGATCCGGCAATTCCTGCTTTAATTGCGTTCATCTGCGGCATTTGCAACTGGGCGACGGCATCGGGCAAATCCCGACAAATTCCTGCTATAGTTAATTGCAATACTTCTTCGTAGGAAATACCGCTGCATTTGGGCTGGGACAGACAGTTAATCGGTCGCAAATAAAGGTATTCTCGATCTTTGCGGTAGGAGGTGACTTTTGCGACTGTCATGGGCGATCGACATTCCGCACAAATTGCTAAACCTGCGAGGGAACGCGGGGCGCTGGCGCTGCGGGGAGAAAGGCGGCGGTTGCGGCGCAACAATCGGTCTATTTGGGCGGCTTCTTCTCTGGAAATAATCGGGACGTGGGTGTTAGAAATGACTTGGCCCTTTTGATATTCTAAATCGCCTCGGTAGGCGGGATTTGTCAGCCAGCGGCGGCCTGTGCTGACGGAGATTTTTTTGTTGTATTTCTTTGCTAAATGGCGCACGGAACCGCGCAGGGAACCGTAGATGAGAAAGTGATCAAAAAAGTCTTTGACGGCGGGGGAAGCGGTTTTGTCGATCGTATATTTGTCTTTGCCGCGCCGATAGCCGTAGGGGGCTTTTCCTGGTGGGGGAAGGGATTTGATGCGGTTGCGGGCGTGTCCTTTGCGAATGCTGCGGCTGTGTTGGCTGCGCTGGACTTCTGCGAGGAGTTTGAGTAAGTTTGCTCTATTTTCGGTTTGTTTTTCGTCTGTGACAATGAGTTCGATGCCGAGGTTTTCGAGTTTTTCTAGGTGCGCGCACACTTGCTGTACTGTGTCGCCCAGTTCTTCAAAGCGCTGAATTAATAGGTATTTGACTGGTTCTGCTTGGCAATCTTTTAGGAGTTGTTGCAGTTGCTGTCGCCCTCCTAAGTCTTGATAGATGCGATCGACCTCTTGGCCCCAAATTTCGGGCGCTGGCGCAGCTTCTAGTAGCGGTTCGCTGTAAGAGTAGGCGATGATTTTCATCTGTTACTCGCTGAGTTCGATGATGTTACCGTCGGGATCTTGGGTAAATAATGCCGATCGACCTGACGCACTCATTTGTACCGGACAATTGCTGGCTGTTAATTGTTGTTTTGCCTCCTCTAAGTTTGCCACAGAAAATGCTAGATGTCGGTTGCGTCCCAATTTTTGGGAATCTATGGCATCTGGTATAATTGTTGCTGCTAAAATTAGGTGAAGCTGGAAGTTGCCGATTTGATACCAGATTCCGGGAAATTTTAATTCTCGATCGATTTTTTGCAGTCCTAATACATTGCTGTAAAAGTGTTCAGATGTTTCTAGTTGGGAAACTAGGATGGCACAGTGGAGGGGTTGAGTAATTTGCATTTTTGTTGAATATTAATTTTTTGACCGCTGATGCTGGCTGATGAGCGCCGATCAACGCAGATTGGTTGATGTTTGTTAATTTTTGACATAATAACACTAGCTGTCACTTTTAATACTGATTACCACAATTTAGGCAATATTATTTATATAAGTTAATGCTGAATTTTGCACTAGCAATCAAAAAATTGCTGCTCTCAACTAGCGGCTGAAACCAAAAATTTTTACGCGAGTTCCGAACTCGATATCATTCCCAAAATAAAGCACTTTACTCCACCTCAATCTGCTGAATTCGCAGCTATTCACAATTGAAAAATTGCCGAAGTTAGGTAACTTGCCGATGAAGTGAGTGGCAATTATTACGAGGTATTTTATTTGAAAACTAGAAATAACTAAATTACGATATGTGTAATTTTTCACTGCGAAGAATCGAATCTAGGCAAATGTTACGGATAAATTGGATAAAATTTAAGTTTGATAAATTGCTTAAATTTGCTCCACCGGCAGTTCAATAATAAACTCTGTTCCCTTCCCCGGTTCTGATTCGCACCTGAGCGTTCCTCGGTGATTTTCTACTAGGATTTTGTAGACAATAGACAATCCTAAGCCTGTACCTTTACCGATCGCCTTTGTGGTAAAAAATTGCTCGAACATTCGTTCTTTTACTTCTGCTGTCATTCCCCCTCCCGTGTCAGCAATCCGCACTCTCACGCGATCGCTCCCTGCTACTTCTGTGCGGATATAAATTTTTAACTGAGCATTGGGCCGATTTTGTGCTGCCTCGTCTAAAGCATCGATCGCGTTGCTAATTAGATTCATAAATACTTGATTTATCTGTCCGGCATAACACTCTACACCAGGCAATTTTTCATAATCTTTAATTATTTGAATGTCGGGACGGTCTGTTTTAGCATTGAGACGGTTTCGCAAAATTAAGATGGTGCTGTCGATGCTGTCGTGCAAGTCGCACTGCGTCATTTTACTGTTATCTGTTCGCGAAAAGCTGCCCATAGATTTGACAATTTCGCGAATGCGATCGGCACCCATGTGCATGGAAGACATAACTTTAGGCAAGTCTGTAACTAGAAAATCGAGATCTATTTCTTCGATTATATCTTTAATTTTGGCACAGGGATTGGGATTGTATTCTTGATAGAGACGCAGCAGGTGCAGCAAATCGTCAGTATAAATACTGGCATGGCTCAAGTTGCCGTAAATAAAACTAACTGGGTTGTTAATTTCGTGGACGATGCTGGCCATTAATGCTCCTATCGAAGACATTTTTTCGCTGTGCATCAGTTGGGCTTGAGTTTCTTTGATCTCGCGAAGTGCGCGATCGATCTCGGCGGCTTGAGCTTCGGCTTTCGAGGTAGCAGCACAGCTTTTTTGATACAGTTCAATCTGTTTGAGGTCGATTTCAAATTGTTCGATTTCGCTTTCTTGCTGGTACTGATTCACGACGGCATCGAAAGCTGCTAGCAATTCGCCGCCCGCTGCTGCTATAATGTACTGTAGATCGGGATTTTCTAGGTTGAGTTCGGCATCTGGAACTTGCATTAATGCTTTTATTCGATCGATATATTCGCGCACTTGCTTGTCTAGGTACAGCGGCCCCTCAAAATACATTGCTTTGACGGTGGGTGAAGGGGAAGTCAATAAGTTGCTGCTGTCAGTATTAATTAAGTCGCGGTGCGATTTTCCCATAAGTTCGATCGCCTCTAACAAGTTCCCCCGCAGTTTTGCTCTTTCTGTGGCATTCTGAGAGCCAACTAACCTCATGCAAAAAAAAGCCGATCGCTGGGAAAGCATTCGCTGGCGACCGCTGATGTTAATTACCGCAGCACTAACTTTTCTGGCTGTGGTAATTTCTTCCAGATTAAAGTAGTTGCTCAGCACTTCCATTTCTAATACCTCAAAATCTACTAAATGTCTGTAGTTCGTGCTGACACAAGATGTGATAGACATAAAAAAAACAATATACAATACTACCAATATATTCTGTATTTTCTATTGAAGTAGTATCCTAAAATACAATTATTTTTAATTGATTGTCTATCACAGTTTTTAGAATTCGGCTTTTGGCAAAGGTTTTCTTAATTATCCAAAAAATTACAAATCAACTTCGCGATGAATTGAGGTTGAGTTTGTGGCAACCCGTGGGTGGCGTTGGGAATAATTACTAATTCTGCCCCCGGTATCTCCTTGGCGTAGGTTTCACAGTGCCACAGAGGAATTGTTTCGTCGTCCATAGCGGCGATGACTAAGGTAGGAATTTGTAATTTGTGAATTTCTTTTTCTACTGTATCAACTGCGTCTTCGGGCCGCATCCGGCTCATTAAAAATGACCGGGCTACTGGTTGAGACATTAACTCGCGCCGCCACCCGGAAATTTCCTGCAATTTGTCACTTTTTCCTGCTAGACGAGCCACAGGTTTGGCTAACTGCAAGGCCCAATCAACTACTGGGGTTTGCCACAGCAGCGGCCGCAAAGCATCGTATTGACCGCAAAAACTGTCGTCCCGAATTCCTGCTGGTGCTGCTAATATTAAACTGCTGACGGAATTAGGATATTTTAGGGCATAAGCAGAGGCTACCCAACCGCCAAAAGAATGCCCGATGATGCTGCAGGGTTCGATGTTTAGTTGTTCTATAACTTGTCGCACAAAGGCAACTTCTACGGCTACGTCGTACTGGATTTGTGGTTTGCTGGATTCTCCAAAACCTAACATATCTAAACTGATGCACCGAAACTGAGATTGCAATATTTCAATTAATGGCAGCCAGCAAGTCTTTTCTCCGAAGAAACCGTGCAGCAGCAATAACGGTGGGCCGCTGCCGATGTCGAGGTAGGCGGCTGTTTGGCTGCTGCTATTGACAAATGTGGTTAGTGTGTGTTTGTGTGCTATTGCTATTGACTGCACGGGCGATCGACTCCTTATAAGTAGAAGGAAGAGGGAAGAAGGAAGAAGGAAGAAGGAAGAGGGAAGAAGGAAGAAGTCATTAGTCCTTAGTCATTAGTCATTAGTCATCAGTGCTGTTGCCTCTGAGCTTTCGGTACAACGTCATCAGGAAGAGGGAAGAAGTCATTAGTCCTTAGTCATTAGTCATCAGTCATCAGTGCTGTCGCCTCTGAGCTTTCGGTACAACGTCATCAGGAAGAGGGAAGAAGTCATTAGTCCTTAGTCATTAGTCATCAGTGCTGTTGCCTCTGAGCTTTCGGTACAACGTCATCAGGAAGAGGGAAGAGGGAAGGTCATTAGTCATAAGTGTGTCGCCTCCGAGCTTTCGGTACAACGTCATCAGGAAGAGGGGAGAGGGCTTTAGTTATCTAGGACAGAAGGAAGAAGACATACACAGCGGGCTTTTTAGCGATCGGTATTTTACCTTTAATCAGGTAGATTTATTTATTTAAGCAATATTGTATGTAAACAATTGTAACAAAAAAGCCTCCCAAAGGTTAAACTTCATTGCGGAGTAGGCAATTAGATGTAGACCGTGATACTGTCTAATATTATTGAAACTACTGCAAACTCAAAGCAGGAGAACACTTTGAACTCTACTTTAAAACGTTACCCAGCTTGCTCCGTGCGCGAAGACGTCAGTGAGTACGTCGCACACCTACAGCTTCACATGACTTTACAAGCTCGCAATTTGCTCCCTAGCATTACTACCGCTAAGGACAGTCGCGAACAATTGTTGCAGCAGACTCAGGCTCATTTTGAGAAACGTGTTTCTAGACAATTTCTATAAATAAATTTTTGGTTTCCCCAATTTTACGATCGCCCGCGATCGACCTTTGGCAAATTTTCAGCGCATCACAGAAACCCGGTATTTTTGAAGATACCGGGTTTCTTTTCGCCTAATTGTAGTGAATTTGTGAGTTGTACTCGTTTGATCGTGTCCGCAGGCGCGATGCTATCTGGCGGTTGAAACCGCGCCTGTACTAACTTTCGTCCGCCTCGGCGCGAGGGGATGCTGGGAATCGCTAGAGTAAACGCGGTTTAAATCCCGATTTGATATTGGGCATCGCTACCGATTTTCGGTAATATGCGTTGAGTATGCTTTAATTTTATGCTGATGCGAATTCCGATTATTGCATTTTTGACTCTGGCGCAGGTGGCTGGTGGGGAGTTGTCGGCGCGGGCTCTCGATCTGACAGATGCACCGCGTCAAGTGGAGGTTAGAGAAGCAACCGCAGAGGCGCAGAGGGCGCAGAGGGATGAGGATGGGGTGAGTCCAATTGTGCGGGATTTGCCGGCATCTGATGAGCTCGCGGTTACTGGAGAAGTTAAATCGCCTTCTCTCAAGTCGAATCGCCATAAAGATTTTACATCTGTGTTACAAACTCCGGGGACGATCGCCACCAAACCCGAAACCGAACCGGTAAACAGCAACGCCCGACAGCTAGACGGTACTCGACAAATCAGTCAAGCGGGAAATGCTGAAGGCGTTTATGTGGCTGAGGTGAAAATTCGCTTTGTCAATTCCAGAGGCGAAGCAGTTGATAAAAAAGGCAATCCGATTGTTGGCAGAATTTCGGAAGATTTTATTCGGGGCGAGCTCAAACTAAAGGCGGGGGATAATTACACCGAGCAAGTTGTACGATCGGACTTGCAGCAGTTGCAGCAGTTGAGATTGTTTGACAAGGTGACGGTTTCTACTGAAGAAGTTGGGACGGATATTAATGTAATTTACAATGTCCAACAGCGATCGGCTCGTTCTTTTGGCGTGAGTGCTAGCATTAGCGATGATGTTGGTGTTGCTATTCCTCTTTCCTATGTCGATCGCACTTTCGGCACCAACGCACAGCAGCTATCGGTGGAACTTGAACCCAGCCTCCGAGGTATCCAATACGATGTCGAGTTTGTCAGCCCTTACATTGCTGCCGAAGACCGTTTGGGATACAGTGTGAGAGCTTTTGGCGATCGCAAAATCTCCGAAATTTTCAACAAGGATATCGATTTGCCCAACGGCGATCGAGTTCGGGAAATTCGGATCGGGGGAAATCTCGCAGTTACGCGACCTTTGGGCGATTGGCGGGGAACTTTAGGATTGAATTATACCAATATCAGCACGCGCGATCGCAATTTAAATATTGCCCGCCGCGACGAACGGGGCAATCCTCTCACTTTCAGCGGTTCCGGCGTGGATGAGTTATACACTGTTTCTTTTGGCGCGACGCGCGATCGGCGAAACAATCCCTTTAACCCCACCAGCGGCTCGATTCTCACCCTCAGCACCGAGCAGTCCATACCTCTGGGACGCGGTAACATTGTGAGCAACCGCCTCTTAGCAAATTATATACAATATATCCCCGTCACTTTGCTCGGCATCAGCGAGTCCGAAAACCTGCCAGAAATGCTGGCTTTTAACTTGCAAGGCGGGACTGTAATCGGAGATTTGCCCCCAACAGAAGCGTTTCGCCTCGGCGGGCGCAATTCCGTGCGGGGTTACGATAGCGGGGATATTGGTAGCGGGCGGAGTTATTTTTTGGCTTCCGGCGAGTATCGGTTTCCCGTCGGTAGCGATGTCGGCGGCGTGATATTTGTTGATTTTGCTTCGGATTTGGGAACCGGTGACAGCGTGTTGGGAAAACCGGCTTCGGTGAGGGATAAACCGGGGACTGGGGCGGCTGTTGGGTTGGGTTTAAGGGTGCGATCGCCCTTTGGATTAATTCGCTTAGACGTGGGTATTGGCGACTCCGGCGAAACTAAATTTGTGCTCGGCACAAAACAGCGATTTTAAAGTCCGCAATCTCATTAAAGTTATAGCCCCCTAGGGTAAAAACTTTTTTCCGATCGCGAAAGTCGTCGGGAGAATCTCAGTTTTGATTTGATAATGCGATCGCGCAAGAGTTCGCGTGCTTTGTAAAAAATGCTTTTTTCAAAAATGAGATGCTCCCTACGTAACCGCTTAACTATTTGGTTCCTCAATATCAACAATTGTCGGTTGCACCGCCGGAGTCTGCGGATCAAACTTCAACCTATTGAGCGCAGCACTAGCCGCCACAGCCACAGCCCTATCTGTATCTAGCAAAGCTTGTTCCAACAGCGGAATTACTTGTTCCGACTCGATCGATCCTAGTGCTTCCACAGCAGCTTCGCGCACCTCCGGCTGCAAATCTCGAAGTAATTGGCCCAAGGTTTCTACTACTCGATGGCTGTCGTCTGTCAGAGCATTCGCAGCAGCCAAGTTACCTAAAGCAGACGCTGCAAACTTGCGCGTTTCTGAGTCTGGACTTTGAACGCATCCCATCAATTGCTCCACCGAATAGGTTGCTAATTGTCTGGCTATTTCAGGCTGTTGTTCGACTGCGGTTTGTTGATATGAATCAATTGATTGTGGCTCCGAAAAATCTGTGTCATTTAACTCTTGTTGAGCTTCTGTTTGGCTTAACTCGCTTGACTGTTCCTGTCCTACTTCTGGTTCGGGTAAATATTCTCCAACTTCTGTTTGATTTAACTGACCAAACTGTCGATCGGGAACTTCTTGTTGTTGGACATTATTCTCGTACTGCTGTTGCAAAGACCCGATAGTAGTCTGCATCTGAGTTTCGTGAGCTTGTAACTGCTCGTGAGCTGCTTGCAACCGACTCTCGTATTCCTCTTGCAAAGCTTCCATACGTAACTGCATCTCAACCTCGCGGTTCTGATATTCCTCGGCAGTTTGTCTCAAGCGAATTTCGTGTTCTGATTGCAAAGATTGCAAATGTTCTTCGATTTGAGCTTGATAATTGTGATGCAATTCGTCAGCAACTCTGAGTAAATGATTTTCGTGTTCTGATTGCAAAGATTGCAGGTTTTCTTGCAATTTAGCATTGTGAGCTGCCTCTAATTCCTCGCTGGCTTGTTTGAGCTGATTTTCCTGTGCGCCAGCAACTTGTTGGAGTTGATCGCGTTCTGCTCGAACTTGTTGGAGTTGATTTTCGTATTGAGCGGCAATTTGTTGGAGTTGACTTTCGTATTGAGTTGTAACTTGTCTGAGTAAATTTTCGTGTTCGACAGTGGCTTGTCTAAGCTTATCTTCCTGTTCTCCTGGCTGGGAATCTGCAGTGGGCTGCATCCGAGATATCTGAGCTAGTTCTATATCCTGAGCTATTCTTCGGGTTTGCTGCAAGTATTCTTGTTTTTGCTTTTTTAATCGTTTTTCCACTAATGAGTAAGCAACTGCTACCCCTGCCAAAAAACCTACGATCGCTCCTATGATACCCACGATGGAGTTCCTCCTGACAATATAGTGATGCTGGACTTTGTACATTTAACCATACAGCCTCCTGTAACCGCCTAATAGCAGCAGCCAAGCTGTCACAGCCAGCCAGTGAACCGCTACCGCCGGCCAGATGGAACCGCTTTGCAGGTATGCGATGGAGCACGCTACTCCCAAAATTGCCGCTAGCAGCAAAAACACTGGATTCATAAAGGTCGATCGACCGATCGGATAAAAAGTCAGCGCGTTCAGCGGGTGGTAAACTACAAACAGCACCAAACTCGCCCATCCCCAAAACCACAGCATTAACCCAGGAACATTCTCCCGAGGGTGCGGCAGTATTAACAGGCGGAAAAATACTTCCTCGCTCAGCCCCGGAGTTAACAAACAGCCTATCAGCACTCCGGTAATGGTAGGCCAAGAGGTTTGCACGTCTATTTTCAGAAATCCCGACCAAAAACCGACGGGAAGCGCGATCGCAGTGTAAGCTAGCACCAGCATAGCTGCAACCAGCCAGTCGGTGAAATCGGGAATAGTTGAAAAAGCCAGGGTGAGGCGGCGCGCCAGTAAGTCCAGCAGCCCGATCGCGCTAAAATTGAACATAATCAAATTTAACATTAAAAGTTTTAAAGATATATTAGTAGTCGGAATAAGGCCTTGTCATTACCCGATTTCTTGGATGTGTGCGGGGAATCAGAAGCCGGGTTTCTTCCTCGCTCTTGGTGAGGAAGAAACCCGGCTTCTGTGAAGGTTGCGCCTGACGAGCGAGAGACGGGCGATGGAGAAACCGAGTTTTTGAATTGCGGTGCGCGAGGGAACTGAGCAGACGAGCAATTGCCAAAATCGGCAAACACCCTGAAATTATTTGCGTCAATCGTTGGTTACATCTGCCCGATATCTGCGGTTAAAAGATCGAGATAAGACTTCTGCAACTCAAGTCTAGTACATCAGAATCAAAAGCACAAAGTGTGCGTTACCAATTAGCTTTTTGCCAATTACCAATTATCAATGATTAGCAATTTGAGTTAATTTTGCAAACAACTGAGCAACTTTGGTCAAATCTTTATTTCCCGGCGCTATTTCTACACCGCTAGAAAGGTCAACACCGCTGAAATTACTGCCCTTGGCGCTATCAATTGCATTTAAAACATTCTCCGGTGTTAAACCGCCGGCGAGCAGCCAAGGACAAGGCGGTTTAAACTCTGCCAACATCACCCAGTCTATTGTTTTGCCAGTACCGCCGAGTTGAGCGGGATGGTAAGCATCCAGCAGTAAAGTATCGACGTGAAGGGCATAAATAGCAGCGGTCGCTAAAGTTTCTGGAGTCTTAACTCTCAGGGCTTTGATAATTTCAATTCCCGGCAAAAACTCCCGCAGTCTCGCGCAATATTCTGCTGTTTCATCTCCGTGCAACTGCACCCCGCTTAAATTTGACTCGATCGCTACTTGACAGATGTTTTCTATTGTGGTGTTAGCAAAAACGCCGATGCAATCGACATTTTCCGGCAACTCGATCGCGATCGGGCGAATAGTTTGGGGGCTGACATAGCGCGGGGAAGCGGGCACGCAGATAAACCCCAAAGCATCAGCTCCCAAACGGGCGATCGCCATTCCCTGATCGAGTTTCGTGATTCCGCAAATTTTAACCCGCACTTTTTTTCCTCCGCGATGAATTTGTATCAAAATATAAACAAATTGTTAATTAATAAAACAAATTTTAGTTTAATGCAGAATGCTTTTTATAATTTTGTAGCGCTCGATATTATCTGTGAAATCAGGAAATAACAACATGATTAACTCATCTTTACTGTTAGCGATACAGTCTACCACTCCCTCAACGCCGGAGTGGTCGCCAATGGTAGGCCTGACAATGATTTTATGCAATTTGCTGGCGATCGCGATCGGCTACTACGGCATCAACAAGCAAAACCGAGGCAAAGGCCCTGCTTTACCCGTTGCAGTCCCCGGAATGTTCAAAGGCTTCGGCATCCCGGAACTGTTGGCAACAACCAGCCTCGGCCACTTGTTGGGGGCTGGAGTCATCTTGGGCTTGGGTAACGCCGGAGTTCTGTAGAAACCGCGGCAACGGGAAAGGCGCAGAGAAGAACAGATATAATAGAAACTCTTTCTTGCTCTCCTTTCCCAGGAAAATTTCATGCAGACAGGTTGGCGAATCGGGTCTTTATTTGGCATCCCCCTACTGATAGATTATTCGTGGTTTATAATTTTAGCCCTCGCAACCCGCGAATATGCTAGCAGTTACCGCTTGTGGGGGCCTGCGCTCTCCTGGAGTGCTGGGTTAGCCATAGCTCTGCTGCTGTTTGCTTCCGTGCTGTTGCACGAACTAGGACACAGCTTGGCTGCCCTATCGCAAGGGATTAAAGTTAATTCTATTACTCTATTCTTATTTGGCGGAGTTGCATCGATCGACTCGGAATCAAAAACTCCCGGTCAAGCATTTCAAGTAGCCATCGCCGGCCCTCTAATCAGCTTCGCGCTGTTTTTAATCCTCGGTTTGGGTTCTCAAGTTCTGCCTCAAACAAGTTTGATTGCTATTGTAACAGAGAGGGTAGCAGAAATAAATTTAGTTTTGGGATTGTTTAACTTAATTCCCGGCTTGCCTTTGGACGGAGGACAAGTTTTAAAATCAGCAATTTGGAAAATTACAGGCTCTCGATTTGTCGGTATTCGTTGGGCGGCAAAAACAGGACAAGTTTTGGGTTGGTTGGCGGTTGTTTTTGGTGTAAGTGTATGTTTGTTAGCGCGCCAGTACGGCGGCTTGTGGATTGCGCTAATCGGCTGGTTTGCCATTCGGAATGCCACAGCCTACAGAGACTTTGCTGATCTGCAAGAAGCCCTGCTCAAAACTAAAGCGGCTGATGCGATGAGCCGCGAATTTCGAGTTGTAGATGCAGATTTGAGTTTGCGAGAATTTGCCGATCGCTATTTGTTAGAAGTCAACCCGTTTCCATTTTACATTGCTGCGACCAACGGGCGAGATTTGGGCTTAGTGTCGATCGACGATATCCGCTTGACAGAACGCAGTCAGTGGCAAATTCAGACTTTGCACAACATTTTGCAACCCCTGGGAAAAACCCCCACAGTCTCACAAAAAGCATCCATCGCCGAAGTGATTAACAGCATGGAAGCCCGTCAACTCCCCCGAATCATCGTCCTATCGCCCATTGGTTCAGTCGTAGGGACGATCGATCGGGGCGATGTCGTGAAAGTTTTGGCCAAATACCTCAAACCCCGGATTTCCGAAGCCGACATCAAGCGCAGCAAAGAAGAAAACATTTATCCCCAGGGATTGCAGTTAAATGCGATCGCCAAAACTGCACAGGACAATTAAAAATTGGGCATCCATAATCGGCATTATTGACATTAAGATGCAAGCAGGCGTGCATAAATAAAGGTTAAACCTGAAAAGCTAGTTTCCTGACAGTAAAGGAACTTATGGTATAACGTATTATTCTATTAATTATGACCGCCTACTCAGCACACTTTGGGTCGCATCTCATTTTTGTCGCAAAGCATTTTTTTATTATATTAGGAATCTTTGCAGGATTTGTGGGACAACTCGCTATCAGGCTCTGCCTTGTAACGCAGATAGGGAAGGAATAGCTTCGATTTTCCATTTTCGCAGTCGAGGCTCTTCCTCCCTTACATGGGTTCATTTCGCAGAGCCTTGGAACCAGTTACCAGTTATTTAAATTGATTTAGAATTGCTATAGTGCGAGCTTAAGAACTTGCGAGTTGTACAATACGCGATCGGCGATGGCACAATACAAGATGCCAAACACAGATGCTCCCACACTTTGTCCAATAGGGTTGAAAAAAGAATTATTATGCCTAAATTCTTTAAGAGATTCCATCATCAATTGGGAGAGAAACGTTGGAGTTGGAAAAACATAACTAATTCCTTCCCCTTCGCTGACTTGCAACCTCTGGCGATTACCTGGATTGTCGTGACGGGAACTCTCTTAGGAGTGCGACATTTAGGTTGGTTGCAGCCATTGGAATTAAAAGCTTTTGACCTCATGGTACAGTTGCGTCCCGATCCGGGCGCTGACCCTAGATTACTCGTAGTAAAAATCACAGAACAGGATATTCGTGCTTTTAAAAAATGGCCAATTTCCGATCGCGTTTTAGCAAAAACGCTCGCCGAATTATCCCGTCTCGAACCCGCAGTTATTGGTATGGATATCATTCGCGATATCCCCTACGAACCGGGAAATGCAGAATTGGCCGCTCAATTCAAAAACCCCAAAATCATCGCCATTACCTCCCTCGGTGACTCCGAGCGCGAACGAGCTGGGCCGCCTCCCAACCTACCCAAAAAACAGATAGGATTTAGCGATTTGATCGTCGATCCAGACGGCATAATTCGCCGCAATTTTCTGTTTACTTTTTATGAAAATTCGACGCTTAATTCATTGGGAATGCGGTTAGCTTATAACTATTTTGACACCAAAAAAATAGAAACAATAATTACAGCAAATAACGAAATTCAAATAGGAAAAACAGTGTTTTCGCGACTGAAGCCTGATTCAGGAGGGTATCAGACAATTAATAGTCAAGGCTATCAAATCATGCTGAATTACCGCTCTCTTGAAAATGTCGCAAATACGGTGACACTAAGTCAAGTTTTGGAGCGAAAAGTTGATCCCAAATTGGTCAAGGATAAAATAGTGCTAATCGGCGTTACAGCCCCAACTGTAAGAGATATCTTTTCTACTCCTTACAGCGCTACTGTCAGCGAAAACCGCCTGATGCCTGGAGTATTGATTCACGCAACAGCAACTAGCCAAATTATCAGCGCCGTTTTAGATGGTAAAGGGCTATTTTGGTTTTGGGATGAATGGCAAGAAATGCTTTGGATTGCTGTTTGGGGAGGAGTTGGTGGCTGTTTGGCTTGGCGGCTAGAAAATACGCTCAGTTTCACCGTCAGCGCGATCGCACTTGGCGGCATATTATGGGGATTCACATTTTTTCTATTCACTCAACAGGGGTGGATACCTGTGACAGGGCCGACTCTGGCATTGGCGATCGCCCCAGCAGCCGTCATCACGCACAAGTACCACCAGTCAAGACAGCAGCAAGAAATTGTAATGAAACTTTTAGGACAGCAAACTTCACCGGCGATCGCCAATGCTTTGTGGAAAGAGCGCGTCCATCTCCTCCAGTCCGGGCTATTGCCAGGGCAAAGAGTAACTGCTACAATGATCGTGACTGACTTGCAGGGTTTTAGCACAATTTCTGAAAAACTACCCCCAGAAATAGTAATGCCTTGGTTGAACGAATATTTATCAGCAATGGCCGAGGAAGTGCAAAAACATCAAGGCGTAATTAATAAATTTACCGGAGATGGAATGCTGGCAGTATTTGGCGTACCAATTCCCCGCACAACTCCCGCAGAAATTGCCGAAGATGCTCGCATGGCAGTATCTTGCACTCTAGCTATAAGTTCGCGGTTGCCAGCACTGAATCAAAGTTGGATCGCTCGCGGTTTACCAGCAGCAAAAATGCGAGTCGGAATTTTTACAGGGCCGATCGTGGTGGGCAGTTTGGGCGGCAAAACTCGTTTAGAATATGGAGTAATCGGCGATAGTGTAAATATCGCTTCTCGCCTAGAAAGCTGTGAAAAACATCGGCAAGAAGACACCTGCCGGATCTTGATTGGCGAAGAAACTTTGGTACATCTTGAAGAAAAATTTGAGGTAGAATCTTGGGGAGCTTTACCTCTAAAAGGCAGGGAACAAAAAGTTAATGTATACCGCGTGTTGGGAGAAAAAAAATGGGTACAGTAAACAGAGACAATATACATTAAAAAACATTGGCAACGGTTATGAAAAAAATTAGTAATTTTCGGCTCAACTCGATCGCCTTTGGTGCCATATTATTGATAGCAGCATTTAACACGCTCCCATTTGTAAGTCTGGCACAGCCAATGCCGAGGGAAGAGCCCGGCAAGCCGCTGACTCAATCGGGAGGGCCGCGCTTCGTTCAGCCCAGTGAAGATATCGACGCGGAAATAACAATTCCACTGGCAAGACCTGTACGCGGTGGCGGCTGCGCGATCGACTCTAACCCAAATCCCATAAATCTCACAGCCCTAGCCCCTCCAAACAAGCTCGCACGGACTGCTTCCGACTATCCAACATTCTTGTTCTACTTGCCTCAAACAAGGGCGAAATTAGCCGAATTTACCCTGCTAGATCCAAGCGCCAAGGAGATTTACAAACAGACTCTGCCAATTAGCAATTTATCAGGGACGATCGAGTTTAGTATCCCCGCTAATAAAAATGTGCCGCCCTTGGAAGCAGGCAAAACTTACCGTTGGAGTTTTACAGTGATTTGCGACTCTCAAGACAGATCGGGCGATCTGCTCGAAATGGGTACTGTGCGGCGAGTTGAACTCAGTGCAGATATCCGCAGTCAATTAGAAAAGGCAGATCCGCGCCAGAAAAGCTTTATTTATGCTGAAAATGGGATTTGGCAAGATGCCATCAGCACCCTAGCGGCAGCAAGACGGGCTCAGCCTGACGATCCAACCCTCAAGGCTGATTGGGAAAGCTTGTTGGATTCAGTGAAATTGGGCAAAATTGCTAAAGAGCCGATCGTCCAAATTGAAGAATTTCAACCAGAACCGTAGAATACTTGAAGAGGAGCGAATTCGACCGTCAAAATATTCAAAATAACCCAGAAAAGGCTTCGGCGGTACGTCAAGCCGGGGAACATCTGGGTTTTGGATGTATTGAGTGCGATCGCCTCAAAAACTCGCGAGTTGTACAATACGCGATCTCTTGAGGTGTTCGCACGCTCAATGAAAAACACCAGATCCTACCGATTTTGGATTTATTATATTGCGAGTTATTGAGGTGCTCCCACGCTTGGTAAAAAATGCTTGTTTCAAAAATGATATCATACCCGGTATATCGCCATCACAAAAACCGTTTCGCTCGTAGTGCGGACTTCAGTCCGCTATTCGGTTGCGGACTGAAGTCCGCACTACTAACCTTACTGATATCCGTAGCTTAACTATCAAAAAAAAACTTTAATTATGCCTGCGCGCAAGAGCTTACACTTACCAGAAATTGAACTTTCTTACCTAGAATGGAACTCAGCAACAGACAGCAAAAAAGAAGCAGAAAAAGTGCCGCGCTTGCTGCTGCTGCACGGTTTAGCAGATAGTGCTGTTGTCTGGACTATCTTAGGCAATTACTTGGCGAACCGCTATCATATTGTAGCGCCAGATATGCGGGGCCACGGAGAGAGCAGCAAACCGGAAATCGGCTATACTTTTGCAAGTGCGATCGCAGATTTAGAAGCTTTGATGGCACATCTCAACTGGTCTTCCTGCCACATTTTAGGACATTCTTGGACGGGAAAACTAGCACCGATTTGGGCGAGACAAAATCCCGATCGCTTTTGCAGTATGATTTTAGTAGACCCAATCTTCATCACCAAACTGCCCGCAGCGATGAAACTCACCCTCCCAATTGTTTACCGCAAATTAGATTGTCTCAAATGTATGGGCCCGTTTGCGACTTTATCCCAAGCAGAAGCAGCAGCCAAACAATCGGGAGAATACGCTGGTTGGAGTGACGCGCAGCAAATGATATTCCAACACCAAATGGAACAAAAATTAGACGGAAGTTGGGGCAGTAAATTTACGATTCCCGCCAGAAATCAGATATTTACAGAAGTGATGAAAGTTGCCGGTTTGACTGAAAATATTGAAATCCCAACTTTGTTCGTACAGCCGGAAAAAGGCGTAAATCGCATGGATTGGCAAATGCAGCCGTACAAGAAATACTTGAAAAATCTTACCGCTACAAAAGTACCGGGGAATCACTGGTGTTTTTTGACTCAACCGGAAACTTTCAATCAAACTGTGGCACAATTTTTAGAGGGCGCGAGATAGTGAATGTAGAAATTATCGCACATCGGGGATTTTCGGCGATCGCCCCTGAGAACACTTTAGCAGCTTTTGAACTGGCGATCGCCCGCAAAGCTAATTCAATCGAATTCGACATCCAGCTATCAGCCGACAGCGTACCGGTGATTTTTCACGACGCAACATTAGATAGAATCACTGGATTTTCTGGTAAAGTCAGGGAACAAAATCTGTCTCAATTGCAGAAACTTGATGCGGGAAAATGGTTTAGCGATGAATTTTCAGGACAAAAAATCCCTACTTTCGCAGAAGCATTAGTTATCCTGAAAAAAGTTGACAAATTTCTCTATTTTGATGTCAAGCCGCATTGCGAATGGTCGGATGCAGAAGTTGGGAATTTTGTCAATAGTTTGCAGGGTGCAGAAATCCCACACAAGTGCATCATTACCTCGTTTAGCGAGCAATTTTTGGCACAAGTGCGGCGGCTGTCTGACGATTTGGCGATCGGACATATCGTTGCTAATCTAGAAGCATACAAAACTCAATTATCTCAAGCTGTGGCGCATGGCGATAACTTGATTAGCAGCCAGTACCGCGTTTTGCTAGAAAATCCCGCACTGATTCAAGAAAGCCGCAGTCAGGGAGTTGACATTGTGGCGTGGACGGTGGACGATCCAGAAGATAGGCAAAAGTTAATTGATTTGGGTATCACTCGGATAGTCACTAATTGTTTGATATGATTTTTTTGAACCGCAAATTAACGCAAGTTAACGCTAGATAATAGATGAATTACTTTCGCCAAAGCATCCATGAAATGTCGGGTTACGTGCCGGGAGAACAGCCACCCGCAGGCACAAAAATCATTAAACTAAATTCTAATGAAAATCCCTATCCGCCTTCTCCAAAAGCCTTAAAAGTGCTTCAGGAAATAGACGGAGAAATGCTGCGGCGCTATCCAGATCCAACGGGCAAAAATTTCCGCATTGCTGCTAGTAAAGTTTTGGGAGTACCTGACGATTGGATTGCGGTAGGTAACGGCAGCGATGATTTATTAAACTTGATAGTTCGCGCTGCGGGCGAACCGGGAAAACAGATTGTTTGTCCTGCGCCAACCTATGTATTGTACCGCACTTTGGCACAAATTCAAGATGCACAATTTCTCGAAGTTCCTTATCCCGACGATTACCAGTTACCAGTCGATTTGCTAATAGCAGCCAGAGGTGCTGTGACATTTGTAGCTTCGCCAAACAGTCCATCGGGAACAGCTATTTCTGTGGCTGATTTGGAGAAACTGGCTCAAGAGTTATCGGGTATTCTTGTGATTGATGAAGCTTATGTAGATTTCGCCGAAGACAATGCTTTGGAGTTGACAAAAAAGTACAGTAATGTTATAGTTTTGAGAACTCTTTCAAAAGGTTATTCTCTAGCAGGATTGAGGTTGGGTTTTGCTATAGCAAATCCGCTGCTGCTGGCTGAATTAAATAAAATCAAAGACAGCTACAATGTTGATGCTGTAGCCTATGCAGTGGCGGCGAGTGCGATCGCAGATTCAGATCACAAAACAGCCAACGCCGAAAAAGTCAAGGCTTCCAGAGCAAAACTAGCCGTCATTTTCAAAGAATTAGGCTTTAAAGTTTGGCCATCGCAAACCAACTTTTTGTTAGTTAGACCGCCCAACGGCGATGCAGAAAGAATTTATCAAACACTGAAAGAACGGGGAATATTGATTCGATACTTCAATCAGCCGCGATTAGAAGACAAATTGCGAATTAGTGTAGGTACGGAAGAACAGAATCAAATATTAGTTAAAACCTTGAACGAAATCCTATAAATAACGATCGCACTAAAATTAGTTTGTAATGAGGAATGCAAGTCCTCAAATTTTTATGAGGACTTGCATTCCTCACTAGAAACAGCTTGATTACGGATAATTATTAGGATTATCAATAGCCAACCCTTCTGAATGAGCAATATCCAGCAATCTCTTGTCCGCCGAAACAAAAACCAGTTGAGTATCTGGCACGAAAAAACTAACGAGAGTAGATTGAACCCGCAAAGCTGACGCTAATTGCACAGAATCATAAGCCCGCAGCGGGTTTTGCCTCACCAGTTCACCCGCTGTTTCTATCAAAGTGCGATCGACTTCAAGAACTTCATACTGGTTGTCAAAATCCGTGAGAAAATCTCCCATAAGTTGGTTAACCTCATCGAAAGATAGACTACCCTCTCGTTGACGGCGTGAAAAAGCGCTGCATACCTCCACCCAAGTAATCTGAGAAATCGCGAGAAAGTTACCTGCTACTGGAAGAGTAATTGATTGAATCCAATTACTTCCGAATTCAGGCACATACCGTTTAACCAAAGCGCTGGTGTCTAAGAAATAGGCATTTACCACGGGCCGCGATCCTCAATAACGATTTCAGAAAGAGGTTTCCCCACTCTTCCCTTCAGTTTTTCAAACAGTTCGCGCCGCTTTTGTTCTGCGGCGGCATCTAGCTTAAACTGTTTTGTTGGAAAAGGCACCAATTGCCCTTCTGTCATCATCTTAATCATCGACTTTTGGCGCTGCGACACTTCCGCTACAATTGTGATTTCCACAGTTTCCCCATCATTCAATGACAAAGGACTCAGGGGACGAAAAACCCCGTTTTCGTACACAGCAGTAATAGTTTCTGGCATAATTAGCCTCTTAATTAAATGCTTAGACTTATTGTATAGCCTTTCAAGCGAAAGATGAGGTACTATCTGGGATAGGGCATAGGCCAAACCGGGCATCGGGCATAGGGCATACCTCACTTTTTTGAGAACCGCTATACTTCTTTTATAGTTGAAAGTAGGGTGCGTCAGCTAGGATTATTTCTGCGAGAAACAAACAATCTCAAAACTGACGCACCGGACAATAAATGGTGCGTCAAAATCATACTTTCGGCGCTGATGCAAGAATCTCAAAACTGACGAACCCTACCACTAAAGCCTTCTTCTTCCCTCTTCCCTCTTCCGACGGACTTACATCCGTTACATCCGTTACATCCGTTACATAATCCGTTGCCGAACTTCCTTCTTTTAATTACTTCGTTGCTACCACAGCCAAATTCCAAGCCAACCGCTTCATCAAAGGCAACTTCTTTAAAAACCCATCCAACCCTTCCAATCGAGAATATTCCGGTTTCAATCTCTCTTGTTCAATAATAATTTTTTTCCAGTAACGCTCCTCATTGGGATGTATTTTCTCGATCAAATAAAAGCGTAAAAAAATCCACAGCGCCGCCAGCCAAAATGTATCGTAAGCCGTCTTTGAAAACAAAGACTCGACAAATTTCACAATATTAATATCCAAAGGACTTTCATCCTCAGTCCGCACCTCAGTAGCCATTCTGCGGTAAACATTAATCACCGGATTGTGCTTCATCGGGTCCCAAAAACAAGCTTTCCCCCCTGGTTTCAGCACGCGCTGCATTTCGCGAATTGCTTTTTCTGGTTCAGGTAAATGGTGCAGCAAGTTAGAAGCGTAAACAATATCAAAACTGTTATCTGGAAAATCTAGCGCCATTGCATTGACAGTACAACCTTCTATAATAACGCCGTTTTTTTCGGCTAATTTCAATGCCACATCTACCATGCCCTGAGAATAGTCTGCAGCTACGCATTGCGCGCCTTTTTTGGCAAAATAAACGCTGTTTTCTCCAGCACCGCAGCCTAAATCTAAGAGGCGTTTCCCGGTAATATCGCCTATTTGTTTGAGGATAAATCTATTTTCTGGGGCAGTACAAGCTTCAAAATAATCATTGACTCGAATGCCGTCAATATCTATTGTTGATGCCCAGGCATCGTGGAATTCTCGCTCTTTGTTTAAGGTTTCTTCTTGCATTTTTTACATGATTATTTTTAGGTAATTAAGTTAATTTTTTAACCGCAGATGAACGCGGATTAAGGCAGATTAATTGAGTTTGATCTGCTTCGATCTGGGTTCGTCTGCGGTTTGGTTTAAGCAAGATGGTTGACTGCAAATTGATCAGCGCTGTGCTTGTGCAACAACTTGATTGGCGATCGCAGTTGGCTGTTCGGAGGATTTTTCAGGCTGCAATGACACGTACAGTCGATTTAAGGCGCTGATGTATGCTTCTGCGGAGGCGACTATGATGTCGGTGTTTGCTGAGTGACCGGAAAATACTTTGCCTTCGTGGCGCAGACGAATTGTTACTTCGCCGATCGCATCTATGCCGGCTGTTACTGATTGTACAGAAAACTCAATCAACTCGTTCGGTACGTTTACCACGCGGTTAATTGCTCTGTAAATCGCATCCACTGGCCCGGTGCCGATCGCAGCATCCGTCAATTCTTCTCCCGATGGATTCCGCACCGTAACGGTTGCTGTCGGGCGAGATTTGTCGCCGCAGGAAACCTGCACCAATTCTAACCGGAACAGTTCCGGTGCTTGGTGGGCTTCGTTGTTGGCGATCGCCTCCAAATCCCAATCGGTAATCTCTTTTTTCTTGTCCGCTAAATCCTTAAACTTGACAAAAGCTTTATTTAGCTCATCGTCAGCCATTTCAAAACCCAACTCTTTCAAGCGAGTGTGAAATGCGTGGCGGCCGGATAATTTGCCCAGTACGATTTGATTTTCCGTTAAGCCGATCGACTCAGCGTCCATAATTTCGTATGTCAGCTTATTTTTCAGCACTCCGTCTTGGTGAATTCCCGACTCGTGGGCGAAAGCATTGGCCCCGACTATCGCTTTATTTGGCTGCACCAACATCCCCGTTAAATTGGAAACCAAGCGGGAAGTTTTGTAAATTTGGCGCGAGTCAATATTTGTCAGCGGTTCCTCAGAATCTGCTGGTCGGCCCAAGAACGGATTGAAATATTGCCGCCGCACGTAAAGCGCCATTACCAACTCTTCCAAAGCCGCATTTCCCGCGCGTTCGCCAATCCCGTTAATCGTGCATTCTAACTGTCTTGCGCCATTTTTGACCGCTTCCAAAAAGTTAGCAACAGCCAATCCTAAGTCATTGTGACCGTGAACTGAAATAATTGCGCGATCGATATTCGGCACATTTTCCTTAATTCCCCGAATCAAAGCCCCAAACTCGTTCGGAGTCGTGTAGCCAACAGTATCGGGAATATTCACAGTAGTTGCACCGGCGGCGATCGCCCGTTCTAGAACCTGATACAAAAACTCCGGTTCCGAACGACAAGCATCTTCCGGCGAAAACTCCACATCATCCACAAAAGACTTAGCGTAAGCCACCATTTCCGGCACAATTTCCAGAATCTCAGCCCGCGTCTTTTTCAGCTTATATTCTAAGTGAATGTCAGATGTCGCCAGAAACGTATGAATTCGCGAATTTACCGCTGGTTTCAGAGCTTCTGCTGCTGTTTTGATATCCGGCTTTCTCGCCCTTGCCAAACCGCAAATTGTCGGCCCATTTTCCGTGCCAACCGATCGCGCTATTTTTTGGACGGCCTCAAAATCTCCCGTGCTGGTGAAAGGGAAACCCGCTTCTATCACATCCACGCCCAATCTCGCTAACTGTCGAGCGATCGTCAGCTTTTCATCCACATTCAGAGATGCGCCAGGAGATTGTTCTCCGTCCCGCAAAGTCGTATCGAAAATAATCACCCGGTCTTGACTTTGTTGAGTTTTCATAGCTCTAAAAAAGTGTTTTCCTGATTTTTACTTGTTTGTGTTTCTGGATTTTTAGCCTTCAGTCACCAGTCCCATGTCTCGCGCCAATAACGAATATTTAATAACCCATAACCCATAACTGATGACTGTTGACTGTTGACTGTTGACTGTTGACTGTTGACTGTTGACTGTTGACTGTTATTGGGAATTGAGAATTGGAAAGTGGGAATTCGTAGCAAGTAACCAATAACCAATAACCAATAACCAATAACTAATAACTAATAACCAATTCCCAACAACTAATGACTAATGACTAATGACTAATGACTAATGACTAATAATCCATTTTTTCGATATGTTCCCGAATTTCATTCAGGTCTATATACCTATCTGTAGCATTTCGTAACTCTCTAGCAATCATTCCTTCGGTGGATACCACAGTAATATGAGTATTTTTTGACCGCAGTAGCTCGATCGCCCGCTCAAAATCTCCATCCCCGCTAAACAGCACAACTTGGTCGTATTGATCTACCGTATTAAACATATCAACCACAATCTCTATGTCTAAATTAGCTTTTTGAGAATATCTGCCCGAAGCATCATCGTAATATTCCTTAAGAATCTTAGTACGAACCGTGTAACCCAGACTGATCAAAGCATCTCGAAATCCCCTTTGATCTTGCGGGTCTTTCAAACCCGTATACCAGAAAGCATTGATCAAGATGACATTTGGCTGCGAAGTTTTGAAATATTCGAGCACCCTGCGAGGATCAAAAAACCAACCGTTCTTTTGTTGAGCGTAGAACATATTGTTCCCGTCAACAAAAATAGAAAGGCGGTTCATTAAGTTTGTCATAGAACTTAGACCTAATAATTGTAGAAAGAAGTTAATCTAAATATCACATTTTAGCAATATGGAGCTAACTGAGGCAATAGATTAAACTTCAGAAAACTCCATCCCTCCAGTATTTCATATTTTCGGCTCTACCGCCAGAGGGTGATTTTAAAGCTGCTTGCATTCGATCGACCTTGCTCGGTCGATCGAACCAGATTCCCGATAACTCATGTTCAGTCGTTGTCGGCTGTTGGGTCAAAGTTAATTGGGGTTGAAACTACCGCCAAGCAGGCTTGCACCCAGCGCATTACTTTACCTTATACTCCCGTAATTTGATAGCTGAGGGTAGAAGTGCTCAAGCCTTTTTGCTTTCCAGGGCCCAGCGAGCTAATTCTGTTCGGTTGTGCAGACCTGTTTTGCCTAGCATATTGCTGACGTGGCTCTCTATAGTCCGCTGGCTAACATTCATGATGTCTGCTATTTGGCGGTTTGCCATACCCTGCGCTAGCAACTGTACCACCTTTAACTCAGTTGGAGTCAATTCGACATGGCGACGGGCTTTAATTCTTGGGCCGCTCTCAATACCTGGAGTAGAGTGGCGAATTAAACGAGATGCTGCTTTCAGGGAAGACTCTACTTGAGCTACCAGTTCTTCGGGTTCAAAAGGTTTAACTATATAAACGTCAGCCCCAGTGCTCAAGCCTTTTACTCGATCGGAACTTTGACCTTTTGCTGACAAGAAAAGAACTGGAATCCAGTTCGTGCGCGGGTCTTCTCTGATTTGTCTGACTAAAGTGTACCCGTCCATTTCTGGCATCATCACATCGCAGATGATCAAGTCGGGGATTTCTTCTTCGAGTTTTTCTAGGGCGTGTCTGCCGTTTTCTGCTGTGATGACGTTATAACCCCGAAATTCTAAGTAATCCTTGACTAGCAAGATCAAGTTTGGGTCGTCGTCAACCAGCATCAGCCTTTTTTGGTCTCCTGAGTTATCCTTCATGTTTGTTCCCGCTACAGTACCCCGCACAATTTCTCGTTTTCACACTTGTTTATTTTTGTCCCCCGCTGACACCGCCGCCCCCTTGACGGCGGACGGCGAAAGCGAGTGATGCTATTGCGCTCAGGGGAAAGCGGGGCGGGTGTTACCGCTTTCTTTCCCAGCGATCGGACTTTGTTTGTAAATGCCTTACCACTAGGAACAAAGCCAAAACCTATGACTGACGATCGCCCGATTAATCATGACGATCCGGCTGAAGTTAACAAAAATTATCTTCCTCGCCAACAGTCATCGATGATGTGGTCGGGCCTTGATTTATAGGATCGACCCGCTCGAAGCGCTTAGCGTAAGATATTTAATCTGGATACGTTCAATTGTATGTTGATGCCCCAATTTTAATTGTTACTTTATAATTTAGAAAAATTTAAAGACTCCTTACTTACGTATTTAACTATTTCTAGTGTAGTTTGGCAAACTGCCTGATGTCTGCTGTTGAAAAACTTTTGGGCAAATTGTCGCCCGATCGAACTTCTTCCCGTCACCCTCCTCAAAAAAATTAAAGCGACCGGCAAGATTACCAGAGACTGACCCGAAAGTACAGTTGTTCGATCGCGATCGCCTTTTGCGCCGGAGAATCTGAGCTTCAAAGCCTTCAACTTAGCACCTTATTTATAACGCTCTGCTTTTTGAGAGCGCTACATAAATTTAAATGGCTGGTTTTCCGCGATCGGGCTGTGGCAAAGGATGAGTTAAAAAAGCGTATTCTTCCACGACCTCCTGCCCGATCAGATGTTCCTGAATAATTCTCTCGATGACGGGGGGCGTAACGTCGCGATACCATACTCCGTCTGGATAGACCACCATAATCGGACCCGACGCGCACACTCGCAGGCAGTTGGCTTTAGTCCGAAAAATGCAGCTTGGCCGATCGGCACTCGGTTTGTCCAGGCCCAATTCTTGCAAACGTTTTTTTAAGTAATTCCACGCTACCAGACTGGTTTCTCGATCGCAGCACTTAGGCACCGTTTGGTCGGCACAGATAAAAATATGTCGGTCGATTCGATCGATTCCCAGGCTTTTGACACAAGCCCTCAAGCCTTGGCTGCAAGATTCATCCTGATTTTCTGTCATTATATTCATTCGTCAATAGTAATTTTTGGGCGATCGAAAGCCATCACCTCATCACCCCATCACCAAATCTCCCATAAGCTGTACTGCATTTAAATTGTATATTTCGACGCTCAATCAAAAATCTTCTCCCACTCTCCCCCACTCTGCCCATCTCCCCTCTCCCCATCTCCCACTCTCCCACTCTCCCCCTCTCCCACTCTCCCCATCTCCCCACCTCCCACTCTCCCCCTCATTTTCTGTTCGGGAACCCGTACAGACAGATAAGTTGCGATCGCCCCTAACTAAAGCTAAATTAGCACTCAGGAGTCGAGAGTGCTAATATGTCAGTAGCAAGCAGTCGGCTGTTGCTTTCATAGCGACCCCGGCCGGCTAACTGACTAGGATCTGTAATCTGGAGATTTATTTATGGCAGCAGTATCACTGAGTGTTTCTACCGTTAAACCTTTAGGCGAGCGCGTGTTCGTGAAAGTAAGCGCTAGCGAAGAAAAAACCGCCGGCGGCATCCTTCTGCCCGACACAGCAAAGGAAAAGCCCCAAGTAGGCGAAGTCGCGGCCGTGGGCCCCGGCAAGCGCAATGACGACGGCAAGCGCGTTGAAATGGAAGTCAAAGTCGGCGACAAAGTTCTCTACTCGAAGTACGCAGGCACCGACATCAAACTCGGCACCGACGAATACGTCTTGCTAGCCGAAAAAGACATTCTGGCGATCGTTAACTAATTAATCATCAGTCATCAGTCCTGCCGTCATCAGCCATCAGTTTAAAGCCAAGGCCGCCAAACAACTAATGACACAGGACAAATGACTAAAATCCCTCCCCAATCAAAAATCTCAAACCTTTTCATCCCCAAAAACTATGGCTAAGCGTATTATCTACAACGAAAATGCACGTCGCGCCCTCGAACGCGGCATGGACATTTTGGCAGAAGCAGTGGCCGTCACCCTCGGGCCCAAAGGTCGCAACGTAGTTCTCGAAAAGAAATTCGGAGCTCCTCAAATCGTCAATGACGGCGTTACCATCGCCAAAGAAATCGAACTAGAAGACCACGTTGAAAATACAGGCGTTGCCTTGATCCGTCAAGCCGCCTCCAAAACCAACGACGCAGCAGGCGACGGCACCACAACAGCTACCGTTCTAGCTCACGCAATGGTTAAAGAAGGCCTGCGGAACGTCGCAGCCGGCGCAAATGCGATCGCCCTCAAACGCGGTGTTGACAAAGCAACCAGCTTTTTGGTCGAAAAAATTGCCGAACACGCCAAACAAGTAGAAGATTCCAAATCCATCGCCCAAGTAGGCTCAATCTCTGCCGGTAACGACGATGAAGTCGGCCAAATGATTGCCAACGCAATGGACAAAGTGGGCAAGGAAGGCGTAATTTCCCTAGAAGAAGGGAAGTCTATGACCACCGAGCTCGAAATCACCGAAGGGATGCGCTTCGACAAAGGCTACATTTCTCCCTACTTTGTCACCGACACCGAACGGATGGAAGCGATTCTAGAAGAACCCTTCATCCTGCTGACAGACAAAAAAATCGGCTTGGTACAAGACTTAGTACCCGTACTCGAACAAGTAGCCCGTTCCGGCCGCCCGCTGGTGATTATTGCAGAAGACATCGAGAAAGAAGCTTTAGCTACTCTGGTTGTCAACAAACTGCGCGGCGTGTTGAACGTGACTGCTGTTAAAGCACCTGGTTTTGGCGATCGACGCAAAGCCATGTTAGAAGATATCGCCGTATTGACCGGCGGTCAACTAATCACCGAAGATGCTGGTTTGAAACTGGAAAACACCAAGCTGGATATGCTGGGCAAATCCCGCCGCATCACCATCACCAAAGACAACACCACAATTGTTGCCGAAGGTAACGAAGTCGCTGTCAAGTCCCGCTGCGAACAAATTCGCCGTCAAATGGACGAAACCGAATCTTCCTACGACAAAGAAAAGCTGCAAGAACGTTTGGCCAAATTGGCTGGCGGCGTTGCAGTCATCAAAGTCGGCGCGGCTACCGAAACCGAAATGAAGGATCGCAAACTGCGTCTTGAAGATGCGATCAACGCAACCAAAGCTGCTGTCGAAGAAGGCATTGTTCCTGGTGGCGGTACAACTTTGGCTCACCTGACTCCTCAATTGGAAGAGTGGGCTAATAGCACTCTCAAGGGCGAAGAATTGACCGGTGCTTTGATTGTGGCACGGGCTCTGGCTGCTCCTCTGAAGCGGATTGCTGAAAATGCTGGTTTGAACGGCGCTGTCATCGCTGAGCGCGTCAAAGAAAAGCCATTCAACGTTGGTTTCAACGCAGCGACAAATGAGTTTGTCGATATGTTTGAAGCTGGTATCGTTGACCCTGCGAAGGTAACTCGTTCTGCTCTGCAAAATGCAGCATCTATTGCTGGTATGGTGCTGACAACCGAGTGCATCGTCGTTGACAAGCCTGAACCGAAGGATGGCGCTGCTGCTGGCGCTGGCGGCGGCATGGGCGGCGGCGACTTCGATTATTAATCGCTAGTCGATCGTTTGATGGGGCGGGCTTTAGGGCCCGCCCTGTTTTTTATATTTTGGAAGTGCTTTGGCGTTGCACAATTATAGTAGGATCAAAAAATCGAGCTAGTTAGCAAGTAGCAGGTAGATGAATACTCTATTTTTAGACTTGGAGTTTGGGCCAATTTATGGTTCTTTTAGAGCAGACTATTTTCCTACAGAAATTGGTGCCGTGATATATGATGTAGAGCGGCATCAGCTTTTATTTGAGACTAAAAAATTTTCCTATGATGTATTCCTTGTTATCAGGCAAAATATTATTAATGACATTGGTAAAACTGTTGGATTTTCGGAAAGAGTGGCAAACCTTAAAAGAGGAGAGTATCAGAAAGTATTCGATCCGAGCTACCGGATCGAAAAGTCTGATAAAGTTATAGCAAGAAAGCTACGCTCCCAATGCCTAGATGAATTACGCGAATACATTCACAACCTGTTTAATATACATCAAGTTGACCAGATTGTATTGTTTGGTGGGAGGGAGGATATCAAGATTTTGAAAATGGCAAAAGTCAATATATCGAATATTCAAGTTATTGACATACAACTTGTTATTCAAAAGGAGGTAGGCTATCTCTTCTCTCTTGACAAAATATCGTTGATTCTCGGATTTTATGCTAAAAACAAATGCTTTGGATCAAAGAATTTTAACTATAAATTGCCATTAAAGTATAAAAATAAGATGAAACCTCATTCAGCATTTGGAGATGCTTGCAGAATTTTCATAGTGTGCAAGGAGTTTTGCGCTGTTAAATCAGAGTTGGTGCAGCAATGTAATATGTACTGCGAAATTAATAAAATCACTAAAACGAATTTCAATAGGTTAACAAGCTTAAATGTATTGCAATCCCAACCATCTAGCCAATTTAAAGTGACACTCCTGTTAGAAACTCTCTCATCAGGAAAGGTTTCTGCTTCTGTTTTCGAGTTTCCGCAATGTCAAGTTGAAGCAGCAACTCGGGAAGAAGCCATTACCCAACTTCAAATCACATTTTTAGAACGACTTAAGCATATTGAAGCTATTTCCTGGGAAGTACCGATTCAGGCTTCAGAACCCACCTGGATGCAATTTGCGGGTGTGTTTAAAGACGATCCAGATTTTCAGGAAATTATGGACGAGATTTGTGCCGAACGTACCTCTAGCGATGACTCTGAAATCGATCCCTCATACTACCTGTAGAGGTGATTTATAGAATAGTAAGCTAACATGAATCTATCATTTAAAGATTTAAGGTTTATTATAGAAGCCATTGAACATCAAATCAATGCCTATCAAGAACGTTTGCAAGTAATTGAAGATGTAGATGAGGATGAGGCTGCCGATCTAGGGAACGATATTAAATTTTTAGAGCTTCTCCACGCAGACATGAAGAAAAGTTTAGAGCATAATACTGGACGGGAAAATATCGCTTATGAACAAGCGCTATCTGAAGCCCTAGAAGAGACTTTTGCAGAGTGGGAAACTAGCGAGGCGATGACGGCGGAGGAAGCCTGTAAACGGCTCAGAGTAATTTCAGATCAAGCTCTCGAATAACTTTGAGAGAAGGCAGCAAAAACTGATCCGCCTAAATGCATAATCAAAATGTGGCTTTTATTAGCTTTGAATAACCAGGCACACCAATTATGAAACTTTACCATAGTCCCATTTCCCCCAACTCCCGCCGCGTGTGGATCGCCCTCATAGAAAAAAACCTCAACTTTGAATTAGTAGAAATCACTTAGACGGCGATCGCTTAGATCCAGAATTTATCGCCATGAATCCTTTTCACCGCATCCCTCTTTTGGTCGATGATGACTTCACTGTCGTCTAGTCTCTAGCAATTCTTGACTATCTAGAAACAAAGTATCCCGAACCGGCAATGCTGCCGAAAGAACCGCAAGATTTGGCGGGTGTGAAGATGGTAGAATTGGCCACGGTTAACGAACTTATGCCGGGACTTGATCCCCTCAGTAGTGAAATAATGGGATGGGGAACTCCCCAAGCGCAGGAAATCGCAAAGGCTAAGGAAAAAGTCGATACTGTGTTGAAATTCTTTGAAGGTTTGTTGGACGATCCTCTTCGAGGGCTTCGCTAACGCGCATTTTTCTGGCCCTGCACAATTACCAGTCAGCGAATGTCTTCATAAAACAGTTTGAGATACCTCGCTGAAACCCCAAAACCCCACAAAAAACCGATCGCCAGATAGATGGCAGTTGCTTTAAGTTCGCCCCAATGCGCCACCCGCCGATCGCTACTTTCCACCACCCGATTTACTAACTTAAGTCTCCCGCGGCGCGCTAACTTCAAACACAAATCCGCTTCCTCCATAATTGGCAGCGCCGCATCGAAACCCGCGCCTTCCCAAAAAACAGTACGGCGGCAAAAAATAACCTGATCGCCAAACAACAAGCGCAATCCTTTAAAAAATAAATGAGGTCGAAATAACAGCGGCGCGTAGTAAGTTTTTAGATAATTGTGCAGCGAAAAACCCCATCTTGTTTGCTGCGAACCAGCCATCACCGAGATAAACCCGCCTCCGACAATTTTAGCATCGGACAATGTTTTCTGGATGACTGCTACAATGTCGTCAGGAACTAAAGTATCGGCGTGGAGAAAGCACAGAATTTCACCAGTGGCGGTTTCTGCACCTAGGTTCATTTGCGCGGAACGTCCGGCTATACTGCTAGAAATAACTCTGGTGATGGCGGAAAGTGCGATCGCCACTGTATCGTCTTGACTGCCGCCATCTACCACTAACACCTCCCAAGCCGGAGGATTGAGAATGCTGAGTTGGCGCAAAGTGCGTTCCAGACAAGTCGCTTCGTTGAGGGCGGGAATGATAATAGAAACGCGATTCATCTGGTTGAAATTCATGCCAAAAGTATTATACTAAAACATTGTGACGATTCGCAACAAAACAGAAGACCGGGCAGTTAAAACCAGGTCTATACGAACCAAACCCTAGCATAGTGGGTTGAATACCGGGCGGTTAAAATTACGTTGTCTTGTTCAGTCTGCAGACGCAAACGAAAGTTTTTGTCAACCTGGTTTCAACCGCTGTCTGTATCTATATCTTCCACTAATTAGGACTAAAAAAATCGTGCCAACGAAAATAGAAGTAAAAAACGATCTAGAATTTTACGACGAAAATGCTGATAATTGGTGGGACGAAAATGCTAAAATCTATGCTCTCTACCATCTAAATAAACCCAGATTTGAGTTTTTTGACAGACACGCGACTAATTGGCAAGGGCTCAAAACCTTGGATGTCGGGTGTGGCGGCGGTTTTTCCTGCGAGTTTATGGCCGAGAGGGGCGCTGTGGTTTCTGGAATAGATCGATCGGACAAGTGCATCGTAGCAGCTCAAAATCATGCAGTTACCAGCGGTTTTGAGATTGACTACAGGCAAGGTTTTGCCGAAAATATGCCCTACGCGGACAATACCTTCGATGTCGTCATCTGCGTAGATGTTTTAGAACACGTTGCTGATTACAAAAAGGTTGTGTCAGAGGTTCACCGAATTCTCAAACCCGGAGGACTTTTCTTTTTTGATACCATCAACCGAACTTTTTCTTCGCAAGTTGTGATGATTGGGCTGATGGAAAATATTTTGCAAGAAATTAGGCGCGGCGTTCACGATTGGGAAAAGTTTATTACCCCGGAGGAACTGTCTGCGGTAATGCGAAATACTGGTTTTGGGAATATTGAAATTAAAGGTTTTGATATGTTTGGAGAAATGGGTTCTGTTTTAACCGAAATGCACGGTTTTTGGGAAAATCTGACGGGGGGAAAACAACTATTTCCTTCCCTGGCGAGTTTTCAACAGGTTTCTCAAGTGCTACTTTCTAATCTCGCTAACTATGTTGATTACAAAAAGTCTGGGTTGTTTAAAATCCAAATTAATGAGGATAGGTCGATTATGTATGTTGGCGTAGGGGCGAAGAATAATTAGTCATCAGTTATTAGTCATCAGTTGTCAGTCGGTAGGGGCGGTGGATGGTGCGTGCGGGCCCTCTTAACTTAGCAGTCATCAGTTATCAGTCATCAGTTATGAGTTAGCTGCTAGTGATAACTGATGATTTTTTATAATTAACTGCAAATTATTGCCAAGTATTTGGCGAATGAAGTGCGATCGCCCCTCGCAGTCCGATCGCCCAAAAACACCGCCATATCTGAACTTTAGGCTGGAATCGCTGCTCGTGCATCTAGAGCAGCCAATCTTTGTAACAAATCTTAACATAAATTAATTGACAAATTATCTAAATTGCATGGTAGCTTATTGAATATTAATTGCAATAACTGCCGGAATTTAACAGTACCTGGAGGTCAATCACCGTGACAGCAGCAATAGTTTCCGCGTCAGCGTCGCGAATCAGCGACGGACAACCAGCCGATAGCCAGAAACTGATGAGTTTGGGTAAAAATTCTGAAATACCCGACCTCGATCGCTCCAAAGATATCACCCTAGCGGTTTTAGAAGGAGTGGGAACTCTCACGGTGGGCGATCGAACAGTCACTTTAAAGCCCGGAGTATTTGTGTTTGTACCCGCCGAGATCCCGCGCACTCTCAAAGTACAAACAATGCTGAAATTGTTACTAATTGACTGCGAACCAGACCCAGATCTGAGCGAATCAGCTTGGTTAATGAATTTTCAACTTTAACCAAATGAAAAAACATTGCCCTTGCTGCCTTGACTCTCTTATTTCTCAGGTTCGCCACAATCGCACCTACTGGTTTTGTCTCAATTGCAGGCAAGAAATGCCAATTTGTGAATCGAAAACCAGAAATATCAAGCACTATCAAATTTCACATTCGGAGTAAAAATGTCAAAAGCAATTGGTCTGTTCTACGGAACTACTACTGGTAAAACTGAGTCGATCGCTGAAATGATCCGAGATGAATTTGGCGGCGATATCGTGACTCTTCACGAAATCGGTAGCATTGACAATGATGATTTTGCCGAGTACGAATGTCTGATTATCGCTTGTCCGACTTGGAATATCGGCGAACTGCAAAGCGACTGGGAAGGTTTTTTCCCAGAACTGGATGATATTGATTTTAGCGGCAAACAAGTAGCTTATTTGGGAACTGGCGACCAAGAAGGCTACCCGGATAATTTTATGGATGCAATGGGGATTTTGGCTGAAAAAATCTCGGAACAAGGCGGCGAAACAGTCGGTCTATGGCCCACAGACGGTTATGATTTTAATGAATCTAAAGCTGTAGTCAATGGCAAGTTTTTGGGTCTTGCTATTGATGAAGATAATCAATCGGATCTGACGGAAGCGCGAATTAAATCTTGGGTATCTCAACTCAAGAAAGAATTTAGCTTGTAGACTGTTAGGGTGTATTTTTAAACTAATTCTTTCGCTCCTGATCCCCCTAAATCCCCCTTAAGGAGAACCACTTTGAGGGGATTTTCGCCCCTTTTTTTTTGAGTCGGGGAGATAAAGGACGCAATAAAATACGCCCTAGCAGTCGAAGTAAGGTGCGCGGGCGCACCCTACATTTAAACGTTATGCTTAAGTAATAAATAACTCTATCTCCAACTGAAAATAGATGAAATTTAGTTCAGATGATGTGCTTTGGTTAAGTGTAAGTCCGAGTTTGCTATGCTTCGATCGCTCGCTGCTTTCTTATTTAAATGATTCTGTACCTGTGCAAGTATGGGAATACCAGCAAACTGAAGACGAAGGTTGCTCTTTGGATATGGCTGTTGAACTGTTGCACGATTTTTTAACAATGCGCGATCGCCCAATTCATCTCATCGGCCACAGTACCAGCGGATTAGTCGGTTTAATGTATGCGCGCCGCTATCCTCACAAAGTTAGTTCTTTGGGACTTTTAGCTGTCGGTTTGCCATCTTCTGTTAATTGGCAAGCACATTACTATACGCATCTTGCAGCTTTTCCGTGGAGTAGCCAACAAGTTTTGACTCAAATGGTAGACGATATGCTGGGATGTCAAAATCAAAGTATCAGTCAAAAATTTATACCATATTTTGAGGATGACTTAGCCTGTTCTCCTTGTCCTCACTCCTTATTTAGGATGAATAATTCCCGCGATGAGGGTGTAGAAGTACCTTTGTTGATATGCAGCAGCCAAACTGATTTTGTGGTATCTCCTATTGTGATGCGCCGCTGGTCAAAATTTCTTAAAAAAGGCGATCGCTTTTGGGAATGTCCAGACGGGCGGCATTTTTTCCATCACTTCTATCCAGAACAAGTCGGGGAAGAAATATTGAATTTTTGGCTATCTCTACACAGTCGCCAACCGGTTTTAGATTTTAGATATTAAGGGTGTATCGCTACCATCAATCAAAGTTATTAACAGATTTTGGCCTGAAAAGCAATCTACTTGCCTAATTTCCCCAATTTAACGAGGTACCGATTGCTTGAAAGCACTACAGGTGCGATCGCACTTCCAAGCATGACAATTACCGGGGAATGTATCATCACAACTTAATGAGTATTATATGCAATAACTATATAAATAAAAACCAACCTGCGGGCGGACGCAAAAAAAGCCCAAGAAAGCTGCAACCCTACTTCCAAGAACTTTTGAGCCTGAAAATTATTGTAACGTTCTGAGGTTTTTCCGTCAGCTTATTGCTATTAGTGATGCACACAGTAAAAATCGGATTTGCCAACAGCCTCGAAACAGGAGTGCGTAAGGAAGTTGAAAATCAAGCAGCTTTTGCAGTGCGAGACTTCAAAAGTCGATCGAATATAGTGCGAGCCTCCCCGATCGCGAGTTGTACAATACGCGAGTTCTTGAAGCGATCGCACTATAATAAAAAAAAATGCTTTTTGTAAAACTGAGATGCTCCCATGATCATAGTTCTTTCTAAAATCTCTAATTAATTAATTAAATTAATGGCAATTTGCAGAAACTGGTTCCTCTACAGGTGCTGATTGATCGGGACTTACCCACACATAAATCTCGGTAGCATCCTCGTTGCAACTGTGACATCCGCCGCACTTTTTCGCCTCTGCCATTTTCCTGATGCGGCCTTTACGGATGAGGCGGTTGAGCATTCCACGCAAAGCATCGCCATCCATGCGGAAATGGAGTTTTAAATCGGCAAGAGAAGCTCTTTTGTTGTCAGCAATAAACTGTTGGATATCGCTTAAAATCATGGTCTTTATCCTTTATTTTTCGTAAAATGTTGATGCGAATATTAGTTTGGGGCGGGTTTATGAGATTTTTGGTCTTTTTTTGTAGGTAGTTGGTGAACCCCACCCAACAGAATTTTTGGATGTTGTTTTTCTGAATTGATTGGTTAATAATTTTATGGTTTGTAGGGGCTGGTTCACAGGCAATTTATAGCAAAAATAAATAATCTTGTAAACCCGCCCCACCCAAAAGACAATCTCAGCTAGAATTTTGCTTGTCCGAATCAATCTATTTTGTAAGGTGCGGATATGTGAGATTGCGATCTTGATTTAGGGATTTTTGATGGCTCCGCACCCTACAATTAATAAATACTAACTACTGACTTATTGCTTCGCGCCGTTTGGGACGCATTGCACCAGCCATTTTTAATCCTGCCAGTGTCAGGGCCATAGCTATTGCTAGTGTCACTAACCAAATAATTGAAGATTCTGGATGCTCTGCGTAGGTCACAACCTGATAATAGAGCACCGCCGCCCAATAAGCTAAACCAGTAGTCCAAGCACAGGCGAATATTGTCCAACCTAAATTAGTTTCGCGGTACAATGCAGCCGTTGCCGAAACACAAGGAAAGTACAGCAATACAAACAATAAGTAAGCAAAGGCTGCGTGATTGGAACCAAATCTTTGCGACATTTGTCCGTAGGTGCTACTAGAAATACCTTGATCTTCTTCTGCCTGTTTTTGGTCTGTAATATTGGCGGAACTTAAGCCCAATGGGTCAAAAAGTTGACCGGGAAGTTTTGCGATATTCTCTGGAATGCTGAGATATGCTTTGCTAACGCCACCCCAAAAACTGAAGGGTTCCTCTGGTTTTTCTGGTTCTGCACTTGCTGCTTTTTCTTCGTCGGATAGTTGGGTGTATAGAGAGTCTAAGGTGCCAACCATTACTTCTTTGGCAAATACTCCTGTTAGTAATCCGACGGTGGCCGGCCAGTTTTCTTTGGTAATTCCCATCGGAGTAAATATTGGTGTTGCTGAGCGGGCAACTGCGCTCAAAATTGAATCTTTGCTATCTTCTTTGCCGAAGGAACCATCTGTGCCGACGGAGCTCATGAATCCGAGTACAATTACCATGAGGACGATCGCAATTCCGGCCTTTTTGATAAAAGCCTTCAGTCTGTCCCAAGTCCGCAGCAGTACGCCTTTGAGTTTGGGAATGTGGTAGGGTGGCAGTTCCATAACAAAGGGTGCAGCTTCTCCTTGCAGGATGGTGTTTTTTAAGATTAATCCGGTGAAGACTGCTGCTAAAATTCCTAATAAATAAAGCCCTAATACCATGTTCTGCCCGCCGACTTGGAAGAATGCGCCGCAAAATAAGGCGTAAACTGCTAATCTGGCGCTACAAGACATGAATGGATTCATCATAATCGTCATCATGCGATCGCGCTTATTTTCCAATGTCCGCGTCGCCATGATTCCGGGAATATTGCAGCCAAAACCTACCATCATCGGTACAAAGGATTTGCCGGGAAGTCCGACAAATCGCATTAATCTGTCCATGACGAAGGCTGCCCGCGCCATGTAGCCAGAGTCTTCCAACACTGACAAACACAGGAACATCATCCCAATTTGAGGAATAAAAGTCGATGTAGTTTGAATGCCGCCACCAGCACCTTTTGCCAGCACTCCGATTAACCATCCAGGGGAATTGAGGCTTTCTAAAACCTGAGCAAAACCATCTACAAAGATTGTTCCTAACAAGATGTCAAAAAAGTCGATAAACACTGCACCAACGTTAATCGAAATGGTGAAGATTAAGTACATCACCATCAAGAATACGGGGATGCCTAACCAGCGATTGAGCACAATTTGGTCAATTTTATCGGAAATGTTGGTTTTGACTTCTCTGGAAGATTCTACTATGCCTTGGGTGAGGGTGCGGATGTAGGTGTAGCGGCTGTCGGCGATGATAATATCTAAGTCGTCATCGAGGGTTTCGTGGACTCTGCGGCGGTGGGGGACGACTATTTGTTCTAAGTCTTTGTTTGCGAGTTCTGGGGCGACTTCATCCTGATATTCTAATAGTTTCAGGGCTGTCCAGCGGGCATCTACTTGACGATTGGGGCTGTGTTGTTCAATATGCGGGATGAGTTGGGCGATCGCATCTTCGATCACAGCCGGATAAGCGACATAGGCAGATGGTGCGATCGGCTTTTGTAGCGCTTTATTCACAGCATCCCGCAACAGAGACACTCCGTCATTTGACGAAGCACTCATCGGCACAACCATACAGCCCAATCGTTCTGCAAGTTTGTTAACATCAATTCGGATGTCCCGTTCTTTGGCAACATCCATCATATTTAGCGCTACAATCATCGGCACGCGCATCTCTAAGACTTGGGTGGTGAGATACAAATTGCGCTCTAAGTTGGAAGCGTCAATAATATTAACAATCACATCTGCTTCGCCAGATAGCAAATAATCTCGCGCTACCAATTCATCAAGGCCCGTATCTCCATCTTCGGCATCTATAGAATAAACTCCCGGCAAGTCAACAATCGTAATTGGTAAACCATCATGAGTATATTTTCCCTCTTTGCGTTCGACGGTTACTCCCGGCCAGTTTCCCACTCGCTGGTTAGCACCTGTCAAAGCGTTAAATAAGGTAGTTTTTCCACAGTTGGGATTGCCCACCAATCCAATAATTTGCTTGGCCATTATTTCATCTCCTCTACAAATAGGGTTTTGGCTTCATCTTTCCGCAAACTGAGCTTGAAACCCCGCACTAGGATTTCTACGGGATCTCCTAGAGGTGCGTGGCGAGTGACAGTAAATTCGGTTCCCGGTGTCAATCCCATTGCTAACAATTTGCCTTTGTAGCCGCGGGCTGTTTTTTCATAGCCAACCACTTTGCCTGTGCTACCAACAGCTAAATCTCCCAATTGTATTTTGTCGTTCATTTGTTGTTTTGATTTAGCCTAAATTTGTACAAATTCAATCAACTTGTTGAAGGCAGCAACCCTCTCAGCATTTGTGAATATCTAGATTTTTTCTGATGCCCCCGGCAGTTAAAAAAATGTTCGCAAATCAAATAGGATTGCTGTAGATTTATGGCACTTTTCCTAATTCGTACACATAATTTTTTGTGCCATACCTGCGCCCAAACCGATGCGGTTTTCGCCAATTGCCACAATCACCGAACCGCCGGAGTGGCTGATAATTTGAAGTTCGGTACCGGAGACAAATCCCATGCCGATGAGGCGACGCACATAGCCTTCTGAACCCCTGAGTGTGACTATTCGCAGCTTTTCGCCGACGCTTGCCATTGCTAGGGGGAATGATTTACTCTTGGCTGAGTCTGGTTGAACTTCTATCTGAGCTTCTGTGCTGTTTTCGGTTTCTGAGGCTTCTGCTGTTTCTCCATAAAAGGTAAAACCCTTGAAATGTCCGGGGTTTGACTCTTGGTTTTGTTGGCTGTATTGTTGTTTCATCTGTTTTGGAAGTCGATCGACTTTAGTAACTTCTTGCTTGGACTGGCTTGTCCAGCAACTTGAGATATATTCTCAATACGCTCGGCTCGCGATCGCAGACAGGGCTAAATTCCCGGTTCTAGCGAACTATTTCCCGTTGAATAGTTCGGAAAATACTATTCTCCAGGCCTAATAATTAGGCAGATTTTTCGCGGGCCCCTAGTTTTATGTCTCTTGCGTTAGATGCGCGTTAGATACTCATGTGGGCTGCAATCACTAGCAACCAATACCTGTTGTCCTTAAGCACTGTAGTTTAGACTAAAAAATGAGCGTAGCTAAAAGTAGCCACCTTTGAATCTCAGGCAAGCTGTTGCTTAAAAAC
>NZ_JAUBTX010000097.1:0-5228 GCF_036705185.1 Microcoleus sp. B4-D4 | reverse complement strand
GCGTCCCAGACGCGAGCTTTGAGCGGTGCTTTCTGTCGTTTCAGATTTCTTCTCCCCACAATAAAACCACCCTGCCTAACCCCCCTTAAGAAGGGGGGGACAAGAGTTGAAGCCGCTAATTTTTATCTCAAATATCATCAGTAAAAATTCCACATTGTTTAAAATCTTCCTGCTAAATTAGCCACTATTAATACTATTTGAACAGGCTTCACCGGCTTAGCAATATGTGTTTGAAAACCCGCTGCGATCGCCCTTTCGCGCTCTTGCTCGCTCGCATACGCAGTCAGCGCCGCGGCGGGGATTTGTCCTCCGGCTGCTGCAGCCAGAGCTCGCACTTGCCGAATTAAAGAATATCCGTTTTCTTCGGGCATTCCCAAATCCGAAATCAGCACGTCATATCTGCCGGGATTTTCCGTCAAAGCAGCCATCGCCGCTGTGACAGATTCCGTCGTCAATACCTCCGCGCCGTAGCTTTCGAGCACAAATTTTAAGAGCTCGCGGGTATCAGCTTCATCATCGACAACTAAAACCTGCAAATTTTCTAAAGAAGGGACACGATCGCCTAAAGTGTTCAAAGGCTCTGACAGTGCAGCCGACTCTAAAGCGTTTAGCTGTGCAATATCTTCAGCCGAGCCTCGCAAAGGCAATCTCACAGTTATTGTAGTTCCTTTTCCCTGCCCCGGACTATCGGCTTGCACCCTTCCCCCGTGCAATTCCACGAGATGGTAGACGATCGACAAACCCAATCCCAGACCTTGATTTTTCTTAGTCGTGCTAGAATCTCCTTGGCGGAAGCGATCGAAAATATGCGGCAACAACTCCGGCGCAATCCCTTTTCCGGTGTCCGTGACTTGAATTTGAGCGCGATCGTCGATCGCCTGTAAAGCAACTTCCACTCGTCCCCCCGGTGGAGTAAACTTAATCGCATTAGACAAGATATTCCACACAACTTGTTGCAAGCGATCGGCATCGCCCAAGACAGTTACAGAAGTCAACTGCGAAACAATTTCAAGGTTTTTGGCCTCCGCTGATAATTGCAGCCCATCGATCGCAGCTTGCACCACAGAAGCCAGATCGATCGAACTAATATTGAGTTGAAGCTTACCGTTGGTAATCCGCGAAATATCGATAATATCTTCGATTAACTGAGCTTGCGTCATAGCGCTGCGCTCGATCACATCTAGGGCGCGATCGGTGGCTGCTTCTTTCAAGTTTCCGGTGCGGAGTATTTGCGCCCACGCTAGAATCGGAGTCAGGGGATTGCGGAGCTCGTGGGAGAGATTCGCCAGAAATTCATCCTTAGCTCTGTTAGCAATTTCTGCTTGTTGGCGAGCCCATTTTTCCTGATCCAATAACTGCGATCGCTCTGTCTCAAACTGCTTGCGATCGGTGATATCCTCCACCGACAGCAGAATCATCGAAACCCTCTCTTCTGGCTCAACTTTACAAGCATTTAGCAGCACAGTTTTCGGCCCTAGTCGCTCAAAAACCTGCTCCACCTCAAAATTTTCAACTTCCACATTATTAAGCAGAATATCTTGCAACATACCTCGCAGTTGCGAGATATTCCACTGCCCGTCAGCAATTTCAAACAAACAAGTTTGGGCGGTTTCTGAAGATGAAACTTTAAACGTTTCGTAGAACGATCGATTAGCGGTATTCACTCGGAAACTAGCATCCAGCACGATTAAAGGAGTTGGCACACTTTCCACAATTGTTTCTGCATAGTTGCGGGCTGTTTCTAGGGTTGCAGCACTGCGTTTGAGATCGTCAATATCAATCAAAACCATCACCACACCCTCAATCTGGTTTTCCGCTGTACGGTAAGGACGAATGCGGAGGGCGTACCAATGTCCCAATGCAGTTTGCACTTCTTGTTCTTTGGTATTGAGAGTATCGAGCACTTCCCAAATCATGGCTTCTAAATTGGGAATTTCCAGATTGGCTCGGATGTCGCTAAACGGGCGCCCGACATCCGTAGAAATCAGATTGAACAGCCGCTGCGCCATCGGCGTAAAGCTGCGAATCCGCAAATCATTTGCCAGCATTAAAATAGGAATACTGATACTTGCCAGCAAATTAGTTACATCGTTATTAACCTGCTGCAAATCTAGATTTCGAGTGCGAAGTTCCTCAACAGTGGTAATCAGTTCTTCATTAGTCGCCTGAATTTCTTCCTTGGCAGTTTCTAGTTCTTCGTTAATGCTTTGCAGTTCTTCATTGCTCGAAATAATTTCTTCGTTAGCAACTCTCAAGTCTTGATTGAGATTTTCTTGCTCCTCTATCACCGCTTGCAGGTGCAATTGAGCCACAGTTTTGTCTTGGTTGGCGGTGCCCAGTTCCTGTCTGAGCCGCACTATTTCCCGCTCCAAATCGTTTGGTTCTAGGCTGTCAAAATTTACGTCAGCTAGGTCGAGCGCTGGGGGTAAAGCTTCTTCAAACACTAACAAAAAATAGCGCATTTCCGCGATCGCAGGTTGGAACGGAATCACCTCAAAATTAACAAAATTTGTGAATTCGCCCTCTTCCAGCCTCACCCGTTCTTTTCTCACCGTCACGTTTTGAGTTTGCGCTTGATAAATAGCCGTGCGAAGTTCCAGAGACAATCCTGAAACCGCCATTGCAAACAAATTTAAACTCGGCGTTCCGGGTGTTAATTTCAAATAGCGATTCGTATCTCCCCGCAGTTGGACAATTTCCATCTGGTCGTTGACCACCGCCCCCACAAAAGCACAGCGATTTAAAATCAATTGGTCTGTTTCGCGTCCCAAGTCAAAGCTGTTGGCAAAATTTGGATTCATGGGCTGGGGGTTTTCTATTTGGTTGAGGGGAGAAAAACTTGTCGCAAAGGACAGTCGGGGACGAGTCGCCGTTAACTTTTTGGCATAAATTTTCGACTGGCCGTCGGCTAAATTAAATAAGTCCGAAGATTTCCCCGTACTTTCGGAAGTACCGAGTATCAAGAAGCCTGTTGGGTTGAGACTGTAATGAAAAATCGCTAAAACTCGTTTTTGTAAAGGTTCTGCTAAATAAATTAGTACATTGCGACAGCTAATCAAATCGAGATTAGAAAAAGGGGGGTCGATGCCTAAGTTTTGTCGGGCGAATACGCACAGTTCGCGGACTGCTTTGCTGATGCGATATCGGCCTCCTTCTACGGAGACAAAGAAGCGAGTGCGTCTCTCTGGTGAAACGCCTAACATCTGGTTTTCTGTGTATAAACCAGACCGAGCTTTGCCGATCGCCGCCTCGCTGATGTCTGTGGCAAAAATCTGGATCGGCAGCGAAAGATCCCGATCGCCCAAAAACTCTAACAAGCAAATGGCGATCGAATAAACTTCTTCACCAGTCGAACATCCAGCCACCCAAATCCGCACCGGAGCTTCTGTTGATTTATTGTGAGTAATAGTGGGGAAAACTTGTTCTTTTAAGCGTTGAAAAACCTCTAAGTCGCGGAAAAAACTCGTGACGTGGATCAGGATTTCTTCATACAAAGCTCTGACTTCCGCCGGATGATCCAGCAAATATTGAGCGTAATCTTCCACTCGTTCCAGCTTGTACAGCAGCATCCGCCGCTGCATTCGCCGGTTCAGGGTGGCCGGTTTGTAGTGGCTGAAGTCAACGCCTGTAATCGATTTGAGCAGCGCAAAAATCGTCGCCAGGGCCGATCCAGGTTCGGGAAATTCCTCAGTGTTAACCACGGGAAGCGGCAGGGCGAGAAAGGCGTGGTGGCTGAGATTTGCCAGTTCCCGCGCAATTGCTTCAGGCGGCAGAATGAAGTCTACACTGCCTGTAGCGACGGCGGTATTGGGCATACTGTCAAATTTTGCGGTTGCTTCGCATTGAGCAAAAGTCACGCCTCCGGCTGCTTTGATGGCGATCAGCCCCAGAGCGCCGTCTCCATCTGCTCCCGATAAAACTACGGCGATGGCTTTTTGTCCCCAATCGAGTGCTAAGGACTCGAAAAACGCATCTCCCGGCATATATTTGCCAAAAACCTTTTCCCTCGGCATCAGTCTCAGCTTTCCTTCCAGCAGCAGCAGCTTGGTATTCGGCGGAATGATGTAGATATGGTTCGGTTGTGGGGCGTTCCCCTCTTCCACCTCGCGCACGGGCATTTGCGTGGTTCTGGCAAGAATTTCGCCCAGCAAACTTTGGCGATCGGGCGCTAGGTGCTGGATCAGCACAAATGCCATGCCGGTGTCTGCAGGTAAGTGGGTCAGCAACTGGATGAATGCTTCCAACCCTCCGGCAGAGGCCACAATCCCGACGATCGGAAAAGGGGCATCGGTTTTAGCTTCGAGTTCTAAGTCGATCGCACCGGGGGCGATCGATCCCCATGTATTTTCGTTAATTAAGTTCATTTAAGTACCGCCGATTAGCAGCTAATAAATCTGGTCAGCTTGAAAAAATATAATAGAGGTTAATTTATAGCAGTTTGAGCTGCTAAAATTGTGAAACCGTCTTATAGCTGGTAAAACACAAAGGGGAGGGCTGACGCCTCCCATGTCATTGCAATAAATGACTATAGTTTTACCAGCTATTAGGGATTAGGTACCCTGTTAGAGCGATGGTAGGAATTGGGGTCAAATACTTGAAAAATCGTGTTTTTTTTCTACTCTCGTCGGCGGCTGCCATATTCATAAATTAAGCACGAAATCGCTTAAATACTATCCCCCCGAGGGCCTATTTGGTTGTCCCATCGTTCGGGCTGAGAACCGGCTCGCATACCCCCTACTTTCTGTTCAGAACACCCTATTTTAAGCTTTTATCGCTTACTTGGGAAGGTAGGGATATTTTAATTTAATAACTTTTTCCTTACAACTATGACATAAATTGTCGTCGGTTGCGGTAAATCGTGGGAATTAATTGTGCGATCGAGAGCGAGAGCTCTATTCTGCGTAAATCTCAGAAATCGGGTTTCTATCTATATTTCTTTTCACCCAACAAAAAAGTCCTAGAAACCCGGTTTCTCTCCCCCGCGTAAATCTCAGAAACCGGGTTTCTCTTTATATTTTTCGTCACTCAATCAAAAAGTCGTAGAAACCCGGTTTCTCTCCCCTTGCGTAAATCTCAGGAACCGGGTTTCTCTTTATATTTTTCGTCACCCAATCAAAAACTCCAAGAAACCGGGTTTCTCCCGGCATCACCCAGGGTGGTTTTATTGTGGGGAGAAGAAATCTGAAACGACAGAAAGCACCGCTCAAAGCTCGCGTCTGGGACGCAAG
>NZ_JAUBTX010000096.1:0-5234 GCF_036705185.1 Microcoleus sp. B4-D4 | reverse complement strand
GTCTCGCGCTTGACCTCGCTGGGGCTCATACTCATTGATGAATTGACGACCACATTGTACACAAATGTGGTTTTGTTTTCCTTTTTTCTTGCCGTTTTTACGGATATGGGTTGATTTACATTCGGGGCATTGCATAAATTATTCCTTTTATTCATACTCTAACTCAGCAACGCCAGAGTTTTATCATTCTTGCTATTGTCGATATACTAAGGTCAAATCCAATTTTCCCATAAAGTAAATAACGCAGTTCTTCAAGAGTTGCATCATTGTTTACTTGTAAGGATTCAGGTAAAAATAGTTCCGCAGAGAGCCGAACAATATGGTAATGTAGTCAGATGAGCGAAAAGTCAGAGTTATCAGCAGCACTAAAATTAGAAATGGTTGACCAGTTGAGTCGTGAGGAGCTGGTCAAAATTGTGCTCACCCAACAGAAGCTGATTGAAAAATTACAACTCCAGCTCGAAAAGCTCCAAGAGAGACAGCCCAGCAATAGCAAAATATCATCGAAACCCCCATCAAGCGATCTGATACAGAAATCAGAGACAGCCAAAGTTGACAACTCAAAAGAGTCAGAGTCCCAACCAAAACGCAAAGCAGGAGGACAGCCGGGACATATCGGCAAAACCCGAAAAGGGTTTGGGCGAGTAGATAGATATCAAATCAGCACTCCTGAATCTTGTGAGCATTGTGGTAGTAGAGAATTAAGTGATCCAATTGGTTATAGCAAGCAGCAAGTAGCCTGTTTAGCAGCCTTACCAATTGAAGTGGTGGAATATCAACGAGTCAAATGTCAATGTCATGAATGTGGAGCAATGGTAATCGGTGTACCAGCACCCGGAATAGTTCCAGGACAAGACTTAAGTATCGACCTACAAGCATTATTGAGCTGGTTGGGTAATTATGGACACCTATCCTATGAAAAACAACAAGAGTTCCTGCGCGAACTAGGTGGAATCGACCTAGGGATAGGTACTTTACAAGCGACAAATGCGCGGGTAGCTGATGCTGTAAAGCCCGCCGTTGAAGCCTTATGGAAATTGGCACCATTACAAGCAAACGTCCATGTGGATGAAACCCCGGGAGTGTGTCAAGGGAGTTAAAGAATGGTTGTGGACAGCCACAGGTCAAGATTTTTGCCTGTTTCATGCTGCGGATACTCGGAGTAGAGCTGAATTAGAGACGATGCTGGGGAAAGAGTTTGCTGGAGTGTTGAGTTCTGATGATTTTAGCGTCTATAACGGTGTGATTGTGGGAGCGCAACAAAAATGTCTAGCCCATCTACGGCGACATTTTAAGAAAGTTCTGCTTATACGCCACGGTAATAACAGTGTCGTCGCTTCTGCATTTTTAGAATTAATTGATGAGGCATTTCGACAACATCGCCTAGGGCGGGAACACCCCCAAGAGATTGATTATCAGACTTGGGCGAGGGACTTTAAGACGAGATTGGCAGAATTGTTAAATACTTGGCAAGGTCATGTTGGTCATGCTGCTGGACTGTTACTGCGCTCGTTACGTGAGAAAGCAGATCAATGGTGGTACTTTTTAGACCATCCGGACATTCCTCCTGATAATAATTTAGCAGAACGTTCTCTGAGATTAGCTGTGACTAAACGTAAGGTATCTGGGGGTTCCCGGTCAATGTCTCGGTTTGAACAAACCGCTGATTTGTTATCTGTGATTCAGACTTGTCGGTTTCAGGGTAAAAGCGCAATGGCTTTTTTCCGTGATGCTATATCTGCCCATTCTTGTGACTTTTTGATGCCTTCTCTTATTCCCCTATCATAGACCTGAATCCTTACGTTTAACAGAACGTTCTTTTTCTAATTTCTGGACTAATTGAAGACTGTTATATGTACGTGGTTCGTTTTTGAGGCATTCTTTTACAAACTCTATATCTGACTCTTTCCACTTGGGTTTTGCCCCTCGACCAGGCGATTCCCAAAGCCCTTCCATGCCCTTATGCGACCATTTATGTAAAACCTCTCTCACTGTTTGTGGAGTCCAGTGAAAATGAGCAGCTATTTTTTCAACGTACCAGCCATGTGCATTTAATCTAATTACTTCTGCTCTATCTTTGACTTTTTGTGGAACATCCGCAGTTCTCAGTTTTAATAGAGTTTTGTCTTGTTGTTGAGTCAGGAATACCCTTAATCTAGCGCCCATATATTGAGTTACCTCAGTAGATGTATTCTCTTTGTTTACTTATCTTAACATAGTTCGGTTTTTTTGCGCCGACCTACTTATTTGGTGACAAAACCACAGGAATGCATTTGCTCAAATTTAGCTGGTTCAGGATAGAAAGACATATTCTGGTGAAGGGCAGATCATCTCCTGACGATCCAAATCTTAAAATCTACTGGCAAGACAGGGAGAAGGCTAAATCTAAATCTCTTACTCCCAGTAAACAAAAGATTGCTCAGAACCAAGGATGCATTTGTCCTAAATGCGGAGAATCTCTATTCAACGGGGAAGAACTGCATGTTCATCACATTGAACCAAAACAACAGGGTGGGAGCAATAGCTACAAAAATCTCCGATTCTTACACTTCTACTGTCATCAACAGATTCATGCTGCAAAATGACTGAAGCATGTGGAAGCTAGTAATTTGCTTAAGCCGGATGTGCTGAAAGGTACAAGTCCGGTTTTGAGGGGAGGGGGTTACAGCGATGTAATCCCTTTACCCGACTGTTACATTAAGATAAAGTCGTTGTCCAAAGATGCCGGGAGATAATCTCGGATTGGTTAGCTGGCATTGGTTTGGAGTTAAAACCTGAAAAGACGAGGCTAACTCACACACTTCATCCAGAGTTGAGTGAGGATGGTAAAGCCGGATTTGACTTTCTCGGTCACCACATACGGCAATACCCTGCTGGTAAATATCAAAGTGACAGAAATTCACAAGGTAGGATATTAGGTTTTGATACCCTCATCACTCCATCTCTGAAGGCGAGTAAGGCACATCAAGAGGAAATCGGAAGACTCATTAGAAAACACAGGTGTGCGCCCCAAGCGGCGTTAATTAAACACCTCAACCCTGTAATAAGGGGATGGGCTTCCTACTACACAAATTCCGATGCCCAAAGCGTTGGAGAACTATCTAAACAAGATAACCTCGTATACCTGAAACGTAATTGCTCAACTCGGGCAAAAAAGGGAGGGATCAGTAGAGAGAGCTTGTTGAATAGATTGATAAGCCGTCAAGCCCTGACGCTTGCCAGTATTAACAACTGAACGAACAGCAGCAAACAAATCTCGCCCCCATTCCGAACGGAAGCCATTAGTCACACGGCGAAATATTACACTCATCCGAATCGCCTGTTCACTAGAATTATTTGTAGGTGGAATTGTCGCATCTTCCAGAAATAGAAATAAATTGTCAATCAGCCCACTGTAACGTTTTCGTAACCGGATACCATCCCGATGGTGTGGCGCTAAACTCAAAATCCTGGTTACTGTAGTTTAGACTAACCAAAGATGAGAACGGTGGCAAAAGAAGAACTAGAGCCACCGCGCCAGGAGAGAATGAGGGTGAAAAATAAAACCTATCCACTCCTTAAATGAACAGTGAACGATTAAAGGACTTTCGTCAAGCAGCATACGAGTTATTAGTACAAGCGAAAGATGCCACATTCGAGCTCATGGATGCAGTGATGACCACCAGAAATGCGTCATGTTTAGCGGAATTTTCACTCAATCCATTATTCAAGCGTCAATGGCCAAGCATCTATGAAGCGTTACAAGACTGTAGACCAGACCGAAAAAAACTGATGCTGCTGTATCTGGAGCAATTACAGGCAGAAGCACCCCCAACGGAACACATATTAGTGGCAATCGACCATACTGCATGGGGGAGACGAGATGCCAAAACATTAAAAGATAGAACCCATGAATATCAAAGGGGCTCCATTGTTGGACAGGGATACAGTACAATTGCGTGGATACCTGAAGTACAAGGAAGTTGGGCATTACCCCTACTTCATGAAAGAATTAGTAGTGGGTCTTCACCCATACTTCAAGCAGCTTCCCAACTCAAACTTGTCTGTGAACAGAGTGTCAACCCAGTTTTAGCAGTTTTGGATCGAGAATATGGGAATGCAACCTGGGTATTAGCACAAGCAGATATTCAAGCTGATTGCTTAATGAGAGTCCGAAAGAATGCCTGCTTATGGTCAGCACCACCGGCCTATAGTGGTCGCGGTAGACCACGGAAACATGGGCAAAAAATGAGACTCAATGACCCAACCACATGGCTCGAAGCTGATACTGCGATTGAAATTGACGAACATCCAGATTTGGGAAAAGTCCGAGTCAGACAATGGATTGACTTGCATTTTTATCGCGCCCCTGGACAAAAAGTCAACTTAATCCTGGTGGAAAGAATGAAGCCCATGTCAAACGGTCAGCCGTTTCCACCCTTATGGTTGGCTTGGGTTGGAGAACGAACTCTACCGTTAGAAACTGTTTGGTTTAAATATTTGCGACGCTTTGGAGTGGATCATTGGTATCGGGAGAGCGAAGCAACGATTGCATTGGACATTGCCTAACTTGAGAACTCCTGAACAATCTGAACGTTGGAGTGATTTAATGCCGTTGATGAGTTGGCAACTCTGGCTGGCACAAGATTTAGTAATTGAGAATAGACTTCCTTGGCAATCTGCTACTATCAATTTAACTCCTGGACGTGTTGCCCAATCAATGTTTTCGCTTTTAGTTGACATTGGTACTCCAACAAAAATCCCTAAACATAGGGGAAAATCTCCCGGTTGGGAAAAAGGAAAGGTACGTACCAAGGCACCATGCTATCCCACTGTCAAAAAACGGGTTTCTCGACGCAAAAAGTCTTCAAGATTAGCTATTTAATCTTCTACTTTTTGAGTTGTTGAGCAACAGCTTGCCTGACATTCAAAGGTGGCTACTTTTAGCTGCGCTCATTTTTTAGTCTAAACTACAGTGGTTAATCTTTCCTGTAAATTTTCTCGATATCGCTTGAGTCTAGTATCGTCCATCCTTTCGCGTCTTCGATGGATAATAAAAGCCCTTAATAATAACCTCTTCGGCTTTGCTGAGTTAGAGTATGAATAGGAGGAATAATTTATGCAAGGCAAGCGAATGTAAATCAACCCATATCCGTAAAAACGGCAAGAAGAAAGGAAAACAGAATCACATTTGTGTCCAATGTGGTCGTCAATTCATTAATCAGTATGAACCCCATCGAGGTCAAGCGCGAGAG
>NZ_JAUBTX010000028.1:47431-87778 GCF_036705185.1 Microcoleus sp. B4-D4 | reverse complement strand
ATAACCAATAACCAATAACCAATAACCAATAACCAATAACCAATAACCAATAACCAATAACCAATAACCAATAACTTCCTCATGAATCAACTAAGAATAGTCTCTCTAATTCCCAGTGCCACCGAAATTGTAGCAGCTTTAGGATTAACCGATGCCATTGTCGGCCGTTCTCACGAATGCGACTATCCCGCAGAAATCCAGAATTTACCTGTTTGCACTCAGCCTAAATTCAATCCCGAAGGAACTAGCAGCGAAATTCACAACCGCGTCACAGAATTGTTGCAAAATGCGCTCAGCGTCTATAAAGTAGAAATAGATACTTTAGAAAAATTGCAGCCAACTCACATCATCACTCAAGCTCAATGTGAAGTCTGTGCTTGTTCTCTGACAGAGGTTGAACAAGCAGTGAGCACGCTGGTAAATAGCCAGCCGGAAATTATTTCTTTGCAGCCGAATTTGCTAGCAGAAATCTGGACGGATATTGGGCGAGTTGCTGCTGCTTTGGGTGTCGATGCTCAAAGTACGATCGCACTTTTGCAATCCCGCATCGATGCTATTATCTTAAAAACCGAAACATTAACCGTTAAACCCACAGTAGCCTGCATCGAATGGATTGAACCTTTGATGGCTGCAGGAAATTGGATTCCCGAATTAGTAGCAATGGCTGGAGGCGATTCGCTGTTTGGCATTGTCGGGGAACATTCCCCCTGGTTACAATGGGAATCCCTGGTTGAAGCTAATCCCGATTTGATTATTTTTATGCCTTGCGGCTTTGATTTAAATCGCACTCGCACCGAAGCAATGCCGATCGCTCAATACACAGAATGGCAAGATTTGCAAGCAGTCAAAACCGGGAAAGTTTACATAACTGACGGCAATGCTTACTTTAACCGGCCAGGGCCGAGATTAGTGGATTCTTTAGAAATTTTAGCAGAAATTATCCATCCCGAAATCTTCGATTTTGGCTATCGGGGTAATGGTTGGCAGCCATTTTTTCCAGTGCCGGCAGCTAGCTAAAACTTTATCTATACCAATTCAGAATTGCCTGCCATAAAAATAAGGACACAACAATGTTGTGTCCCTACAAAATACCTGTATTTCACCCGATATCAGTTAATTGCTGTAGGGAAACGGCAGTGATGTTTCCGGGGTAATGCGTTCATTGCGTGCCATAAAAATAAGGACACAACAATGTTGTGTCCCTACAAAATACCTGTATTTTACCCGATATGAGTTAATTGCTGTAGATACAAAAAATGCTAATCCTACATCCCATCGGGCGGCATCAAAACCTTGTCAATAACGTGAATAACGCCGTTGCTAGCTTTGATATCAGCTTTCACAACATTAGCGCCGCCGACAGTAACTTTGCCGGGAGCAACTACCACTTTCACAGGCATACCTTCAACAGTTTTAACCTCATCGGACTTCAGGCTAGTAGATAAAACCGCACCAGGAACAACGTGGTAAGTTAAAATCTTAGTAAGTTTGGCTTTGTTAGCTGGTTTCAGCAAATCATCCAAAGTTCCTTTTGGCAAAGCAGCAAATGCCGCGTCTGTCGGTGCAAAAACAGTGAAAGGGCCTTTTCCTTGTAAAGTTGTAACTAAACCGGCTGCTCCCAAAGCCTTGGTCAATGTCTTGAATTGAGCGTCGCCAGATGCAATAGCAACAATATCCTTAGTAGCAGCCATCGGTGCCGGTGAAGCGGCGGTTTTCACGTTTCCCGCAACTTGTTGAGTTTGAGTTGTATTAGCAACAGTTGTTTGGGAGTTGATGCGAGCTGCAGCGGGGAAACCAATCAACGCGCTAGCGCCGATTATTCCTGCGAAACCTGTGAGTTGTTTCATCCAGCTAGGTAAATTTTGATTTTTCATTGCGCTTGCATTTCCTTATGAGATAAAACCGTGAACATGAATTGTTATGTTAGCCAAATCTCGACAAAAGGCAAGGTTGCCAGAGACTAAGATAGCAAGAAAATTCTCTTGCATCCCCGATCGCACCAAAACTTCCTTAATATAACGTAAACTTAGCGAAAAAGTGTCAACCGCTAAATCGGTAACTCAAAACCTCAATCACCGAACCGGTTTGGGGTAAGTCAGCGGGTTTAATCGAAATCGTGTCATTATTCAATCGGCGCACCGCAGTACCATCCATCAGCGCCAAGAAGTCATCTAGCGGCACTAAATCGCACGCTGCTGCATCGGCGGCTTGGGTTTTGTAATGCGTGGGAATCACCATCTTTGGTTTGAGAATTTGCAAAGTTTGCTTCGCTTCCGCCGGAGTGTAAGATTTCGGCCCTCCACCCACGGGAATTAGCACCAAATCCGGCCGCCCAATCAAGATTTGTTCTTCAATGCCGATCGCGCCAGCAACTCCACCCAAGTGTAAAATCTTAATACCGGCTTGCTGCCAGAGCCAAGCCACATTCACCCCAAATCGCCTGCCGCCCTCCCGGTCTTTTTCCGTGCGAATCCCTTGAATCCTGAGCCCGTTCGATCGATAAGCCCCAGGCTCGTACAAAAGGCCGGGATTGCCCGAAAATCCGTCCACCGCCCCTTCATCGAGCAATCTGCTGCTAATCAGAATCAAATCAGTGGGTACTTTGGGAGAACGATAGCCAGCCGTACAGCCCAGGGGGCGAAAAGGATTCACCAGCACCCTCGCACCGCCACCGGCGAACAAAAAGCAAGTGTGGCCCAACCACTGAACCGATAAAGAATCAGCAGTTTGAGCTTGATAGCTTTCCCATCCAGATGGTAAACCAGTTGCTATAGCGGCTAGCAAACCCGTCTGTGCGTAACGTATTAATTGTCGCCGTTTCATCTTGTGGTTGCGGTTGTCGGGTGTTGGTCGTCTGTTGTTATACCACAAAACACAGTAAGTCGATTTTCGATTTTCGATTTTAGGTTTTAGATTTATATTGTGTGCGATCGGCCTGACAGCACTACAATATGGATCGCACGCGCGAACCGCAGCGATTTCTTCCTGCTTCCTCCCATCCCTTACATCCGTTACAAAAGAAGCGGACGTACTTGCTTATTAAAGTCTTTCTAAGAAATTTCGCAATAACTGCTTTCCCGAAGCAGTCAAAATACTTTCCGGGTGAAACTGCACCCCTTCAATGTGCGGATATTCCCGATGGCGCACGCCCATAATCGTGCCATCTTCAACCCAAGCCGTAATTTCCAAAACCTCTGGACAACTCTGCTTTTCAATTACCAAACTGTGATAGCGAGTTGCAACCATCGGCGATTCCACTCCCACAAAAACTCCTACTCCTGCGTGTTCTACCTGAGAAGTTTTGCCGTGCATCAACACTGGTGCAGAAACAATTTTGCCGCCGAATACTTGACCGATACTTTGATGTCCGAGACACACGCCCAAAATTGGCATAGTCGGCCCCAATTCTTTGATTAATTCTAGAGAAATTCCCGCATCTTCCGGCCGCCCCGGGCCTGGAGAAATCACTACGGCTGCTGGCTGCAATTGTCGAATTTCTGCTAAGGAGATTTGGTCGTTGCGATAGACTTGAACTTCGCTGGCTACGGGCAACTCGGCACCTAGTTCTCCTAGATACTGTACCAAATTGTAGGTAAAACTGTCGTAGTTATCGATGACTATAATCACTGGTTAATTGGGATTTTTGGTTAGAGATTTTTGGTTGGAGATTGATATCAAATCCTGTTCGGTAGTCTAGGAAGAATCGAATCGCGAAGACGCTTGTAGTGCGTTAGAAAGGACGTACATCTTCTGATTTCTCTGACTTCGCGTTCGCGTGCCTCGCGGTTCATTCGATCTTACCACCTATTAGCGATCGTACTGATACAACCGGATTTGATATGACTGGCTGTTTGAATGCAATAGGAATGAAAATTTTAGAGATACGGCAAAGATTTAAATAGCTGCAATATGTACGAATCAAACTAAAAATTTCAATTTGGTCATCCCAAACCTCAAATTTTTCTCGCTCAATAAGTTATACCAGTTTCAAAAAAGAATGCAACTGCGGACAAATTTCAAAACATGATAGTCATAAGTCATTTCCCATTGAAAATCTTCAATGCGAAAATCGAAAATGGCGTTACTGACGGACGATCGCAATTTGAACCACTTGCCACAAGGGAGGAAGCAGGAGTGCAGCAGCAACAATTGCCGCAGCCATTGCCGATACCAGAACTGCTCCGGCAGCGCAGTCTTTGGCAATTTTGGCTAGTTCGTGGTAAGATTGCCCGACCGTTAAGTCTACCACCGATTCGATCGCCGTATTCAAAAGTTCCATTGCTAAAACTATGCCAATGGTGACGCCGATCACAGATATTTCTACAGGTTTCAGTTGCAAATATAGCCCTAGTCCGATCGCCAAAGTGCCTATAAAAGTGTGAATCCGAAAATTTCGCTGAGTTTCAAAAGCATAACTCAACCCACCCCAAGCGTATCTAAAACTCGTAGCTAAGTTTGATGCAATTTTCCAGGACAGTTCTCGCTTGTATTTCAAGGCTTCTTTAGGTTCGTGGACTGTCGCACTCGAAGAGTCTTGAGGCACGATCGCAATGTGTGCAATGTTTGATGAAATAGAGGGTCGCTCTAGTGTCATAAATAACCAACTTTAAGTTACAGAGATGAATGAAAGCTAGACTTTTCAAATTTACTTAATCAAGTCTAGTTAACTTTCCTAAGTTTTTACTAAAGTTTTGGTGTAATTTCAGAAAGTTATGTTGGGCTTGATGTGATTGGTTAAGTAACCATCAACTTCAGCTATGCTGTTTGGATCTCAATATCGATCGCCCGTAGCAGTGTTTCTTGTCTGTCTAGCATTTGAGTCAGACTCTCCTCATCCGGGTGATCCCAGCCCAAAAGGTGTAGAAAACCGTGGGCTGCGAGCCAAGCTAATTCGGTTTTCAGCGGATGTCCTTGCTGCTGGGCTTGTCGCTGAGCCGTATCGATCGAGATTACGATATCACCCAAGTATAAGGGTTCAGATGACTGCATTTCCTCTAATTGAGGACAGTCTACCTCTAAAGCTGCAAAAGCTAGTACATCCGTCGGTCGATCGAGCTGGCGGTACTGGGCGTTGAGGGCTTGGATATCGGCATCGGCAGTTAAACGCAGGCTGACTTCGTAGCCTGGGGCTGCTGGCACATCCGCCTCTTGGTTTTCCAGCCAAACGCTAAACCAATTTTCCCAAGTTTCCGTTGAAATTTCCCCGCTGGCTGCACTTTCAGGGAGGTTGGAACCGTCGGCGGACGATCGGGCTAGCCCATAACAGTCTTCGACGTTCACCTCAATTAGCATTTTCAGCATTTTTTGTCAAGCAATTTATTCAATTTTTGGGCAATTTCACATTGGGCAGGCTAATCGACTTTTTGCTTTTAGCTGGCAGATTACAGGAATCTGTAGAAGATTGCAACGGGTCGATCGCGCGATCGGACAAAAGGGCCCGCTATGGAACCCGTACAGGCGCGTGAGTGTGTGTATCGACTAGGTTTCCAGCGCCCGGTGTTCTAAGAGTTGAAATAGCGATCGAGAAAAGCCAAACCGACGAGTACGCCCAAAAGTCCGGCCGCCGTCAAAGCAAAATGAAACAAAGAAGTCGCCCGCTTGCGAACCATATTCCGCATCGCCAGCTTGACATAACTCGGTGGAGGTGCATTGTTTGTCGGCGCTGTCGGAGTTTCAGCGGCGAGCTCTTCGGAGGCGGGAGTTGTGGAGGGAGGTTGACTCATAGCGGTTAGTTTAGAAGGTTAACAGAGGGGCTGCTGAAGACAGACTCGCCACGATGGTAACAAAAATGTAACGTTTTGTGTAGGATTTTTTAGGTCTCAGACGGCAGGAGGCTGGTTTCCCGCAACGCCAGAATCAGCCCAAACAGCATCGGCTTCCGACAGCGCAGGCATTAACTGGGCCGTATAATCGAGAGTAATGTCATAGGCGGCGCGATCGTACACTGTATTCAACAACGCCTGCAAATCTACAATTGGTTCCACATCGCCGCCGCGCAAAGGCAAAGGAAAACAAGGAATCGCATCCTGTAGATTAAAAACGTATAAATCCGCCCTAGGTCTTTGATTGCTCCGACTCACCAAAATCCGATAATGAGCTGCAATATCATTGTCCAAAACCGGGAGAGGTTCCCAACCCCGCAACAAATCAATCTCCACAAAATTAGTGCGACTTCCGAATATCTTATCCCGCTTTTCCTCATACATTTCGCGCCCTTTTCCCGGACGTTTATTAGCAGGTGAAAGAACTTCAATCACCGTCACAACTTCCTTAGTTGCCATATCTATCACCTCCAAATACCCTTCTCTCACCTCCTCAGACATCGCCAATCTGATTTTCAAAGGTTCAGTAGTTCGTGTAGCGACAGCCACATTCGATGTACTTGGATTTTGGGAAACGGGATTGCACAGGATAGACATATCAGCAGGCATCCCGACTAACAGAGATTGTTCTCCCTTGAGTTCATAAATGCGCTTTTCAATCGCCACTCGATATTTTGGCACCACTTGCGGAACCATAGCATCTGCGATCGCCACTATCAACCTATTATGTACTTCTGGCCAAAAATCAGGACTTTCTAAATAAGGATTCATCCCCGGAAATGGATTAGGCATTGATTTAACTTTTGTTGATTTAACTACTTAGGACTTGTGAAGGGGTAGCCTGAAACCGGGTTTTTGCTCAGAAGACACGTTACAGCCCGCAAAAACCGCAAAAAACCCGGTTTATGAAGATTTTGATGCGTCCAGCCACTGTTATCATCCCCTCAATCCCCTCTCCTCCAACAAAGCATCCGCCCAAGCAGCATCGGCTTCCGACAGTGCGGGAAGGGCTGCGGCGGTGTAATCTATTCTAAAATCATAGGCGGCGCGATCGTACACTGTATTCAACAACGCCTGCAAATCTACAATTGGTTCCACATCGCCCGCGCGCAAAGGCAAGGGAAACTGAGGAATCATATCCGGTAAATTGAAAAGGTACAAATCTGCCAAAGGCCTTTGATTTGCCCGACTCACCAAAATCCGATAACTTCCCTCAATATCGTTACCAAAAACTGGTAGAGGTTGGTAACTTCGCAGCAAGTCAATTTCAACCAGATGAGTGCGACTACCAAACACCCTTTCTCGCTTTTGTTCATACATTTCTCGCCCTTTCCCAGGACGCTTGTTGGCGGGTGACAGCACTTCAATCACTGTCACAACTTCCCTAGTTTCTGTATCTCGCACCTCTAGATACGCTTCCCTAAATTCGACAGGTACTGGCACTCTTACTTTCAAAGCTGTTACAGGTGGTGCGGCAACTGCGATATTAGAAGAAGTAGGGTTTGTTTGAATTGGAGAGCGCTGCACGGTGACATCAGGAATCCCCACTAATAGGGAATTTTCCCCGCTAATCTCATAAACTCTTTTTTCAATATCGACGATATATCTTGGCAGCAACTGCGGCACTAAGGATTCAAAAATGCTACTAATTAGCAAGTGATGTACTTGAGGCCAAAAATCAGGACTTTCTAAATAGGGATTCATCCCCGGAAATGGATTAGGCATAGTAATATATTGTTGAAATTTTCCACATAATTAACCCCTTAAGCCTGTCTCCCGCAACAAACCATCAGCCCAAACTGTATCGGCTTCCGACAGCGCAGGAACGGGTTCGGCGGTATAATCGATTTCAAAATCATATCCCGCGCGATCGTATACTTGATTAATCAGCGCCTGTAAATCCAAAACAGGCTCTACATCTTCTGGACGTAAAGGCAAGGGAAATGCAGGAATTGGATTGGGAAGGTTGAATAAGTATAAATCTGCGATCGGACGTTGATTGCTGCGACTGACTAAAACACGACAGTCGCTTTCATTGGAATCTCCCAAAACTGGCAAAGGTTCCCCACCTCGCAACAAGTCTATTTCGACTAAATGCGTACTGCTATCAAATATTTTCTTGCGCTTACTGCCATACTTTTCTCGACCTTCCCCTCGGCGTTTATTTGCAGGTGAAAGCACTTCAATAACGGTAACAACTTCCTTTGTTGCCATGTCGATTACTTCTAAATATCCTTCCCGAAATTCTTCCGACACTGGGATTCTAACTTTTAGAGGTTCCACAGTTCGGGAAGCTACAGCAATATTAGATGATACTGGATTTGTTCGATAGCGTTTCTGTTGGATAGAGACATCAGGAATCCCTACTAATAGAGAAGTTTCACCTGGAATTTCATAAATTCGCTTTTCAATAGCGACGCGGTATTTTGGGTGTAATTGCGGAGTTAGCGACTCTTTAATCGCACTAATCAGTAAATGATGAACTTCTGGCCAAAAATCAGGATGTTCTAAATAGGGATTCATCCCCGGAAATGGATTAGGCATAATCGTACCTCCCGTTGATTACTATCATTTTAGCAAACATATTAGAAAAACGCAGACAATATCAAACAATCATCTGCGTTAATCCCCGTGCATCTGCGGTTAAAAAACTCCCCTAAAAATCACCATAACTGCTAATAGCAGCCTGCAACCTCCCCATAACTTCATCAACCGAAATCGCCCCCAACTCCCCAGAAGCACGAGTCCGAATATTCAAACTATTAGACTCAACCTCCTTAGCACCCACAACACACATCACCGGAATTTTATCCTTCTCAGCATTGCGAATCAACTTACCCAAACGCTCACTACTCTCAACTTCCGCCCGAATATTCAGCGCCTTCATCCTCGCCTCCACTTCCTTAGCAAACGGCAAAAACTCCTCGCTAACAGGCAACAACCGCACCTGAATCGGCGCTAACCATATCGGAAAATCCCCCGCGTACTGTTCGATCAAAATCCCGATCAAGCGCTCCAAAGAACCGAAAGGAGCGCGGTGAATCATCACCGGACGCTGGCGAGTGCCGTCTTCAGCAACGTATTCCAAATCAAAACGTTCGGGCAAATTGTAATCTACCTGAACAGTTCCTAATTGCCATTCTCTATCCAAGACATCTTGGAAAATGAAATCGAGTTTTGGGCCGTAAAAAGCCGCTTCCCCGATTCCTTCAAAATAATTCATTCCCAAAGTTTCCACCGCGCGGCGGATTGCACCTTGCGCCTTTTCCCAAGCTTCATCGGAACCGATGTATTTTTCTAAATTTTCTGGATCGCGGAAACTCAAACGCGCCTTAAAATTCTTAAGTTGCAGGCTCTTGAATACTGACAGAATCAAATCCACCACGCTCAAAAATTCTGCATCCAACTGTTCCGGCGTGACAAACAAGTGGGAATCATCCACTGTAAAGCCGCGCACCCTGGTTAAACCGCCCAATTCTCCCGATTGTTCGTAGCGGTAAACTGTGCCGAATTCGGCTAAGCGCATCGGCAATTCGCGATAGGAACGCAGTTCGCTTTTGTAAATTTGAATGTGAAAAGGGCAGTTCATGGGTTTCATCACAAAACCCTGTTCGTTGGCTGCCGCTTCTGCATCTTCAGCCATCAGCGGAAACATATCTTCTTTGTATTTCTGCCAATGTCCAGAAATTTTGAACAAATCGACTCTGGCGATGTGCGGTGTCACAACTTGCAAGTAGCCGCGCTTGATTTGTTCTTGTTTCAAGTAATCTTCTAGAATACTTCTCAAAATAGTGCCTTTGGGTGTCCACAAAGGCAAACCGGGGCCTACCGCATCGGCAAAAATAAATAAGCCTAATTCTTTGCCTAATTTGCGGTGATCTCGTCTTAGGGCTTCTTCTTTGCGGTGCTTGTAGGCTTCTAGCTGTTCGGGTGTTTCCCAAGCTGTGCCGTAAATTCGCTGCAACTGAGCTTTGGTTTCGTCGCCGCGCCAGTATGCTCCGGCGAGACTTTCTAGCTCGATCGCCCTTCCATTGATTTCATTGGTATTATCCAAATGGGGCCCAGCGCACAAATCCCACCATTCGTCACCCAAATGGTAAAGAGTAATGGGTTCGATCAAACCTGCCAAAATTTCTAATTTGTAAGGTTCATTAATCTCCTTAATTCTGCGTTCTGCTTCCTCGCGGCTGACTTCTTCGCGAGTTACAGGCAATTTGCGGTTGATGATTTTGATCATTTCTTTTTTAATTGCCTTGAGATCCTTTTCGGTAAAAGGTTCCGGGCTGTCAAAATCGTAATAGAAACCGTTTTCAATCCAAGGGCCGATTGTTACTTGAGCCTTGGGAAATAACTTCTGTACCGCCATCGCCATAACGTGAGATGTGGTGTGGCGAATTTTTTTTAGTTGCTCCGACTCGCTGGTGCGGGGCAACTGAATTTTAACGGACTCTTCTGGAGCGTTCATGGATTCTGAGCTAGACATCGGCTGAATTTAGCAATTAATGAGAGTTGCAGTTGCTTCTATCTTACTCAGAATGGGACTGCAACCGCTGACTTCCGGCTGGCGGACATTCCTGGAAATTACGGCAACTGCCCGTCAGGGTTGCAGCGTTTGTTCGGGGAGGCTGCCCGATTGAAACCGGGTTTTTTAATTTGGGTGCGGGCTGTAATGAAAGTATTGCGCGAAAAAACTCGGTTTTTAACAACTCGTGCGGCCAACTAATATGGTTTCCGGTTGCATCGGAATAATAAAATCGAATCAACAGTCAACAGCCAACAGCCAACAGCCAACACTCAACAGTCAACAGCCAACAGTCAACAGTCAACAGTCAACAGTCATGAGGAGTGCAACCAGAATTGATATAATTTGCCACAATTGGGGGATTTTGACTCAAAAATCGCCGCTCGTATGGTTAAGTTTATTCACGCCCACCTGCTAGTTTTTTTAAATCCTTGAATTATTGTTAATAATATGTTACAGATTGTAAAGCACGTTTAAGGTTAGAATAAGTAGATAACCCAATTTTTATTCATGCTTAATTCCAATTTGCCGGAATCAGAGTTGCTCAAATCCCTACTGGAACCGCTGTTAGAGGATTTTAAATACTGGTTCGAGCGATCGACCACTCTCTTAGAAACTGAGGAAATTCCCTTTCTGAGCGGCGAGGATCAATCCGACTTGCTGGCGCGAGTCAAACAGGCTCAGCAAGAAGTAGGCGCGGCTAAAGCTCTATTTCAAGCAACCGGAGGTCAAGTTGCAATTGAAACCGCAGCACTGATGCCGTGGCACAGACTGCTCGCCGAATGCTGGCAAGTATCGGCTCGCTTTCGTTCGTCGCAGTCAGCTCCCCGTGAAAAATAAGGAAGCGAGTTCAAGTTAAACTTGTTGTTAAATCCCAAACAAGAGGAAATGTCGCGGCCGATTTGAAAAGTTCCAACAGATTTCCAGTTAATAAGTTATTACTTGCTGAAACACGTTTGTAAACTGCTGTGCGGCTGTTTAGCCGGGAGGAAAATATCATGTTACACCTGCTTTATATTTTAGCTTTCACCGTTCTGGCCTTTCTGGCAGTCGGTAACTTAATCCGCAGTCTAGTCACGGTAGGTATGGAGTCCCAGCGCCCCCAACAATTCAGGGCAAATCATGGCTCCGCATCCTATCCTCGCTCTCAAGCTGTACCCCATCCAGAACTGTTAGACGAATACGGAAATATCGTTAACGAGCCGCTGCTAGTGATGCGTTCGCTGACTGTCCAAGACGCGCGCGAACAATTAGATGCTCTCTACAAATCATCTCCCGGCGGCAGCGACGAAGGGGGCGAACGACGCTGATTTAATCGCAGTCGCAGCATTTATACTCAGAGTCGCTGGTACTGAAAAAAATAATTGGCCGTTAGTTTCTCGCTAACGGCCTATTTGTAGCGACTTTTGAGAGATACTGGAAAGGGATCGATCTAAACTTACGGTCGATCGCTCCAGTTTTGTCATCGGCAAAAATGCACGCTTAAGGGTAGATGATCGTCCCAATTCCGCTACTGGCAGAACTTCTGCAAGCATTGCCCCCACTGCGGGCACAAATTTATTTCAAATCTTCCATGACAGCGCTGTCTCACGCGATGGAAGACTTGGTTTTGGCTGGCTCCGACGACGAACCGCTAGTGATTGCTAGCTTTCAGCGAGAACGCTTCTACCTGCAGGAAGCTCACCGCTATCGGCGAATTGCTGCTCTATCTTCTCAGGTATACGTGCTAGCAGTACCGGAAACTGAGTTTAAAAATTCCTCCGAACATCACGAAACTGTGGCGTTTGCACCGGAGGACGCATTAAGTCAAGAGTGGCACTTAGTGGTGCTGGGGCAACACTACTCAACTTGTCTGATTTGTCAAGAAAAAATTGTGCCGATCGAGCATCAGGACGATCGCGGCCCGCTGTTGATTGATCAAGCTCGCAGATTTGAGGGAGTTTGGACGTTCGACAGGGAGGTAAGCTGCAAAGCTGCCGAATTGTTGCTCGATCGAATTGTCAAATATCGCCCCGAATTGACCGAAAAGATCGATCGAGCGCGCACAACTTACAAGCTGGGAAACAAAACCAAAAAAATCAGGAAATCCGCGACTTCCCCAGCCACCAAACCAGAAAAAAGCGCGCCCAAAAACTCAAAAATTCCCAATCCCAAATTGAGCGACGCTTTTACCAAACGCTTAGTAACCTATTTGCAATCAGGCCAGCACAAACTGCTGAAAGCATACAGCGCGATCGCCGCCCAAGAACGCAAAGAACGCCTCATAAACTTAATTACAACGGCAATGCGGCAGTCTCTCAACCCACAAGAAATCGTCGAAGTCGCAGTGCAAGAACTGGGAACAGCCCTGTCAGCCAGCCGCTGTTTGATTTATCGCTGCAAAGCCGCAGATGTGTCGGTCAAAATCGATCGCGAGTTTTTGCGCCTGGGTGCTAGTTCTCTATTAAATCAGACTTGGCCGCTACAGGAAAATCCCATATTCCGCGACGCGGTAGCGCGGCAAGAGCGAGTTTACATCCAAGACACAGCACAAGACCCGCTGATTGTCGATACAAAATCTTTGGGCAAAATTGTCAAAAATTGGCAGATAGTCTCTTGGTTGATGGTGCCGGTGCTTTATCATGGGCGGGTTTTGGGCATGGTGGAAATGCACCAGTGCCGATCGACTTCGCCTTGGGAAGAAGACGAAATTGCTTTAGTAGAGGCGATAGCCACCCAACTCGGAGCAGCCTTAATTCAAGCAGAAACCTACGCTAATTTAGAAGAACTCAACCAACAATTAGAAGCATTAGACCGCACTCGCAGCAATCTCATAGCCATCACCGGACACGAACTCCGCACTCCGTTATCGACGATTCAAGTATGTCTGGAAAGTTTGAACTCCGAGCCAGATATGCCCCCAGAATTGCGAAAAATCATGTTAGAAACTGCCCTCGGAGATGCCGATCGAATGCGTAAACTCGTCCAAGATTTTTTAACTCTTTCTAACCTAGAAAGCGGACAAGTTAAATGGAATGTAGAATCGCTAACGCTGCAAGAATGCGTTGATTTGGCCCTCAGCAGCGTGCGATCGCGCGGCGGAGTCGATCGACAGTTACCGGAAATTATCACCGAAGTATCCGCAGAATTGCCATTAGTCCAAGCAGACGGCGAGTGGTTAGTGGAGGTGCTCTCCAAACTCCTAGACAACGCCTGCAAATTCACCACAGCCCAGGGAAGCGTCACCATCAGAGCCAAATGCAACGGTTCTGCGATGGTGGAAGTGCTCGTATCCGATACCGGGAGAGGAATCGAGGCGAATAGTTTGAAAGTAGTTTTCGATCGATTTTATCAAGAAGAAGGAGCATTGCGGCGCAGCGCCGGCGGTACCGGTTTGGGATTGGCAATTTGCAAGCAGATTGTCGCCGGCTGGGGCGGTAAAATTTGGGCAGATTCCCCAGGAAAAGACCGAGGAAGCGAATTTCACTTTACTATTCCAATTGTTTAGAATCAATTGACAAATTTTCGCCGCTCGATAAACCATAATAAAAACGGTTTAATCCTTCAGAATGCGAGTCCTCTGATTTCCGTGGACTCGCATTCCGAACAATCAAACCGTTTTTGTAATTCGTAATTCAACGAAAATGACTAATGATATCAATTCCGGTTGCACTCATACATGATGTTAACTGTTAACTGTTAACTGTTGACTGTTAACTGTTAACTGTTAACTGTTGACTGTTGACTGTTAACCGTGAATTTACTATTCCGATGAATAGAGGATTTGATATGACTAATGACCAATCACTACTGACTACTGACTACTGACCAATGACTACTGACTACTGACTACTGACTACTGACTAATGACTACTGACTACTGACCAATGACTCCCCTACATCGGAATACCAATCGTAAACTCTGTCCCCGATTCTAAGGAAGACAAGCATTCCAAAGTTCCCCCATGTTTTTCAGTCACTATCTGATAGCAAATAGACAGTCCCAATCCCGTACCTTTACCTTCTACTTTCGTTGTAAAAAATGGCGTAAACAATTTTTTTCTTACAGCTTCCGGCATTCCCAGCCCGTTGTCAGCAATCCGAATCACAATCTTGTCAATTATTTCCGCTTCTTTCTCGCAAACTACCGCCGTATAAATTAGAATCGTATTCGGATTTTCTTCAATTTCAGCGTAAGTTTTTCCCGCGTTAGCTTCTTCAAAAGCATCGATCGCATTAGCAATCAAATTCATAAATACTTGATTGAGTTGTCCGGGATGGCATTCTAATTTTGGTAAATCACCGTAATGTTTAATAACTTTAATAGCCGGCCTGTTGTTTTTCGCCTTGAGCCGGTGAGACAAAATCATTAAAGTAGTTTCCAGGCCTTCGTGGATATCAACTGCTCTTTTGTGCAGGCTGTCGGTGCGGGAATAGTTGCGTAGAGATTGCATAATGTCGCGGATGCGATCGATTCCCATCTTCATTGACTCCGCAGTTTTGGGCAAATCAGCTAATAAATACTCTAGCTCTATCGATTCAATTTCCTGTTCAATTTCTGTTCCCGGTTCGGGAAATTTTTCTTGATAAAGATTCACCAAATTAATTAAATCAGCAATATATTCTTGGACGTAGTGCAAGTTCCCAGAAATAAAGCCAATAGGATTGTTCACTTCGTGAGCAACTCCAGCAACCAGTTGTCCGAGTTGCGAGATTTTTTCAGTTTGAACTAATTGCGCCTGAGTTTTTTGCAGTTCCATCAATATGTTTTCTAAATTTTCAGCTTTCTCTCTCAGTTGAGTTTCTGATGCTTGCAAAGCTTGTTCCGCTTGCTTGCGGTGACTGATATCGCGACCAATTGACAAAGCATGGGGTTTCCCTTTGTATTCAAAAAACTTGGCTCTTATCTCAAGATCGAATTCTGTACCGTCTTTTCGCAGCACCACAGTTTGACAATAAAATTCTTGGCGCGAGATGACCGTTTTCACAAACTCCTCGAAGAGATGCAGGTAATTTGGGTGCTGGAGTTCAAGGGGACTGAAAGTCAAAAATTCCTCCACAGAATAACCGTACATTTCGCACGCTACCGGGTTTGCTGCCGCAAATTTTCCGGTTTCCAAATCTACTAAGGTAAGTCCGTCTGCTACACTCTCAAAAATACTGCGGTACTCTTCTTCTTTTTGGGTGAGTTCAACTTGGGATTGTTGTAAATTTTCTAGGGATTCAGCTAATTGGCGGGATTGATTTTGTTCGCTAGCGTACAAGCGCGCATTTGCAATGGCAATTGCTGCTTGTGCGGTCAACATTTCCAAAAGTTTTAACCCTTCCTGGGTGAAGGCTCCGGGCACGAAGTTATTTTCTAAATAAACTATACCAATCGACTTTCCTTGATAGACTATTGGCGCGCACAAAACCGACTTTGGTTGATAATGTTGAATGTAGGTATCAAAGTGGTAAAGTGTTTCTTTAGCTGCATCGATTAGCACCAGCGGTTCCTGAGTTCTAGCGACGTAATTGATGAGGGAAATAGGAACGGGGTAGTTGTTTTGGATTTGGTGCAATTCTTCAAATATTGCATAGTCGGGCCGATCGCTATCCGACACTTCAACAAACAAGTACCCGTCTCGTTCTAAAAGAATGCAGCCGGTTTGGGCTCCCGCATTTTCTAAAATAATATGCAGCAGTTTTTTTAATAATTTTTCTAAGACAATTTCGCTAGAAATAGCCTGGGAGGCTTTAATTACTGTTTTTAAGTCAAAAATATTGACATCAGCGGCTGTACTTGCAGTTCTAGTTATCGTTGTCGGAGCATCGCTGATTTTGTTAAACCAATCGAGATAAAATTTTTCTAGTCGATCGACTTTGGCAGTTGCACCCCACTCTAGATAGCAAAAGCGAGCGTCATTGAGATATATTTTAGCGAGATTGTAACGATTTTCTGCTAGATAAAATCGGGAAGCTAATTCATTGGCGAGGGCAGCATTTTGGACGAAGCCATGTTTGAGCGCGGAGGCGATCGCCCGATCGTAATATTGTGCTGCTGTGTAGCTGTCTCCTGACAACCTCGCGATTTCTGCCTGAATTAATGAATATTTGTGCAGGTAATTTGCAGGGGAATGCTCTGCAAAATCTCGAAATTGGTCTCGACTAATATTGAGCTGTTTTCGGTAGAACTTGGACTCGATATCGTTGGCTGTCGTGCAAGCAGCAGCTAGGGCGATCGCGTGATGGAAGCAAAAAACGGGATTGACAAAATGTCCTGCGCCACCTTTCAAAAATTCTGCACCTGCGAGGGCATATTCTAATGCCCGATCGACCTCGCCAAACCAATTAGCTAGGGTGAGTTTGTAAAGATAAATTACAAAAGCAGTGGTAAGATCGGCAGAGGAATTAGCGAATGCTAAAAGCTGCTGTTCGTCGATGAAGGTTTCCGGTTCTAGGGCGGTTGCTGCTGGGGTGGTGAGTTGGGCGATCGCATTTTTGGTTAGCAAGTGATAAGCTAACATATTGCGATCGATCTTTGAGAGCACGGGAATAAATTTATCAGCAATTTCCGTAGATTTAGTCAAAGATTCGTTGCCAAAAAAGCCGATCCAAAGATAATTAATCGAAGCGTATCCCGACCATTGATAAGCACCTGTTTCTAAACCGCTACTGAAAGCTTTTAGTATAAAAGGCTTGCACTCATCAATATATTTCATGTAATGTAAAGTTAAAGCCCCCCACATATGGAAAATACCAGCACCTAACTCTTTATTATCCCAGCGTTCGTAGAGGTTGAGCGATAGTTTTCCGGCGCTGCTACCAGCCTTGATTTCGCGATATTTGTTGACCAAAGTAAAGGCGTACAAAGTGTAAGCAAAGGCGGAAAATTGAGAATTGCCGTACAGTATGCTCGTTTGCACAAACTTCATCGCGCAGAGATATTGAGCGTTGGGACTGGTAAAATAGGCGATCGGGAAAAGTTCTTTCAAAATCCGGTGAGCTGCCAGTTTTAGCGGATCGGTAAGTTCTGGTAAATATGCCAATCTATCGATCGAGCCGCCAATCATCCTCTTCGTCTCGGCTAATTCACTGGCTATAAAATCATCATCCGGGTACGGCTCAATATCAATCCCCAAAGAATTTAAGGCTTCAATCGCTAACTGATAAGCAGCAGATAAATCATTCTTCATCCGCAGACAAATTATTTTTAATTCTGCGATCGAACACCGTTCTAACAAAGTCTGAGATTGGGGTAAAATCCTGTCAAAAATAGCTAAAGCTGCATCATTTTTGCCATTCAAATATTCCGCCTCACCCAGTTCTAAATTTAGCCTCAAACTCAAGGCATAATTATCTTGCCAACTTGACACCGGCAAACAGTCGCACCCAGCTTGAAAAAAAGTAAGTGCATCTTCAAAAGCCGAAGCAGCTTTGGCAGTTTTCCCTGCTTGTAAATTTAATGCTGCTAATTCATAAAGTTCTTCAACATCCACAATCAACCCGCGAGCCAAGTTCAAATGATTGACAATATAAAAAATCTGTTCTTGGCGTTGGGCTTCATTACTTAATGTTAACAACAAACGTCCCAGCTTCCAGTGCAGGGATTGTTTTTGCGAGTCAGGAATCATCACGTAGGCGGCTTGTTGAACCCGATCGTGTAAAAATTTATAGCGCGCTTTGTCGGCTATTTTTTCCAAATCATTTAATTCCTGCTGCTCAAATACTTGCGGTAATCGATAGCCACAACCTAGAGGCAAAATCAACCCTACTTCCAACGCTTCCCACAAATCTTGTGCTGTTTGAGTCAAAGATTGTTCGCTCAATACTGACAATATATCTAAACTAAATTCGTTGTCTGTACAAGCTGCCAACTGTAAAATTCTCTGAGTTGGCTCTGACAAACTTTGAATTTTTTTAATCATTAAGTTGACTACATTTTCCGAAATATTTTGCTCTTTAATTTGTTGGATATTCCACTCCCATTCGCCGCAGGTTGCGTTAAATACTAGCAGTTTTTCATGATACAATGATTTCAATAATTGCTTTACAAAAAATGGGTTGCCATTAGTTTTTGCTAGCAGTAATTTTGCAAAATCTGCAGTTTGTTTGCAGTCGCATTTTAAAGTTTCCGAAACCAATCGGTTTACATCATAAATTGCTAAGGGTTGCAGCCGAATCTTGGTCGTCGGAATTCCTGTTTCCCCAATTACTTCAGTAGCCAGCATAAACGGATGCGTCGGGCTTACTTCATTATCTCGATAAGCAAGAATTAGCAGAAAGTAAGGGTTTTTACCGAAGCTATTTTTTTGGTATAAATTGATTGTTCCAGCATCCATCCACTGACAGTCATCGAAAAACATTACCAAGGGATGTTCCGCAGTGGCAATTGCTTGAAATAACTGCTGAATCACTCGGTAGAAGCGGTTTTGAGATTCAACTAAACCAAGTTCTGGTACGTCTGGTTGCTCGCCCAAAATCAGTTGTAATTCCGGGACGGCCTCGATCGCAACTCTGGCATTTTTTTGGAAAGCGTTGAGTAAATCTTTTCGCCATTCTGCTAGCTGAGTTGGGGTTTCCATCAAAATTTGCTTAACTAAGTTACGCATAGCTTGAGTGAGACAAGCATAGGGAATATTTCGCTTGAATTGGTCAAATTTACCAGAGGTAAAGTAGGCACGCTGCCGCGTTAAATTGGGGATAATTTCATGGACTAATGCAGATTTGCCGATGCCGGAGTAGCCGCTTACTAGGACAATTTCACTGCTGCCGTTGCTGACGCGACTGTACACTTGTAATAGTTGTGCTATTTGCGTTTCTCGTCCGTAGAGTTTCTGAGGGATTGACAACTGACTGAGGGTATCGACTTGTCCGGGAATAAAGTTAACAATTGTCCCTGACTTCTCGATTTGATTTTGGCAGCGTTCTAAATCTGCTAACAATCCTGTAGCTGTTTGATACCTGTCTTCAGCATTTTTTGCCATAAGTTTTGCCACAATTTGGGTCAAAACAGGGGGAATTTGTGGGTTAAATTGTTGTATGGGAAGGGGTTGTTTGGCAATGTGACAGTGTACAATTTCTAATGGATCGCTGCTGGTAAATGGTAATTGTCCTGTCAGCAGTTCGTAAAAGGTGACACCGAGAGAGTAGAAATCGCTGCGGTAGTCTAGAGGGCGGTTCATCCGCCCTGTTTGTTCTGGCGACATATAGGCCAGGGTTCCTTCTAGGCGATCGGGATTTTTTAAGTTTGTTTGTTCTTTTCTTAACCGCGAAGCGATGCTAAAATCAGCAACTTTTATTTGCTTAGTGTGGGGATTGATGATAATGTTCTCAGGTTTAATGTCTTTGTGAATAACTTGATTTTCATGCAGAAATATCAAAGCTTTGGTGATGGGCACGACTGTGTTAAAAAAATCGACAAGGGATAATTGGTAATTGGTGGCACTCGCTGGTGGACTATTTGTTTGCCCTGCGGCACATTTTAGCCGATCGCCTAGGGTGTTTATCCATTGTTTGAGGGAGATTCCTCCAATATCTTCTAATACTAATACTAAGTAATTTTGATGCGTTTCGAGTCGATAAATTTTGATGACATACTGAGAATCGAGATGTTTGGCGATATGATATTCGTGTTTGAACCTGGCAATCTGTTCGAGGGTAGGATAGTCAATTTTTAAAATCTTGAGAATAACTAACTGTTTTTCGTCTGTCGATACTGCTCGGTAAATAACTGTGTTAGTTCCTTGGTGAATGAGTTCTTGTAAGTTGTAACCCAAAATTTCCGAAGCTGGCAGCATAGTCGATCCTTCCCAGTTTATAATTCAGTTCTTATTCTAGAATTTGACATCTCGATCCAAGATGAACGGCGGGCGATCGCCTGGCCGCAAACAAGCAGGTTTGAAAGATATATCGATCGCCAAATTTAAAAATTACTTACGTATTTACAGGTGTTTTTTATGTTCCCGGACGTAAAACAAACCGATTTCTACGAAAAATAGTCGATAATTCCGAGAGATGCTTGACGCAGAAACCGGGTTTTTGGCCCCGCGTGCGTCTGGGATTGTTTAAATAGACTTCTCCAAGAATGGTTGTAAATCAGGCTCTTCGAGGCTGTTCTTTAAATGCTGTTCTGGAGATTTCTAATAAATCGAGCGATCGGGAAATTGCCGCTTTTGATTTTCATTTTTGTTGTGTAAGTGTTGCAGGCTTTACATTAAATCTTACAACATCGCGCCGATCGCTGTAAATTAAGTTTATTAAAAATTAATAATAAAAGCCCTAGGGTAAATAAATAGATTGTGATTGCGAGGAAAAGGAAAGCAATCGCAGAAAGATTGTGTTTTTACAGGAGTCGAGCCGGACTGCTTTACCTGCATAAAAAATCAGATTGATAGGTGGTTGCAATCTGGAGAATTTACTGAGATGTAAACTGTCGTTTTTTAGTGACGGCTGCGGAAATTACTTGTATCAAAACTCTTTTTGTAGGATGCGGCGGCAAAGATTGAGCAGATTTGCTTAAAAACTGGATTTCTCAGTTTTAGGTGCGTAGGTGTCGATCGACTAACTCGATCGATCGCCCGATGCAGCTTAACACAAAAAAGTTTTCAGCGCCGAACCTGCCTCCTCCTCTAGCCTTCTCGCCCTCAACCTTCACCCTATGAAATACACCTTTCAGGTGATGCGGCAGGCGCGGTGTTTATGCTTAGGATCGAAAGTATAGAAGCAGATTCAGGACGCGCTGGCTTTGTTAAACCCGGTGTTTAGGCAAAATTTTGGGTGTGGCCCTAGCTATGCTGGCGAGAATGAAGTTGGAAGGCGCACAAATCTTGATATCGCGTTTGTTCGATTAACCGCAATAAAATGCGATCGCGCGTGGGGACTTTCGGGCGCACTACAAACAGTTTTTGTTGTGGTAATCGACCCGACGACATGATATGAGACGCTAAAAGTCGATCGAATCTGTTGAGACACTGCCATCGCCAGTGTTGATCCGCCAAAACTTGAGGATGCAAATGTTTCGCCCGGAAAAACTTTTTTACAAACAGAATACTCAAACCTAGAGGTTACGAAATCGATTATGTCACTTAAAACTCAGATGAATTCTACCGAAGCTATCGACAACAAGCCGCAACTGCAATTAGGTTCTCAAGGTCAAGAAGTGTTGGAACTCGAACACCTGCTAACCAAGCTGCGCGTTTACCGGCAGCCTGCGAAAGGAATTTTTGACAAAGCAGTTGAATTTGCTGTGAAACTGTATCAGTTTCGGGTTTTTTTGTCGCCGGACGGTATTGTCGGGCCGCTCACTTGGCAGGCGCTTTATACTAAATCTCCAGTTAATATGCCGGTACTCAGATTCGGCAGTTCTGAACAAGCAGTCGCTACTGTTCAGGAAGTTCTGAGGGTTTCCCAGCACTACGGTGGCGAAATTGACGGCCAATTTTCTACTTTGACAGAGAAGGCTGTTCGCGCATTTCAAAAAAGCTTTGGGATTGAGGCCGACGGGGTTGTCAACGGAGAAACTTGGACTGCTTTGAGTCAAATTCCGCGCGGTTATAACCCTAATTGGTTCTTGACTTAGGCTTGGTGCGGTAAATGGTGCGATCGCCCGTAGAGAGGAAATTGGGGGAATATGCGATGCTGCGGGTGCGCTACAAACACCCGAAGCATTGCGTTTTTATTGAGCTATTATTTGGGGAATTTGTATTTGATAATTCTGTTTTCTAAGTTTGGCAAAAATTACTAATTATCAATTATTAAATACTAATTAGCAATTATCAGAAAAGATCGATCGCCCAAAAACTGTTAACTTTCCTTACAATTTTGAGAACAGCGCGCAGTCTGGATGATAGGATGCCGTAAAATCCTTTGGATATATCTATGGCAGAAGAACTGACTGGACAACCCCCAATCTTCGGCGGCAGCACCGGCGGCTTGCTGACCAAGGCGCTAGTTGAAGAGAAGTATGCTATCACTTGGACTAGCCCCAAGGAGCAGGTGTTTGAAATGCCTACAGGTGGCGCTGCGATTATGCGTCAAGGCGACAACTTGCTGTATCTGCCCCGGAAGGAGCAGTGCATCGCTTTGGGCGGCCAGCAACTGCGGGCGAAATTCAAAATCTCGAACTACAAAATCTACCGCGTATTTCCCGACGGTTCTAATGAGTACCTGCATCCCAAGGATGGCGTGTTCCCCGAGAAGGTGAACGAAGGTCGTCCCTACGTCGGTAAGATTGACCGCAATATCGGCAGCAACCCTAATCCGATTAAGGTGAAGTTCACCGGTAAGAAAACCTACGAAGTTTAGGTTTTGAGCCAATCGCTGAGCTTGAAAAGGTAATAAGGCCCCAAAAGCTCAGTTAAGACCGATCGCCCGCAGGCCCCCCAAACAAAAAGGAGAAGAGTATTCTCTTTCCTCCCCATTTTTTTTGGTAATTGAGGGCGATAGAGACTGGAGAGTCTCAGTTTTGCTTTGTAGTGCTGTCCTCGATCGCTTGGTTCTACAAGCAAGCGGGGACAGCATTATAATAAAAAAAAGGCTTTTTCCCAATGCAGGAGATGCTCCCATCGAGACTCCGATCGAAGCAATATTTTTTAATAACTTTAGGGTTGATCTGACAGCAACGGGCCGCGCCCGACTGCTGCCAATTTCCAATCTAATTAAAACTTAACTTAATCATTAATTAAAAATGAATGTCGCAATCAGGCGAGCAACACCAAGTGATATCGATATTTGCGCTCGCATTAATTATGAAGCTTTTAAAGATATTTCCGATCGCCATTTCTTCCCTAACACAGATTTTCCGACGCAGGAATTGTCAACTGAGATTATTAGCCTTTTTATCGAAAGTCCGGTTTTTTTTGGCATCGTAGCTGAGAGTGATGGTGCGGTTGTCGGCTGCGGTTTTATGGACGAACGCAACCCGATTCGCGGTATCGGGCCCGTCAGTGTCGATCGCGCTTTTCAACGCCGCGGCGCGGGACGAGAAATCATGAAAGCCTTGCTGGATCGAGGAAAAGACGCAGAGGGCATCCGTTTGGTGCAAGAATCTTTCAACATGGCTGCGCTGTCGCTGTACGCTTCTCTGGGTTTTGAGGTGAAAGAACCTTTCGTGCTAATGGAGGGGAAGTTTCGCAGCCAACCGCAATATGGGTTTGAGGTGCGGCCGCTGACTGCTGAGGATGTGGGCGAATGTCAGGTTTTGTGCGAAAAAGTATGCGGGTGCGATCGAACTTCCGAGATAGAATACGCCCTGAATCACTTTTCCCCCTTCGTTGCTTGCCAGCAAGGTCGGATTGTGGCTTATACTTGTGCGGTATCAGCTTTGGGCCACAGCGTCGCCCACACCGAGGCAGATATGCAGGCTTTGCTCTTGGGTGCTGCTGCGTACACTTCCGAAGATGTGCTGGCTTTCCACTTGCCGCTGAGATATGCAAGTTTGTTTCGCTGGTGCTTGAAAGAAGGGCTACGCGCCGTCAAACCGATGGCGGTGATGGCAGTTGGCGAGTACCAGCCGCCGGAGGGATGTTGGTTTCCGTCTTTTGTTTATTGATTGTAAGTAAATCCACTTAATTAAACATACAATATGTATAGATCAAAAGGTTAGTGTGTATTTCTTCTTTCTTCTTCTGCTTCTTTCTATCTTTCCTTCTTCTTCCATCTTCCTGATGACGTTGTACGGAAAGCAGTTGCCATTAGTCAGTTGTCAGTTGTCAGTTGTCAGTTGTCAGTTGCCAGTTGTTACCAATAACAAATAACAAATAACAAATAACTACTGACTGATGACTAATGACTAATGACTTCTTCCGACGGACATCCGTTACATCCGTTACATCCCGTACATTGCTCGTTGCCGAACTTCCTTCTTCCTTTTACTTTATGATGTTTCCCGACTTCTCACAATTTTCAGAACTGGCTAAACAAGGCAATTTTGTGCCCGTGTATCAAGAATGGGTTGCTGATTTGGATACGCCAGTGTCTGCGTGGTATCGGGTTTGTGCCGGTCAACCCTACAGTTTTCTGCTGGAGTCGGTGGAAGGTGGGGAGAAAATCGGGCGTTATAGTTTCTTAGGGTGCGATCCGCTGTGGATTTTGGAGGCTAGGGGCGATCGCACAACTCAAGTTTACCGCGACGGTTCCCAAAAAGTATTTGCCGGCGATCCGTTTGCAGCATTAAACGAGTGTTTGCAGCCCTACAAACCAGTAAAATTGCCACAATTACCACCGGGAATTGGCGGGTTATTCGGTTTTTGGGGTTACGAGTTAATTAAGTGGATAGAACCGCGAGTTCCCGTGCATCCGGCTGCAGAAAACGATTTGCCGGATGGGTTGTGGATGCAGGTTGATAATTTACTGATTTTTGACCAGGTGAAGCGGAAAATTTGGGCCGTAGCCTATGCGGATTTGCGGGAGGTTGGCGTTGATTTGGCTGATGCTTACGGCAAAGCGTGCGATCGCGTTTCTCACTTAGTAAATAAGCTGCAATCCCCGCTTTCCCAGCAATCTACTCTCATAGAATGGACTCCGCCGAGGGACGATCAAGATGTCGGTTCTACAAATGAAAATACAGAATTAGCTTACACCAGCAATATCACCCGCGACAAGTATTGTGAAAATGTCTTAAAAGCCAAGGATTATATCAAAGCCGGAGATATTTTTCAGGTAGTAATTTCGCAGCGGCTGGAAGCTGAATATAGCGGCGATCCTTTTGCACTTTACCGCTCTTTGCGATTGATTAATCCTTCTCCGTACATGGCTTATTTTAATTTCAGAGATTGGCAGATTATCGGTTCTAGTCCCGAAATTATGGTGAAGGCAGAAAATACTGCCGACGGCAAAAAGATTGCAACTTTGCGGCCGATTGCCGGCACGCGCCGCCGGGGCAAAACTCCCGAACTAGATGACGCTTTGGCTGCCCAATTGCTGCAAGATCCGAAGGAAATTGCGGAACACGTCATGTTAGTAGATTTGGGCAGGAATGATTTAGGCAGAGTTTGCCGAAATGGTACTGTCAAAGTTGATGAATTAATGGGAATTGAGCGTTATTCTCATGTGATGCACATTGTGAGCAATGTAGTGGGAGAATTGGCCGAGGATAAGACAGCTTGGGATTTGTTGAAAGCTGGTTTTCCTGCGGGTACGGTTAGCGGTGCTCCGAAGATTCGCGCGATGGAAATTGTGCACGAGTTAGAAGGTTGCCGTCGCGGCCCCTATTCTGGGGTTTACGGGTATTATGATTTTGAAGGACAGTTGAATAGCGCGATCGCAATTCGGACTATGGTTGTTCGTTCTTTAGATGGAAATAAGCATTCAGTTTCTGTGCAAGCCGGTGCTGGTTTGGTGGCAGATTCTAACCCGGATCTGGAGTATGAAGAAACTCTGAATAAAGCCAGGGGAATGTTGCAGGCAATTCGCTGTTTGAAGTAATTAGAAGGAAGAAGGAAGAAGTCATTAGTCATTAGTCATTAGTCATCAGTCAGTAGTTATTTGTTATTTGTTATTTGTTATTTGTTATTGGTAACAACAGGCAACTGGCAACTGGCAACTGGCAACTGACAACTGACAACTGACAACTGATATCAAATCCGGTAGCATCGTCCTGTATTCATATCTCTATTCTCTCTCTCTGTGTCCTCTGTGTTCTCTGCGGTTAAATCATTCCGATGCAACCGGAAACGATATGACAACTGGCAACTGCTTTCGTACAACGTCATCAGGAAGAAGGAAGAAGGAAGGCTTTATGAGCGCGTACAACCAAAGAAACTGGGTTTTTTAGATAATTTGAGGGTAAAAACGAAGTATTGTCGTAAAAAACCCGGTTTCTGAAAACTCCTGACTAAAAACTACTGTTGCAAGAGGAAAAGATGAATTTTTATATAGTTGATGTGTTTGCCGAGTCAAAATATGCTGGCAATCAGCTAGCTGTATTTTGCGGCGCTGGAGTTGCGGAGCTCTCAGAGGCGGAAATGCTGCTGATAGCGAGGGAAATTAATTATTCCGAAACTACGTTTATTCGATCGCCCGATCGGCGAAATAACGGCTACGACGTGCGGATATTCACGCCCAAGAAGGAATTGCCCTTTGCCGGCCATCCGACGTTGGGCACTGCGTTTGTGTTGCAGCAAGAGATAATTGGCGAAAAGGTCGATCGAGTAATTCTCAATCTAGCCGTCGGTCAAATTCCTGTCACCTTTAATTATCACAATCAATCCGCAGATATTTTATGGATGCGACAAAACCCGCCAACATTCGGTCAAGTTTTATCAGCCGAAACTCTCGCCAGCATCCTGAACTTAGAAGTCGATGAAATTGATGCAAAATTCCCCATTCAAGAAGTTTCCACCGGAGTGCCGTTTATCATTGTACCGTTAAAAAACCTCGCAGCGCTCAAAAAAGCTCAAGTTAACTTAGACCAATATTTTCAACTGATTAATACCATAGAAGCCAAAGAAATTTTAATTTTCTGCCCGGAAACCTACAGCGACATTAATGATTTAAGCGTCCGAGTTTTCGCCCCTTCCCTAGGAATTCCCGAAGACCCGGCGACGGGGAGTGCTAACGGCTGTTTGGCTGGATATTTGGTAGAATATGGTTATTGCGGGGAAGCTAAAATTGATGTGAGAGTCGAACAAGGTTATGAGATTGGTAGACCTTCGCTGCTGCTATTGAAAGCTCAAAAAAATCAGGAAGAAATAGAGGTTTTGGTTGGTGGTAAGGTGGTGATGGTGGCGAAAGGAGAATTTATTTAGATTTATTAATGCGAAATTCTTAACTGCAGGTGAACGCAGATATAGCCTAGTCTCAGAAATATGACATACTATCCGGCATAGGGCTATCCTCACCACGCTTGAGAACCGCTATATACCAATTTTTAAAATTTCTACAACAATGTTTGTAGGGCGCGTCGCCATAGATCATCCCCCAAAAAAATCGAAAATCTCCAAGCGACGCACCTCCTCGACAATATTTGAGCAAACAACTCTCTGTTTCACTCTGCCCAAAAGTTATATTTGAGCAAGATTTTTTTAAATTGGTATTATTCAACAGCAGAGACTTTTATTTACCAGGGGTGAACTTGTCAGCAATCAAATAGTTGGGCTTAATTTTAGTATGCCCGTCAATGAATTGCTAGCCTCAAAAAATGAGTTCAATTTAATTATTTTCCATCAAAATTGCTGAATATGAGGTAGCTCACATTCAGTGCGGCGTGTTATTGTTATAGTGAAAAAGTCATCCATACCAAATACTTTCCCATGCTGCAAACATTTTCGCGGATTTTAAATGTATCCCCCGAGGATTCTGAAGCCATGCTTTCGCTTCCATTAACTACCTTGCTGGAATCACCAGAGTTAAATCAAGTTTTGGGGAGTCTCGATACTGCTTTGCTAAAAGAAACTTTACCCACTGCTGGAGCTGTTTTAGCCAAAAAGCTCCCGCCTTTTTACGACTGGTTGCAAACAGAACTAGGACTTAAAAATGTCCCTGACAGTCCAGATCATGCCACAAAATGGGTAGTGGGTTTTCTGAGAAATCAAGAAAGTTTAACTCGTTTAGTTGAATTGCACAAATCGATTCCTAGCAAAGCATTAGAAAGATCGATCCCTCGCTTAGTTAGCGCTTTTGATGAGGTTGAACCCATCGCCGTTAAGGAAGAGTGGGAAAAAGCGATCGCAGCCCTTTGTCTGGTACTCGCAGTCGCAGCGCGGGAAAATCAGCCCTCTGCTACCTGAAGCAATTTGGTCTGAGTTTAAACAAAGCGACTTTTTCGGAAAGTTTGTAATTGAGCGCGATCGATCTGAACGACTACCGGCTTTTTCTTGTTGAGGACGATCGCATTATGCCGATTTAACAACAGCCACTGAGCCAATATTGCCATCAGGACTCGTCTTTTGCGAAACTTACGTTCAAAATGAGCTTTTCGGACGATCGCCTCTTCTAGCTTGTAACAACAGTTTTCCCCTTTCTGGGAAATCACAAAAATTGTTCCCGGTATGTAATCGCCTTCATTTGCCCAGAAAGCATACCTTTCGCCTAAAGTAAAGTAGTGAAAAACATTGTTAGCGGTGGAAGTTTGAGCTAACTTTTCCGAAACGCCCACAGAATTAAAAATTACAGTCGAGCGAATATAATCCGGGTATTTTGCTGCAATTTGCTGAGCAACTTTGCCGCCCAAACTTTCTCCGATGACATCCGGCGGATTTCCGCTGTGAAATTGCTGTTTTATCCAATCAACAGCGCCCGCAGTTTCCGCCGCTTTTAACTGGCGTTCTAGTTTGGCCATAAATACATCGGGCGTATCTTCCAAAACGCGCTCGAAAGGATACCAAGAACCGTAGCCGCGAATCACGAGCACGGGCGGATTGTTCCCAGAAACGGGAAGGCGACTTTCAGCATAAAAACCAGTACCAGAGTCTTCAAAGACTTTTTCTATGATATAGTTTCCATCGACAACTTGCCCCTCTTTGTGCCGAATGTAAATTGACGGATTGCTGGGTTTGAAAGTATCGTGTAGTTGGGGTTTGGCAAACTTTTCGTAGATAGAATCTAGCAAGTGCCTTCCTGTAGGGCGATCGACAAAATCCAATTGTATTGATCCGTACTAAACTAAAAACAATCTAAAAAAGGTTAATAGTCAGGACTTTAGTCCTGACTATTAACCTTGTGGAATTCTTACAAAACTCGCAAGGTACTCGCAATACTATCGACAGCTTCCATCGCGCGAATTTCAGCAAGCGCTTGTTGAAAATTACCTTCCTTCACATCGTGAGTCACCACCACAATTTCTGCTAAATTGCCGTGAATTCCAGTTTGCACAATGGACTCCAAACTAACTTTGTGGTTGCCAAAACAAGTCCCTAGTTTACCAATTACCCCCGGAGAGTCGCGCGTCAGAAAACGGGCGTAAAACCGAGTCACAAGTTCCTGCATTTCAGCAATTTTGCAGTAGTGTTGATGAGTGCAACTCAGCAAAGGATGGGGAATCGGAACAGTTTCGGTTTTCAGGATTGCCGCCACATTCAAAATATCCGATACCACCGCGCTAGCTGTGGGCCCCGCGCCCGCACCGCGCCCGTACAGCATCAATTGCCCGATCGGCTCTCCCTCGATTAAAATTGCATTGTAAACACCGTTGACACTCGCCAGCGGATGAGTCTTCGCCACAAAAGTAGGATGCACTCGAATCGAGAGGAGTTCCACTTCTTCATCCCCATTTTGCTTGGAACTTTGGGATTTTTCCTCAGCAATAGCCAACAACTTAATCACAAATCCCAGCTTGTCAGCATAGTCAATATCAGCCGCACTAACTTTTCTGATACCTTCGCAGTGAACATCGGCTAATTTGATGCGTCCGCCAAAAGCTAGCGAGGCTAAAATAGCAATTTTATCAGCCGCATCTAATCCATCTACATCCGCTGTAGGGTCAGCTTCAGCATAACCTAATTGCTGAGCGTCCGCGAGCACTTCGGCAAAGTCTGCACCTTCACTCTGCATCCGCGTCAGGATGTAGTTAGTTGTGCCGTTAACGATGCCCGTGACACTTTTGATGCGGTTTGCACCTAAAGATTGTTTGAGGGTTTGAATGACTGGAATGCCGCCGCCGACAGCAGCTTCTAACATCACGTAAACGCCTTTTTTGTTAGCCGCGTCGAAGATTTCACTGCCGTAGCGGGCGATAACTGCTTTGTTGGCGGTGACTACGTGTTTGCCGCTAGCAATAGCTTTCAGAATGAGCGATCGCGCCGGTTCCAATCCCCCAATCAGTTCTACTACAATATCAACTTCCGGGTCAGTGGCGATCGCCTCTAGGTCAGTTGTCAGCACATTTTCTGGCAATTGTAAAGACCGAGTTCGAGAAATATCGCGCACTCCCACCCGATAGATTTCCAATTCCTGCAACAGCGAATGGCGATCGTCTCGGGAGAGCAAAATCTCTGCAGTTCCCGCGCCAACTGTACCCAAACCTAGCAAACCAATTTTGAAAGCCACGACTTTGACCCGTTGAAACTCACTTAATCTACAATCATTGTATGACAACCGGGCATTCACAGAATAGCGAGAGCCCCGACTTCTTAAAGAAGCTGGGGCTCTGCATGACTAATGAATCCAGAATTTACACAGCAATTTAAAGCTCTGCATCCATATCTGCTCCCATTTCTCGCAGCCTCTGCGCCAATCTTTGGGCACGCTGCCTTTCTAAATTAACTTGCTGTTCTAGCTGTTGATTCTGCTGTTCTAGCTGCTGTCGCTGTACAGATTCTTCTCGAATTAAATCTTCGACTAGCGGCGGACACAGCACTTCATCCACCGATAAAATAAATTCAGCGAACTGTACGGACTGAACAAGCTGTCCCGGCAAAAATTCCTGGTGAGAATAACTGCTTTCATTTTCGGGGCGGCTGCATACTCGTATTTTCGGTCGATTTGGGTCTACAATCCAATATTCAGGGATATCAATTAAATCATATTCTGCCCGCTTGCGGATGTAGTCGTCCCGCCAATTTTGACTGGTAACTTCGATAACTAACAGCGGTTTTTCTTCAAAATCCAGCACTGCGGAACCAGGTTGCGCGCAGACTTGTTCCCACAAACTCCGAGTGCAAATCACAACATCAGGAATGCGGGAAGAGTCTTCTTCAGTTCGGACTGCGGTAGTGACAATTGCAACTAGCGGTAGGTTGTGTGCTGCAAAGAAGCACCGGAACTGGTAAACCAAAAATTGACAAATTTTAATGTGAATTCCTGTAGGTGTTGGAATTTCGATTAAATTGCCCCGATATAATTCATAACAAACACCTGATTCTCCCTGATAGTTCAGATATTCTTCAAATGTCAATTTTTGGGTAGAAGTTATAACCATGTCAGTTATCTCCCTTTTTCGGTGAGCTTACTGTCTATTTTACACTTGTATTGGGTGAATCTGCCCCTGAATAGACTTGCATTGCATTCATTTACTTTCCTATCTTGAAATTATCGGCGTTAATCTGTGTTTATCTGCTTTGCATCTGCGGTTGAAGGATCGATCGAAGATTTATGCAATCTTGTTTAATGCTGAAAACTGTTTCACAAAAAAATGTAGGGCGAGCCAAAGCCCGCCCTACTATTCAAATTAAATCAGGTAACACATTAATAGGTTTCAACGTGCCAGCGATGTTCTTTCTTCAACTGTTTTTGATAGCTTGTCCAGTCAACGTCGTGCTTGCTAGATGCAGCAGACATTCCCTCGTCAATTCCGCCTTCCATGCCCTTCAAACCACAGATGTAAGTGTGAGTTTTCGGCTTTTGAACCAATTCCCACAATTCGTCTGCGTTCTCTTTAATCCGGCTTTGAATGTACATTTTGCCGCCGTCAGCAGTTTTTTGCTCGCGGCTGATGGCATAAGTCAAGCGGAAATTATCGGGGAACTCGCGCTGCAATTCTTCCAACTCTTCCTTATAAAGAATGTTGGGAGTGTAAGCAACTCCAAAGAACAGCCAAGCTAAACCTTTGAATTTGTAACCGGGATTGTTTTCTTTAAACATCCGCCACAAATAAGCGCGGAAAGGAGCAATACCCGTACCGGTAGCCATCATAATTACGGTGGCATCTTCGTCATCGGGCAAGAGCATTTCCTTGCCTACCGGGCCGGTGATTTTGACATCAGCGCCCGGTTCCAAACCGGTGAGAAAAGTCGAACAAACGCCGAACACTTTTTCGCCTGTTTCCGGTTGTTTGTACTCTAGCCGACGGACGCACAAGGAGACTGTTTTGTCGTCGAGGTTGTCGCCGTGACGGGTAGAGGCGATCGAGTAAAGCCGAATTTTGTGAGGTTTGCCGTTTTTATCCGTCCCATCGGGAATAATCCCGATACTTTGACCTTCGAGATAGTGCAATTTGCCACCTGAAATGTCGAAGGTGACGTGGCGGACTGTGCCTTCGCCGCCTTCTCTGACCAATTCTTCTGTAGAAATGCACTTACCAATATAGGGATTGGCCGGCTTGTAGAGGTTAACAGGAACCTGAACTTTTTCCTTGGCTTGAGTCATGGGCTTAGCTTTTTCTCCAGATTTCTGACTCTGTAGCCCTGCTTCTGGTGCAACTTTGCTATGAGTTTCGGGAGCGCCGTTTAATGGGCGGATGCTGACGATTTTGCCACCCATGCGAGCAATTCTCCGCATTTCCTGATTCATGCGATCGTAGGGCACGGAGATAAACACGCTACCGCTACGACGAATCGGGTGATTTGTTTGGTCAGTTGCTTTGCTCTGACGCATACCCTCGACTTCGTAAACAAAGATGCGGCTGCCTGATTCTGAGTTGGCAGCTACACCAGAGATGCTTGGGCTGTACATTTGTTGCTTGTCCTTCACGATACAGAGTTATAAAGATAGAGAATGTGACGTTAGACTCAATTTACTTTTTTCTTAAGGCCATCTGGACTAATTGGCCACGCCAATCTTTGGGCTTCGCCGTTGCGGGCGGGCGTGTCAATTTTTGGTCGATCGCGCCTCCAGTTCCCAATCAGCCGAACATCACGCCGGCTATCGAGTCCGGCTGCGTTCAGGTGTTGACCTATAGCTATTGTTGTCTGCGTACTGCCAATATTTTACCCGATCGCGGGATCGGCCCCGATCGCTCCTTCTGATTTGGAGATTCGGCAGAGGCAGAGTCCGATATCGGGAGAGGATTTAACTTATCAAAGGGAATACGGCATGGAAATATACAACTTATAATAATGAAGTACAAATTAAAGCACAATTTGATTAAATGACGTTGAGCTTGTAGTGGGCGGACGCATTCTGGTAAGATTAATCACTAAAGTTAGCATTAATAGCCAAAAAATTGGGGTACGAGCCCGTCCTATAAGGCAGGCGAGCGGGCAAGCCCGATCGGACGGGAATCGTGATGGAACTATATATTGTTGATTCGCCAGATGTAAAAATCCCGTCTCAACTCCATAGTCCAAAAAATCTCAAATAGGTTGAGGCATCAACCTAGAGGCGAGGCAAGATCGGACAAGCTGTGCTTGCCAGAAGCTGTTTGAATCCACAATCCCCATGCCTTGAGGGATCGGGAGTATGTCAATTGCCTTGAAGATTGCTTGGGTCTTCCCTCGCAGGCAGTCAACTGACTCCTGTATGCTGGTGAGTGCTCGATCCGATCGGGGTAGCAACAAAATCGCACAAAGCCGGCACGCTACCTGCGGCCTGAAATTTTGTGGAATCTAGACTTGAGTTAGTAAACAGTGATTTTTTTAGAGGGAAACTATGACAAGTAAGCCGGATCGCGTGGTTTTAATTGGCGTAGCCGGAGACTCCGGGTGCGGAAAATCTACTTTTTTGCGCCGATTGACAGATTTGTTCGGGGAAGATTTCGTGACTGTAATCTGCCTTGACGACTATCATTGTCTCGATCGCAAGCAGCGCAAGGAAACAGGGATTACCGCCCTAGACCCCAGAGCTAACAATTTTGACCTGATGGCCGAGCAAATGAAAGCGCTCAAAGAAGGTAAGGCGATCGACAAACCGATTTACAACCACGAAACCGGTCTGCTCGATCCTCCTGAGCGGGTAGATCCAAACCACATCATTGTGATTGAGGGACTGCACCCCCTTTACGACGAGCGAGTGAGAAATCTCCTCGACTTCAGCGTCTACCTCGACATCAGCGACGAAGTTAAAATTGCTTGGAAAATCCAGCGCGACATGGCGGAACGGGGCCACCGTTACGAAGACGTGCTGTTTGCAATCAACGCTCGCAAACCCGATTTCACCGCTTACATCGACCCCCAAAAGCAATACGCTGATGTGGTAATTCAAGTATTGCCGACCAACTTGATTAAAGATGACAAAGAGCGGAAAGTTCTGCGCGTGCAGATGATCCAGCGCGAAGGCGTGGCCAATTTTGAACCTGCGTATTTGTTTGACGAAGGTTCAACAATTAACTGGGTTCCTTGCGGCCGCAAACTGACTTGTTCCTATCCCGGAATTAAGATGTACTACGGGCCAGACGCTTTCTACGACCACGAAGTCTCGATTTTGGAAGTAGACGGTCAATTCGAGAATCTGGAAGAAGTTATTTACATCGAAAGCCATTTGAGCAAGACTTCTGCGAAGTATGAAGGCGAGTTAACTCACCTGTTGCTTCAGCACCGCGAATATCCTGGTTCCAACAATGGAACTGGTTTGTTCCAAGTGTTAGTCGGATTGAAGATGCGGGCGACTTACGAGAAGTTGACTGCGAAGGAATCGAAAGTGGCTGTTAGTGTTTAGAACCCTGATATGAAAGGTTTGAGAGGTGCAATTGCGCCTCTTTTTTTTCTGATAAAATGAACCGATCCAGCGCCAGAGGGCGCAGAGAATAGTTAGGAGAGGATTTTTTGAGGTAGAGAGGTTAAGAAGGTTTTTCCGGCTTCATTGAGGTCGCTATCTAGGGAAAAAGTTAGACTGCGAACTCGGATATCGCCATTTTTTATGTCTAGTGGCTGTTTGAGATTTTGGGGGTAGATGAGAATTGCATTTTGGCAATTTAACGCATGGGCGTAAGTAACTATTTGATAAATGTCTTTATTATCTATTTTATCGGGAGCTTTGTATTTTGTATCGAGGACATACTGGACTTTACTTGTTGCAATATCGCACAGCAGTAAGTCAATCCGATAGAAATAGTTTGGGTCATGTGTGACTCGGTGTTGTTGTTTGACAAAAAAGCCTTTTGGTGTATTTGCTTTGAGCCATTCAGCGACAAATTGTTCATATAAATTCGCCATGTCAATTAAAAAAGGGAGCATTTCGCGATCGCCCTTTTCGTGACTGGGCCCTGTGTTATCTAAAAAAAATCGACATAAGGCGTGTAAAAGTTGATAATCTTGATTCAAACGGTGATAAGTGCGATCGATACAAGCTGATGATTTAAAAGGTTTTAATGTAACAAATCCTTGGAGTGCGTGAAAGGCTTTTCGCACAGTGGATGAAACAGTTTCACCGCACACACCGCTGCGCCCAATCATGAAAAGTGTCCAAGCGAGTATTTGATTATCTTCGATATCGCCTGTTTGTTCGTGATAGTGGCATTTTAGTTTAACATCCCAAGGTTTTTGCAGGGCTGACCGCAAATCGACGCGGCCGCGAATATAAGCGAGTCTTTCTGTTTTGGATAAGTAATCGCGATATAATCCTTTGCGACAGCGTTCTAGAATTTTTTGGGCAAGAATGTTAGCTAATCTCTCGTAACTTTCTTGTAAAGATTGGCACTGAATCGAGCCTTGGGGAAATTTTATCTTCAGGTTGTAGGCATATTCAAGCATTCCGAAGAGGTTGTTTATGGGAACCTTGGGGCGGATGGCGATGTGAAATTCTGGAGTGATGGGAATGTTGCCAACTCTACCTTTAGATTTTAATTCCCATTTATCTTTTGTTTTACGGTTAGGAAATTCTATGTCGATTTCCTTGCCATAATTCTGGTATATTTTATCTCCTACTGATTCGGGGATAAAATCTCGTTCAAAAGTTGCTAATTGATATTCTGTAAGTTCGATAATTCGGCGGGATTCTGGTTTCATAATTGTGGTGGATGCAGTAACGCCACGGTATCGGCGTTAATGACGGCGTTAGATTGTCAATAGCCCAATTTATTATTGATATTCTTCCAGAGAAACTCATCCATTTTTGCCTGATTATCAAAGAAGTATTCTTCGAGGTATGGCTCGATTTCCATTTCCCAAATATCTTGGATATCTTCAGCTAAGGTTTTTGTCAAAAAGAAGGAGATGCCTAGTTGATAGTGTTTGTTATTAATTGCCCGATTGACATCTTCTAGAATGCTAGTTAATTTATCAACTGGGAAACCAGTTTTCTCTCTCTGGTGATACTGTCGCAAGACTTCATAGTTTGGATAGATGGGAATGAATGCGAAGCGGCGGCGGAGTGCGTTATCGACTAAGGCAATAGAGCGGTCTGCGGTGTTCATTGTGCCGATAATGCGGACATTTGTAGGGATTTTAAAGGGTGTACCGCTGGCTAGTGTAATAAAGCGTCCTGTGTCTTGTCGGTCATCTAGGAGATACATTAATTCGCCAAAGACTTGAGATAAATTTGCGCGATTAATTTCATCAATAATGAGCACGCAAGTTTCTTCACGGGCTTCGGCTTTTTCGCAAAATTCTAGGAATCTACCGGGAACTATTGAGTAGGTTAATTGTCCGTTTTGAGTTATTGGGCGGAGGCCTTCGATAAAGTCTTCGTAGGTGTAGGCTGGGTGAAATTGGATTATGTCTGAGAAACCGTCACCGCCCCCGATTAAGTGTTTGGCAAGTTTTTCGGCTATAAAGGTTTTTCCTGTTCCGGGTGGGCCTTGGATGATGGCTTGTTTCTTACGGTTAATGGTGGATATCCATCGGTTGACTTCAGATGTTTGAAAACCCGTAATTTCAGAAATTTCTTCTAGATTATACACTAGATTAAATTCTTTTTCATATACTGTAAAATATTGATTTATAAGCAGAGGGGAATCATTATCGTACACATTGCAACATAAAAATAAGGGAAATACCTTTTTAAAGGTTTGTACTATTAGTTGAATTAACTTTTTAGCAGAATATCCTAATACTTCTTTTTTTTTAAGCGATCGAGCAACCTGAATATTAGTAATGTTATATTCTTCAAATTCGTCTCTTTGTTGGATAATACTATTTAATAATTCATAAATACATTGTGGAGATTTCATTATGATCGTAGGATCTTCATCCACAGGTAAAGTAGAACGAATTATTTCCTTAGTTAAATAGCAATGATATTGATTCGGAAGGTTATAACGTTTGAGGCTATCGATTGCAGATGGATTATTTATATCATAATTGGTTTGATAATTATCTATAATACCATCAATTTCGTTAAATTTTGTACAGAAACCAAAAGTTAAGTCTTGGTTGTCAAATCTTAGCATTAAGTAAGCATTGTCTCCATAATAGATATCTTCAAAACTAAAAAATATACTGTAAGCTATTGATTGTAAACCTTTTGTTTCAACGATCGAGCCAAATTGCTCCCACTTGATATTTATATATTTTTTGATAAAATCAGGCAACTGCTCTTCCACCTGACTGAAAATATACTTCAATGGCTCTTCTACATATTTTAAGAAATCTCTTTTGTGTGCCCTGTAAAAATCTGAGCTTGGGTTTTCACAAAATTCGGTCAATAAGTTAAATGTGTCTGTTGAAAAAGGACATTCAGGATGTACAAAAACTTTTTCCATTTTTTCTGTATGTTTAAGGTGACTCAATTGTTGTTCTTAACTTATTGTAGCCGATCGCCATTCCCGACACCAGACATCAGAAATGCGATCGCACTTCCCATCCTTACCCACATCAAATGCCCTGCCAAAGCAGTAACACTGGCAAAACCTCTAACTACTGTTCCCGGAAAATTTAAACTTGTGTCGAGTGACTCAGATTTACCAAATTGTGTCTATAGTCGATAATTGAATCCGGCGATCGCGACTAATAACGGGTACATTAAGATACAAACCAGTAGCAGCAATAATGCGATCGGGCAAATCGGGAATTTGCGATCGGTCAACTTGCCTTAAAGTCAAAGCTATATTGCGATCGAAAGGAAGTTCCACCAATAAAGCATCATCGCTCTCAACTTCTCTCAATAATAGATCGAGAGTAGCTGAATTAATCCGCCCTCTCTCGCTCAGATAGACAATTTCTGCTAATGTAATTGATGAAAAAGCCACCTGATTTCCCTCGGCAGCTATCTGTTCTATTGTCGTTCTAGCAGTCACCGAAAGTCGCGAATCGGCAAAAATATACCAAATAACAGCATGAGTATCAGCTACAGCACGCAGCATTAGAAATCCTCCCTTGGGAAATTCGCCCATTCTTCCCTGCGAACTTCATCTATATCAGCGGCAGAGGGTGCAATTCCCAAGTCAGCACATAAACCCCACAATGATTTGCGGGGACTCTGCCCAACAACTAATTCTCGTTCTATTTCAGGAACTATCGATTTAATCAACCGTAACTTTTCGGCTAGAGACAACTGCTTGACAAGATTTAAAACCGCCTCAAAAGTCATATTTTTTATATTTCAATTTGCGATCGATGTAATTGTAGCATTTTGGCCAGGACAGCATCACCAGGTTTGGGTTGAGAAGATTCGTTTACCACCCTTCCCGGAAAAGTTAAACTTGTGTCGAAATTACCTAAACGTGCTATATTCCCCTAAACCCTGAACAGCAATTTCAGGTAATGCAAATTCATCAACCAGTCAACTAAATGCCTCCTACTTTCAAGAAATTAGCTGCCATTGCCATCTTTTTTGTAGCCGTAAAAGTTTTAGTTGACTCCCCCTATTTCAAAGAAGCAAAAAGCTCGATCGCCCACAGAAACGAAGCAAGTGCCACACTAGACCCCCCAAACCTGCGACAAACAGCCGCAAACAAGCCCCCAGCAGCGCCTCTAACATCAGTCGATCGCAACTTTGATATCGTAGTGTACGGCGACGAAGTACCGGGGATATGTGCGGCGATATGGGCTAAGAAAACTTTAGGTGAAAAAGGCAAAGTTGCTGTGGTGCGATCGAACTACGCAACTGATCTCTTGGGCGGCGTACTCACCCGCGGCGGTTTAGGTTACGTCGATTTAGATAAAATCCCCGATTGGTACCGCCAACCCTACGCCCAATGCTTCCGGGAATTCTTAGATAAAGCCAATGTTCCCGAATCTTGCTTAGAACCAAAACAGGCCGACAAAGCACTCAAAGAGATGCTTGCAGAAGCCGGAGTTAAAGTTATTTCCAACTCAACTCTTACTCCTCACGTAGTCAATAATAAAATTGAATATGCCGAAGTCAAAAACACTAAAGTCAAAATTAAAGCTAATTCTTTTATTGATGTAACTCAAGACGCAGAACTTGCCAGAAAAGCAGGCTTATCTTATTACACAGGATATGAATCGCAAAATATCAAATCCCAAAATGAAACCTTAGCAGTATCTGTAGTCCCGACAATTACCGGGCTAACGATCGCCGATTTACGCAAAATAGAAGATAACATTCTCTACAACACTCCTTTAGTAGAAAAGATTAAAACCAGCATTAGTAAATATAAAGATCCTGCAAGTACACAATTCTGGATGAGGAACTTTGAAAGTACAATTTATCAGGCCTATACAGACGGATATAATATCAGAAGTGTAGCCATCGGAGCCGCCTATCACGTAGATAGAAATCTCCCCTTCACTCAAGAAAAAGGATTCTTCTTTGACAAGGCAAATATTTGCGTTTATAAAAATAATTCGATGTCGTGGAACGGGTTTCTGTTTAAATACAAAGTTGACGAGTTGATGAAGATGGAAGCTAACGGCAGAAAACCGACTCCTGAAATGGTTAAAGAAATGTCACGCATCCAAGAATGGCTGCAAAAAAAGTCGGGTAAAGATGTGAGACTATTTATCCCGGATGAGATTTATATCAGACAAACTTTGAATGTGCGCGATGTGGTAGCGCCGCTGACGGGGAAGGAGATTATCAAAGGAGGAACATTACCCGAAAAGTCGATCGGCAGTTTTTCCTACGATTTCGACTTGCGGGGCGGAGTCAAGAATTTGGATTCTAGAATTCCGTCGCTGCCGGTGTATAATTTCGGGATAGAGAGCGCATTGGCGAGTAAAGTGAATAATTTGGCGATCGTCGGGCGATCGTCGGGCTATGTCGGTATGGCGGTATCAGTCGGGCGAATTGCGACAGTGAATATTTATCAAGGACAAGGTATGGGCGTAGCCGCTGGTTTGGCTAGCAAGTTAGGAGTGCCGCTGAATACGATCACTTCGAGTAAAACCAGAGAAACTTTGGAGACTTTGACGGGGAAAACTACGTATTTGTCGGGGAGAGATACGAGTTATGGCGTGGATTATCAAGAGGTGAAATAGATATTAAGAGGATTTTACCGCAGAGAGCGCAGAGACCGCAGAGAGGAAAGGGATAAGAGGTTTTTTTACGACGACATCCAAAACCCTCACAACACTCTTCCCTCTGCGCCCTCTGCGTCCTCTGCGGTTCAAA
>NZ_JAUBTX010000028.1:0-47331 GCF_036705185.1 Microcoleus sp. B4-D4 | reverse complement strand
ACTCTTCTCTTGATGGAGTGGATTATCAAGAGGTGAAATAGATATTAAGAGGATTTTACCGCAGAGAGCGCAGAGAGGGCAGGGATAAGAGGTTTTTTTACGATATCCAAAACCCTCACAACACTCTTCCCTCTGCGCCCTCTGCATCCTCTGCGGTTCAAAACTCTTCTCTTGATGGAGTGGATTATCAAGAGGTGAAATAGATATTAAGAGGATTTTACCGCAGAGAGCGCAGAGAGCGCAGAGAGGAGAGGGATAAGAGGGTTTGTTAGGAGAGGATGAGGCGGCGGATTCCTTCTTTTAAAAAGCGGACATTGAAGTTGATGAGAAGACCGAGAGGATAACCAGTCATTTTCAGGTAGGAGATAACTTGAGCCTCATGGATAGGAAGTATAGTTTGGACAGACTTTAATTCAATAACGAGAGTGTTGGCAACTAGCATATCGTATCTGCCTTCCCCAACCACAACACCCTTGTAAAGCACATTCACCGCAGGCTGAGGTTCAAAAGGAATTCCCCGGCGCGAAAGTTCTTCACGCAACGAATTCTCATATACCGCTTCCAAAAAACCCGGCCCCAACTCCTTATGAACCTCCATCGCCGCCCCAATCACAGCGTAACTCAATTCATTAAGATCCTCTGCCAACTCCCCTCTCCTCTTTTCAAACCAATATCAAAATCATAATCCAAAACCCTCGCAACACTCTTCCCTCTGCGCCCTCTGCGCCCTCTGCGGTTCAAAACTCTTCTCCTCCCCCCGCTGTGGCACAATCATAAATAAGATAAAACCCTCAAGCCACCATGACCGCAAACCTACCACCCCAATACGACCCCAAAGCCACCGAAACCAAGTGGCAAAAATACTGGGAAGACAATCAAACCTTCAAAGCTGACCCCGAAGCCGGCGGCGAACCTTACTGCGTCGTCATTCCGCCGCCCAACGTCACCGGCAGCCTCCACATGGGACACGCTTTTGAAGAGACGTTGATTGATGTCCTCGTCCGCTATCACCGCATGACTGGACGCAATACCCTGTGGTTGCCGGGAACGGATCATGCTAGCATCGCAGTTCAAACTATTCTAGAAAAACAACTCAAAGCAGAAGGCAAAACTCGCCACGATTTAGGGCGAGAAAAATTCTTAGAACGGGCTTGGGAATGGAAAGCTGAGTCTGGCAATACTATTACTAATCAACTCCGCAGTTTGGGCGTGTCTGTCGATTGGTCGCGTGAACGCTTTACGATGGATGAAGGCTTATCCGCTGCGGTTTTAGAAGCGTTTGTCCGCCTGTACGATGAGGGGCTGATTTATCGCGGTAATTACCTGGTGAATTGGTGTCCGGCGAGTCAATCTGCTGTGTCGGATTTGGAGGTAGACCAGCAGGAAGTTGACGGGCATTTGTGGCATTTCCGCTATCCTTTGACGGACGGTTCTGGTTATTTGGAGGTGGCGACGACTCGGCCGGAAACGATGTTGGGGGATACTGGGGTGGCGGTGAATCCACAGGACGATCGCTACAAGCATCTTATCGGTAAAACTGTCACTTTGCCCATTCTCGATCGCGAAATTCCAATTTTTGCCGATGAATTAGTTGACCCAACTTTCGGAACTGGCTGTGTCAAAGTGACTCCCGCCCACGATCCGAATGACTTCGAGATGGGTAAGCGCCACAATTTGCCGTTTATTAACATCATGAACAAGGACGGCACTTTAAATGAAAATGCCGGAGAGTTCCAAGGACAAGACCGATTTGTTGCCCGCAAAAATGTGGTGAAGCGGTTAGAAACTGACGGGTTTTTGGTTAAGATAGAAGATTACAAACATACAGTTCCGTACAGCGAACGCGGCAAAGTTCCCGTCGAACCGTTGATATCAACCCAATGGTTTGTGAAGATAGATCCGCTTTCTCAACGCGCGCTAGAAGCATTAGATAAAAGTAATTCGCCTGTATTTGTTCCTGACAGATGGACAAAGGTTTATCGCGATTGGTTGGTGAAATTGAAAGATTGGTGTATTTCCCGCCAATTGTGGTGGGGACACCAAATCCCTGCTTGGTATGCTGTTAGCGAAACTAACGGCGAAATTACTGATACAACGCCGTTTGTGGTGGCTAAAACTGAAGCTGAAGCTAGGGAAAAAGCTGCGGCTCAATTTGGGCAAGATGTTGAGTTGGTCAGAGATCCAGATGTATTGGATACTTGGTTTTCGTCTGGATTATGGCCTTTTTCTACTTTGGGATGGCCGGAAAAAACTCAGGATTTCGATTTTTACTATCCCACAACTACTCTGGTGACTGGTTTTGATATCATCTTTTTCTGGGTTGCTAGAATGACGATGATGGCCGGACATTTTACTGAAAAGATGCCTTTTGATACTGTTTACATTCACGGTTTGGTGTTGGATGAAAAAGGTCAAAAAATGTCTAAGAGTAAAAATAACGGTATTGACCCGCTGCTGTTAATTGGTAAGTACGGGACTGATGCTTTGCGCTACACTTTGGTTAAGGAAGTGGTAGGGGCCGGTCAAAATATTCGCATGGAGTACGATCGCAAAACTGATGAATCGAAATCAGTCGAGGCTTCCCGGAATTTCACAAATAAGCTGTGGAATGCGGCCCGGTTTGTGATGATGAATCTGGAAGGACAGACTCCGCAGCAGTTGGGAAGTCCGGCTGTAGAAGGTGTTGGTTTGGAATTGTGCGATCGCTGGATTCTTTCTCGCTATCATCAAGTTGTGCAACAAAGTCGCAATTCTTTGGAAACTTACGGCTTGGGAGAAGCGGCTAAGAATCTTTACGAGTTTATTTGGGGCGATTTCTGCGACTGGTATATTGAGTTAGTCAAATCTCGCTTGCAACAGGATGCTGAACCAACTTCTAAGAAAGTCGCGCAGCAAACTTTTGCTTTTGTGTTGGAAGGAATTCTGAAGTTGCTGCATCCTTTTATGCCACACATTACTGAGGAAATTTGGCACACTCTGACTCAAACAGGTGACGATCGATGTTTGGCTTTGCAAGCTTATCCTGAAGCGGATATCTCCACGATAGATCCAGAATTAGAACAGCAGTTTGAGTTGCTGTTCGGGATAATCCGTACAATCCGCAATTTGCGGGCAGATGCTGATATCAAACCCAGTGTGAAGGTGACGGTGGTTTGGAAAAGTAAAAACGAAAAGGAACAAGAAATTGTCTCAACAGGAGAAGTCTACATTAAGGATTTGGCAAGAGTGGAAAGTTTAGAAAATGCTTCGGATACTCGGAGTGGCTATGAAGTCTCATGGAATAGTGCAGGATTCGGTATGAGACCTTTTGGTGAGGGAGGATTTGGTCAGGGGGGATGTATTACAGGTGTTATCGGCACAGTGGAATTGCTAATTCCTCTGGCTGGAGTGGTTGATATTGCGGCTTTGCGCGGTAAATTAGAGAAGAAGTTGGCTAAGATAGAAGGGGAAATTAAGCATACTGCGGCGCGTTTGACTAATCAGAAGTTTGTGGAAAAAGCCGATCCACAAGTTGTTCAGGTGGCGCGGGATGGTTTGGCAGAAGCCGAAAAACAAGCTGAGATTTTGCGCGATCGGCTAAAGTTGTTTTAATAGTTAACGGTTGATTGTTGACAGTTGAAAGTTGACAGCTAAGTTGAGGCGCATCTAAATTCTACAGTCAAGGTAGTATCAGTCTTCTATCTGAGTCCCCATCCTCTCGATCCCCCCTAACCCCCCTAAAAAAGGGGGATGCGAGGGGGATCGAGTCTCGGCCACAACCAATAACAAATAACCAATAACCAATAACCAATAACAAACAACCAATAACAAACAACCAATAACAAATAACAAATAACTAATAACAAATAACTAATAACTAATAACCAATAACAAATAACTAATAACCAATAACAAACAACCAATAACAAATAACCAACAACCAATAACTAATAACCCCTATGCTATATTTAGCCCAAGTACAAAAGAAGGATATTTTAGGTGAAATAAGTCTGCAATTACTGGCTTGTCAAAATGCTGATGAGACTTGGGCTATTCTTCCCGAACAAACTGTTTTGATAGTGCCGCCAAATTGTAATCAAAATGTGTTAAATGAAGGAATGCTAGTATTAGCAGATATTGGCGAAAATCGCAACATTTTGCAGGTTCAAACAGCTACAAACTGGGTACTAGAATTAGTTGAAAAGTATTTAACCACAGGCTTTACTCCCGATTTTTTTCAGCAAGAAGCCAACAAATCAGAAGAGTGCCGCCAATCTCTCACTTTGCAAAGTCAAGAATTGTCTCGCAGATCGATCGAACTTGAAGCCCGCCGCGAACAAATTCAAAATTTAGAAGCCAAACTCCAGCAGGAAAAAGAATTGCTGGAAACCAAAAATCAGCCCTCCCAATTGAATTTTGATGCGCCATAACAAAGTCCGCCGGCGCGGACTGATATCGAAGCAATATTGCCGGAGGCTAAAGCACTTTTGACTTGATCCAAGCGGCGGGGAGACACAGCAATTTCTGAGAATTGCTGACATAAGCCCGCTTCTGGAAAACATCGTACTGATTCCGTTCGATCGCATTTAAGATTCTGCTGTACAACATCGTAGCAGCCCAAACTGTCCAGCGGATATCGGGACTCAAAACTTTGATTCCGGGCTCGGCGCTGGCGTATAATTTGCGAGCTCGCTGGATTTGAAACTTCATCAACTCCCGCCAGCGGTTGTCAATCACACCGTTGAATAAATCTTCTTCGGTGTAGTTAAACAGCGCTAAGTCTTCTAAGGGCAGGTAAATGCGGCCGCGACGGGCGTCTTCTCCGACATCGCGCAGAATGTTAGTTAACTGCTTGGCTATACCGAGGGCGATTGCTTCTTCCTTGGGAATTTTATTTCCCCAGTGCCAATTCCAGTTGGCAGCCCGGTTCGATTCGTCTACACCCATCACAGACATCGACATCAGCCCGACAGTACCCGCTACTCGATAACAGTAAAGATTGAGCTCTTCAAAAGTTTCGTAGCGGCTGCGGTACAAGTCCATTTGCTGGCCCGCAATCATCTCTCTAAACGGCTGAATGTCGATCGGGAAACGAGACAAGGTATCCACCAAAGCCACGTCGTAATCGTCGTGGGGATGGCCGGCAAACAATGATTCTAGGCGTTTTTCCCACAGATTTAGAGTTTCAGGGGTTGTGGCCTCAGAACCTGGCCCGTCTACGAGTTCGTCGGTGCGGCGGCACCAAACGTAAATCGCCCAGATAGCCCGACGCTTGGCTTCGGGCATGAGTTGAGTGCCTAAATAAAAATTTTTGGCATAACTCGCTGTGACTTGGCGGCACAATTCGTAGGATTCTTCCAAAGAAGCCAGAGTTCTCATGCACTGGAGTTTTGACAGTTGCAGCATCCGAGAATAAGAAATTTAAAGATTAGAACTGACATTCCCCCGTTGAGACAACGGGAGATTCTTTTACGTCTTTAGGAATGACGCATCCGAACCGAGAAACCTGGTTTTTGAACCGAGATTGAGGGTTTTCAGCAAATATTTTGGCTAAAAACCCGGTTTCACGTCGCCCGCGCGCAAATCCCAGTATTTATGAAAAATTCTTAATTTTTCATTTGTTATTGGCCGTTGAAATAGCCTGCGCTGTCAGCTTACCAGAAAGCACAGCACCTTCCATACTCGCAAGATAACGCTGCATTGTATAATCCCCCGTTAGATAGAAATTGCTAATGGGAGTGGTTTGGGTCGGACGGCACTCTTGACGGCCGGGAGTGGCTTTGTAGACGGAACGTGGGGTTTTGACTACGTGATATTTGAGCAGTTTGGCGGGTTCTGGGATTTGGTCGGGAAAGAGTTTTTCTAACTCGACCATTGTGGCTGCGACGATATCTTCGTCAGATTTGCCTATCCAGTCTTTGGCCGGTGCGAGTACCAGTTCCAGCATGGATTTGTCTGGGTTGGCATATTCGCGGCAGGTGTTGCTCATGTCGGCATAGACGCTCAGCAAGGGCGATCGCGAGAACAGCAAGTGGTCGATATCTGTTAACTTGCGATCGAACCACAAGTGTACATTAATCACCGGTACACCCTCCAAACCTTCGAGCTTTTTGAAATAACCCATTTCGGCCCAAGGTTTCGGCATCATCAACTTCAGCGGGTCAACCGGCATCGCCGAAACGTAAATATCAGCCGTCAGAACTTCTGACTCTGCCCCCTTGACACCCCGAATCTGGAAACCGCGCACCGTGTTGTCATCATTGAGCAAAAACTCCCCGATGGGTGCATTCAGCCGGACTTCGCCACCGCGCTCAGTTATGTAGTCTACCATCGGCTGACACAACCTCTCCGTAGGGGAACCGTCTAAAAAAGCCATTTTCGAGCCTTTTGTCTCTTGCAAGAAGCGGTTGAGGGCTGTCAGCAGAATGGTTGCAGATATTTCGTGGGGGTCGATAAAATTCAGCGCCTTGGACATGGCGATGAATACTTCTTTTTCGACTCTGGGGGGGACGTTTTGCTTTTTGAGCCACTCGGAAAAGGAGTATTTGTCCATTTCTTCGACGTATTTCTGGCCCTGAAGTATCGCCGGAACCAAACCGATGCCGAAACTGATTTTTTCGGCCCAGGTGAGCATATCGTTGTTTCTGAGGATAGCCACAAGGCCGTTGAAGGGAGCCGGAATATTCGGAAAGTCAAAGCGCGAATAGGTTCCGGGTGTTTCCGGCTGATTGAAAATCATCGAGTGCTCTTTCCATTGCAGCCGGTCTTCGATGTCTAGTTCTTTGAATAGTTGGAGCATATTTGGGTATGCACCGAAAAATATGTGGAGGCCGGTTTCGTACCAGTCGCCGTCTGCATCTTTCCAAGCGGCTACTTTGCCGCCGAGTACGTCCCGACTTTCTAGGAGGATGGGGGTGTGACCCGCATCGGTGAGATATTTTGCACAGGATAACCCTGCTAGGCCGGCTCCGGCGATCGCAACTCGCATTTAATACTACTGCCCTCTGTTCGCTTCGCCTTAATTATACGTTACAAGTCGTTACATTTTCTAGGCCGCGCCACCACAACTCAGAAACCGGGTTTTTCCGACAATCTTGGGCTTTCATCGAAAAAATTGGCAAAAAACCCGGTTTCTAGGCCGCGCCACTACAACTCAAAAACCTGGTTTTTCCGACAATCTTGCGCGATCGCCCACAAAGGAAGTTGGTTGGTATTCGTCGGGATCGGGTAGGCCGGGAATAGGGAGATATCTCCAATTACCACTAAACAATAGGTACATCGCACCCGCAAACACGATACCGCTAACAACAGCACCAGCAATTTTCCAAGCACTGTAGGGACGTTCGCCTTGAACTTCGGCGGTGCGAGCATTAACTATTACTTGATATTGCTTGTTTTGATAGCGATAGGCGCACATCCACACTGGTAGCAAAATATGCTTAAAAGTGATAGCATTGTAATCTGTAGAAACGCTGTGAACCCTCTGCTCGTCGCCGCCGATATGTCTACAAACATCCCAGTGAATAGCACCCGCCATGATATTTTTAGCAGAGTCAAATCCTAGAGGGAGAGAAACTTGCGATCGCTGTGCTTCAAATCCAGCTAAATAAGAAGAATTGTAAGGGCGCAATGACTCCTTGAGATGCCAAGGTTCTAGTGCATCCAGACGCGGGCGATCGACTGAAGTTGTCGCCGGAATCAGAATATCATCAAAAGTGCGATCGACTCTGCCAGAAGCAGGCCACCACCTGGTATGTTGGACTTCGCGAGTTTTAGTTTCAGTTTCGCCGTTAGCATTAGTTTCTGTATAACTCTCAGTCACGTAGTAATGCTCTCCGCGATCGCCCTTATAGTAACTCACCGTATAACAGTCGTAAGTCCAAAACGGCAAATAAACCCCTTGAATTTTCTCCGGTTGCGCCAGAGATTTCAAAGCAGAAGGAGCAAACCAGCGGTTGCTGAGCCACTTCTGAATGCTTTCTCTGGCCTGTTTATCAGTAACTTCAAAGGGTATAATTCCCTCTGGCTGCACGCTAGGGCTGGCTTTTACAGGTTGCGTCACAATTGGAGAAGCACAAAACGGGCATCTACCCGCTACTTTCGGCGGTTCAAAAGTAATACTTGCTCCGCAATCATTGCATTTTACTTCCAGGGCTGTTGTGGATAAAGTTGTCAGCGCCGTGCGATCGTTTTTTAGATATTGTTCGTAGGAATTCTCCTTTACTTCTTCCGCAGTTTGAGGAATTGCATCTTCCCAGCCGCAGTAACCGCACTTGAGCTTTCCTGCTTGGGGGTTGAACTCTAAATAAGCCCCGCAGCTAGGACAGGGAAAACGTTTAATAGCAGGTTCAGAAGTATTCATAATAGTTTATTGGTGATATATAGCATTTCTCAGAAAGATGAGGTGTCACTGGGTATATGGCAAACAGGTCATTGGCCAAACAGGTCATTGGGCATACCTCACGACGCTTGAGAACCGCTATAACTGGTAATTGGCAATCGGTAATCGGGAAAACCTACCAATTGCCAATTAACTAAAGATCCAAAATTTTAGGCTGCTGCGGTTGGGGGCGGGGGCGGTACTGTTGCCAACAAAGAGGCTAATTCCGGCACTTGCGATGCTAATTTCCAGCCATCAAAACCCGCCCGCCAAACCATTACCTGATGTGTCAAACCATTTTGCAGAAGTTGATGCAATTCAAAGGGCCCTAATTGTTGACCGTTGGGGGCAATGTACCACTGAGTTTGTGTTATTGGCGGCGGTGGCGGCGGTGTTTGCGATGCTGGTGACTGCATCATATTTGTCATTTGCTGACCCATTGCCATTCCCATGCCCAATTCTAATGCTTGATTGCCGCCGCTGGGGTTATTGGCTGATGCTTCTATAGCATTAGCAGCTTGATATTGGGTATATTGCTGCATATTTCCCAGAAGTCCGATCGAGGCTCGTTTGTCGAGTGCTGCTTCCACTTCAGCCGGCATCGAGATATTTTCAATTAATATCTGAGTTAATTCTAACCCGAACTGCTGAATATTTGGCTGTAGGGCAATGCGTATTTGTTCGCCCATTTGCGTGTAGTTGGCTGCAAAGTCCAGCAAGGGAACGCGGGAATTACCAACCCAATTGGCAAAAGCGCTGACTATTGTATTGCGGAGTTGTTCGCTAATTTCATCTACTTGAAATAGTCCGTCTGTGCTGATTAATTGCTTTAAAAGTTGTTCGGGATGGGAAACTTTAATGTTGTAGGTGCCAAAAGCCCGCATTCGCACTGGGCCGAGTTCTGGATCGCGGATAATTACAGGGTTAGCGGTTCCCCATTTCAGGTTGGTAAATATCTTGGTGTTAAAAAAGTAAACTTCTGCTTTGAAGGGAGAGTTGAAACCGTAGGCCCAACCTTTTAAGGTGCTAAGAAGGGGTAAGTTGCGGGTGTACAGTTCGTGCATTCCAGGATCGAAGACATCAGCAACTTTGCCTTCGCTGACAAAGACTGCTATTTGTCCTGGTCGTACAGTTAGTTTAGCACCTTGTTTGATTTCGTTTTGGTGGCGCTCGAATCGATAGGCAATGGTATCGTTGGTGTTGTCTAACCATTGGATGATATCGATAAATTCGCCGCGAATTTTGTCAAAGAGTCCCATATATTTGTTTTGAGCTTTTGTTAAATTTTAACTTCAATAGGAGCGATCGATGTTCCCGATCGCCTTTGTAAAGTTTTTAGGTGCGATCGCCGCGCTCTGATGGGGGCGATCGCCCTTCACTCCCTCAATCCCTCTCAGCAATGGTTTCCCTCACAATTCGGGTTCAATGAAAATTACAATAACTTCCAAATCAGTATCTTTGATACCAACGGGGATTTGCAAATGCAGCATCCCGTCTGCACCGACGCGCGATCGCGCTTTAATACTTTGCATAACTGAGAGTTCCTTCAGTTTGTACGGAAATTTAATCTTCTAATCACCTCAATAGACTGGCATTGCATAAATGACCGGATCTATCGGTAAACCGCAGATGTCAAGCAGATTAACACAAATAAACGCAGATGTATTTCAAGATTGTTTCCGAATTAATGCAATACAAGTCTAATTTTCATCCCGCTTATTTTTAACTGTTTCACAATCTAACCAACAGGTGCGATCGCGATTTCCACCAGCAGCCTTTAACTCCTTGAATGCTTGTTTGGCAATTTGTAAATCTTCTAAAGTCTCTAACCATTCGATGAGTGCTTGCCAAGTTTCGACATCTAAGACAGCAACTTGTTTGCCTTTTATATTGAGAAACTCAACGGACTGCAATACTTCTAATCCGGTCATTCAGGCTCCCTCTACTTTGATGACAGGTATAAATTAAGTATACTTGAAAACCTGATTACTCTTCCACGCGAACCCGAGTGGCGCCAAAAGCAATTAATTGCGCTGCTATATTGCGGACAATTGGCAACTGCAACAAAGCTGGAGGTGTAAACTGTCGATCGCTATCCAAGGCTCCCTTAATAATTTGGTCTTGCATCAAGGACTGAAATCCTTGAATAATGCGCGTCGGCCATTCTCGCTGTCGCTGCACCTCTGCTAAATCCCACAGGTGCAAGTGATGGTTTTTCAGGGGTGTGTTCAGTACATTGGCCGCGACGACAGCATCTTGAATCGCATAGTTAATTCCCACGCCACCTATGGGCGACATGACATGAGCCGCATCCCCAATTAAGAGCAAGCCGGGACGATACCAGCGGGGAAGGCGGCTCGATTCTACTGACAGAAATGAAACTTGCGACCAATCTTTGATTTGCTCGACTCTATCTGCAAATTCTGGTGCTAATTTAGCCACTGATTTTTGCCAATTTTCTATGCCTAAATCGCGTAATTTCTGATAACTGCCTTTGAGAATTACATAACCTAGTTGCCAGTAATCCAAGCGGTCAATAACCACTAATAAATGACCTCCCGCAGCTCGCCCTCCCACACCGGAATCTTTGACATCGTGGGGACTGCGCGGCAAACGGAACCACAGAACATCCATCGGCGGCGAAGTTTTAATCGGTTCAAAACCTGCTAATTGGCGCAGGCGGGAAAAGCGACCGTCGGCTGCAACTGTCAGGGGCGATCGCACTGCATGATATCCCCCATGTCCCCGATATCGAATTCCGCACACTATTTCATTTTCTATAATTATTTCTTGTACGTTAGCTCCCATTACTAGCTGAAAATTGGGGTAGCGCTGCGCTTCGGCGGTGATTAATTCGAGAAACTTGACTTGGGGAAGAATTGTAATGTAAGGGTACTTGGTTTTGAGACTGCTCAAATCTACGAGGGCGGCAGTATTTTCACCTGCTTGGATGGTGAGGCGACGCATTTTGGTATGGGGCAGTTCCAGTAATTTGTCGGCTATTCCCAATTGATCCATAATTTCCATTACTGACGGATGCAGGGTATCGCCGCGAAATTCTCGATCGAAATCTTTGTGTTTTTCTAGCAGGATCACCGGAATGTTTTGCCGCGCTAAAAGCAGTGCTAAAACAGCGCCAGCGGGCCCGCCTCCTACTATGCAGCAGCTTGTTTCCTGCGAGTCAATGACAGAATGAGTTGTAGTGAATTCTGAATTCTCAACCGAGTTGACAGCCATATTTTTCGGCTCCCGCTTGATGAATAAGTTTGCTAATTACTTACATTGTATGGCTTTGCTAGAGAATGGGAGTTATATCCTGTGCGATCGTTTGTAGTGCGGATTTCAGTCCGCCGGCTATTACGGACTCAAGTCCCTACTACGAACCGTTTCAGCCACGAGTGAGAGAACCGCCCGCAGCCCCGTGGCTCGACAAGGTACAATAAATGCGATCGTACTTAACGCTTATATTTAAAAAGCTACACACAACGCCACAGGAGACAACGGACGTATGGGAAAAGTAGTTGGCATTGACCTCGGAACGACAAACTCAGTAGTAGCCGTCATGGAAGGCGGCAAACCGGTTGTGATTGCCAACGCAGAAGGGATGCGGACAACTCCTTCGGTGGTTGGTTTCACAAAAGAAGGAGAACGCCTTGTCGGACAGATGGCCAGACGCCAAACTGTTCTCAACCCGCAAAACACCTTTTACGCTGTCAAACGGTACATCGGACGCAAATATACCGAACTGACTCCAGAAGCAAAGCGCGTCCCTTACACAACTCGCCGCGACGACAACGGAAACATCAAAATCAAATGCCCTCGCCTGAAAAAAGATTTTGCCCCAGAGGAAATTGCGGCGATGGTGTTGCGGAAGTTGGCCGACGAAGCCAGCCGCTATCTCGGACAAGAAGTCACGGGGGCTGTAATCACTGTTCCCGCTTATTTCAACGACTCCCAGCGACAGGCGACGCGGGATGCTGGCAGAATTGCCGGACTTGATGTGAAGCGGATTTTAAATGAACCGACGGCGGCTTCTTTGGCCTACGGTTTGGAAAGAAGAGAAAGTCAAACGATCTTAGTTTTTGATTTGGGCGGCGGTACTTTTGATGTATCTATCTTAGACGTGGGAGACGGAGTATTTGAAGTCAAAGCAACTAGCGGCGATACTCAATTGGGAGGCAATGATTTTGACCAGAAAATTGTTGATTGGTTGGCAGAACAATTTTTAGAAAAAGAAGGCGTGGATTTGCGAAAAAACCGCCAAGCTTTGCAGCGGTTGATCGAAGCGGCGGAAAAAGCTAAGATTGAGCTTTCGGGAGTCGGGATTACCGAGATTAATTTGCCGTTTATCGATGCGAATGAAGATGGGCCTTTGCATTTGGAAACGCGACTGACTCGCGGTCAATTTGAAGGGCTGTGCAGCGATTTGGTGCAGCGGATGCGTCGGCCGGTGAAACAAGCTTTGGCTGATGCAAATTTGAATCCTTCTCGGATTGATGAAATTGTGTTGGTCGGCGGTTCGACTCGGATTCCTTTGGTGCAGGAAATTGTTCGCAGTTTGATCGATCGCGAACCGAATCAAAATGTGAATCCCGATGAGGTTGTGGCGGTGGGTGCGGCAATTCAGGCGGGAATTTTGGCGGGGGATGTCCGCGATGTGCTGCTGTTGGACGTAACGCCGCTTTCGCTGGGTTTGGAAACTATCGGCGGGGTGATGAAAAAACTGATTCCTCGGAATACTACTATTCCTGTTAGGCGATCGGACGTTTTTTCCACTGCCGAAAACAACCAAACTGTGGTAGAAGTTCACATCATCCAAGGGGAACGGGAATTAGGTAGAGATAATAAGTCTTTGGGACGGTTCAAACTAAGTGGAATTCCGCCGGCACCGCGAGGGATTCCGCAGGTACAAGTAGCTTTTGATATTGATGCTAACGGGATGCTGTTGGTGACTGCTTTGGACAAAACTACCGGCAGGGAACAAAGCATTACTGTGCAAGGTGCTTCGACGCTTTCTCAGCAGGAAGTGAATCAAATGATTCGCGATGCGGAACAGTTTGCTCAAGCTGATAAGTTGCAGCGGGAAAAAGTCGAAAAACGCAATCGCGCTGAGGCTTTGGCTTATCAAGCTGAGCGGCAGTTGCGAGAGGTGGCGCTCGATCGCGGAATGCAGTTTGCTCAAAGAAGCCGCCAGCGAATTGAAACGTTAATTCGGGAGTTGCGAGACAGTTTGGAACGCAACGACGAGCGGGGAGTTGACCAAGTTGGTTCGGATTTGCAAGATGCTCTTTACGATTTGAACCGCGAAGTTGCAGCGTTTGCGATGGATGACGATGATGATGATTTCTTTGAGTCTGTGAAGCGCACTTTTACGGGCGACGGTACTAAGCGCCGCAGCGATGACAGCAGCTATTATACCAATGCTAAGCCGTACAGGCGATCGACTGTCGATCCAATTCCCGATCGCCCCTACGATCGCGATCGCTCCTACGATCGCTCCTACGATCGCCCTGACGATCGCGATCGTTCATACGATCGTCAGGGCGATCGTAGAACCAGCACCAATCGCCCCACTCGCCCCTATCAAAATCAAAGCGACGACTGGGATGATGATGACGATTGGCTGTAATTGAAGGAAGAAGGAAGAAGGAAGAAGGAAAAGAGCAGGTCTTAATTCTCAGAATATATGACAGCTTTTTTCCTGCAACTTCTCAAAGCTTTTTATTCCCTATATCTAGGACTAAGATTCTTTGAATTAAATTGGAGTTACTATCACAGGTAGGGAGAAAAGTATATTTTATGAGTCATAGAGAGCAATACATTTGGCAGCGGGGTATTTATCTTTATCAACTTTGCTACGAATTAACCAAATCTTTTCTTCCATCTGAACTATATGGTCTTACCAGTCAAATTCGCCGTGCATCTGTATCAGTACCAGCTAATATTGCTGAGGGATAGGGACGTGTTAGCACGAAAGAGTATATTCGATTCTTACAAATAGCTCTTGGTTCACTGCGAGAACTGGATACTCATTTAGTGATTTCGGAAAAAGTGGGGTTAGGAACACACGAGCAAATATCACCTGTTGTTAAAGAAGTGGATGAAGTCACACGACTAATTGTCAGCACTATCAATAAACTTCAATCCGAATAAGACCTATTTAATTCTTCCCTCTTCCATCTTCCTTCTTCCATCTTCCTTCTTCCATCTCCAAAAATCTTCCCTCTTCCATCTTCCCTCTTCCATCTCCAAAAATCTTCCCTCTTCCATCTTCCCTCTTCCATCTCCAAAAATCTTCCTTCTTCCTTATTCCATCTTCCCTCTTTCATCTTCCTTCTTCCTTCTCCAATCATGCAAAACTTTCGTAATTACTATCAAATACTCGGAGTTCCCAGAGACGCTACGGCTGAGGAGATCAAAAAAGCCTATCGCCGACTGGCGAGACAGTTACACCCTGACGTGAATCCGGGTGACAAATTTGCTGAAGATAACTTTAAGGATATTAATGAAGCTTACGATATTCTTTCCGACATCGAAAAACGAGCTCAATATGACCAGTTTAGTAAATTCTGGAAACAAAAGGGATTTCAAGGGAAACAAGGCGTAAAACTTCCCAATTTCAAAACTTGGGGAAATAACAAAGCTAGCCGCAAAAAATCAGCCGAAGATATCGATTTTAGCGATTACTCGGATTTTAATAAATTTCTCGATCAAGTGCTTGGAAGGCGACGGGAAGTGAGGATGGCGACGGCGAATGATGCACCGCGAGTTCCCGCCTCGGAACCGTGGAGTACGGCTTCTAAGAAAACGAGTTATGTTGCTAATTCTCGGGAAGATAGAAGGGATTTTGACGATCGCGAAATGCGACGCGAAACTAGAGAAATAGACGATCGCGAAATCAGAAGAGACATCGAGGCCAGGCTGACTCTGCCTTTGGAAAGAGCTTATTCCGGCGGTACCGAGCGCATTCGTTTGGATGACGGGCGGTGGATCGAGGTAAATATGCCTGGGGCGATGGTATCGGGCCAGCAAATTCGCCTGCGAAATCAAGGTATTGGCGGCGGGGATTTGTACTTAAAAATCACAGTTTCTCCCCATCCATTTTTTAGCTTGGAAATGTCGGATATTTGCTGCCAATTGCTGCTGACACCCTGCGAAGCGGTGCTTGGTGGAGATGTGGAAGTGCCGACGCTGGATGGCCCGGTGAAGATGAAATTACCGCCGGGAGTAACCTCTGGAAAGCGGTTGCGGATGGCAAATAAAGGCTATCCGACTGGAAATGGCGATCGGGGCGATCAGCTAGTAGAAATTCAGGTGTTAATTCCCAAGGAAATTAGTGAAGAGGAACGGGAATTATACGAAAAATTGCGGCAGATTGAGACTTTTAAACCCCGTCAAGATTTGTCGGTTTAATGTCTGGTGCTATAATAGCGCACCTTTAATGATGTAAGGTACGCTATTATAGCACCTTACGACTAATTATGTTAAGCAATTATTGATAACATAAGTAAAATTACTGTTGCAATTCTTCAGGAACTAGCGGACAATTAACCCTAAGCTAATTTTTCTACAATCAGGAGCAGTCTGCCGCCATGACTCAAATGCCGCCCCAATGCAACAATCTGCAAGAGCAAGTTGACACTTTACTGCAACTGCTGCGTCAAGAACCGTCTTTGCGACAACAAGATATTACGGCGGTACAAGCGTCTCTAAAAAAGGCAATTTCTCCTGAATTTGAAATTGTGTTTGCGGGCGCTTTTAGTGCGGGAAAATCGATGCTGATTAATGCTTTGTTGGAGCGAGAATTGCTCTACAGTGCTGAAGGACACGCAACTGGTACTGAGTGTTACATCGCCTATGCTGAATCGGCCCAAAAAGAGCGCGTTGTTCTCACTTTTTTGAGCGAAGTTGAGATTAGGACTCAAGTTTATGCTCTGTGCGAGCAGTTGAATTTAACTACTGAAATCAATATTAATCACATAGATGTAGTAAAGATTTTATCTCAGGGATGTTTGATAATTATCGAAAAGGAAGGCGGAGAAAATAAATCGGAGCTAGCCAAACAAGCTAAGGCTTTGATACTGTTGCTAGAAGGTTTTGAAGCTAATCGCGAGCGCATCCAAACTGTCGATAACGCTACTTATTCGATGGAACAGTTTAACTTTTCCAATCTCAAGGAAGCTGCTAGTTATGCGCGGCGCGGTAGCAACAGTGCTGTGCTGAAGCGAGTTGAATATTACTGTTACCATCCGCTGCTGAAAGATGGCAATATTATTATCGATACGCCGGGAATTGATGCGCCTGTCAAACAGGATGCGGAATTGACCTACGATAAGATTGAAAGCCCGGATACTTCGGCGGTTGTCTGCGTCTTGAAGGCTGCGTCGTCTGGGGAAATGACGACGGAAGAGACGGAGTTGATGGAGAAAACGCGATCGAATCCCGGAATTCGCGATCGGCTGTTTTACATTTTCAACCGCATTGACGAAACTTGGTACAACACGCAACTGCGACAGCGCTTAGAAAATCTGATTAATTCCGACTTTCGCGACACTACCAGAGTCTATAAAACCAGCGGATTGCTGGGATTTTACGGGAGTTTAATTAGAGGGACAACCGGGCGCGATCGCTTTGGTTTGGATACAATATTTGCCGAAAGTCGCGATCGCCTTGATGCAGACACAAATTCGGGTAACAACAGCGAAAATAGTCAAGACACACCGCAATTTGTCAACGAATTTAACCGCTACTGCGCCAATTCTGGCAAACTGTCTGCTAGTCAATTTCGGATTTCAGTTAACAGCTACGAAACCCCAAATCAAAACTACGTGCGGATTCTTGCAGAACAAGGTCAACCGTTAATCCAGCAATTAATTCAAGATAGCGGCATCGAAGATTTTCGCACAGCCATCACCGATTATCTCACCAAAGAAAAGCGCCCGCAACTGTTCAAAAATCTCGCTGACGATTTAGAAGATTTGTGCATTCAACTGCGGAAACAATACCAAACAATCCAGCGGAGTTTGGACAGCCAGCCCCGCGAAATTGAAGCGATGAAAGCCCAAGAACTTTTGCGGTTAAATCAAGAATTGCAGCAAGTTGGACAAGATTTTCGGGAACATATCGCCAAAGAAATCAATGAAATGATTATGAACAAATGCGATATCTTTGACATTGATTTTCGACAACTGCAATCTCGGATGATCCGCCGCTTGGATGAATTGTTAGACGGATTTTCGGTAGAGGCGGCTTACGGACGCACTTTGATGACTCATCCCCGCAATGCTACAGCACCTTTAATTGCTGTTTTAGTGGAAGCGCTTTATTATTTAGCGAATCAGTTGGAAGATATTTTAGTAGAGGCTACTAAGTCACTGATTGATAATTATTTCCAGTATCTGAAAGACAGCGTTCGCAAGTCGGAATACTATCGATTGCTTTATCGGTTGTTGGGGAACGATGGGGGAATTGAACAGCAGTTAGAGGAGTTGTCGCAGCGGGTTTCTAATGCTTTGGTGAATGCAGCGGGCGTGGAGTGCGATCGCTACGTGCGAGAAAGTCCCCGTTTTTACGACGAAGGAACGTTTTCGATTTACCAATTCCGGGAAACATTACAGCAAACATCTCAAGGTTACGATTGCGAAAACATGGTGGACGCGCAACCGGCAATTCGGCAATTGTTGCGGCTAGATTTTGAGCCAAAAGTATCTAGAACTATTCGGCAAACTTTCCGCCAAACTGTCAACCAAACGCTGAAAGAGCATTTGTTACCGATGGCGGAACAGCAAGCTGATGATATTTTGCAGAAATACAGTCAAGCCCGCGATTATTTGGAACAAACTTTAGCACAGGAAGCTGAGGAGAAAATTGCCAAGAATCGGCGGCTGCAAGATGAGAATGAAGAGAAAATTCAAGAGTACGATCGGGCGGTTTCTGGGATTAATGATTGTTTGCGGGCGATGAAGTTGCACGAGCATTTGTTGCCTGTAATTGTAGAAAACAATAGCGTTGCGGTGGATTTTGAGTAATTGTGCTATAATAGCCAGCAAAGAGCGACTTTAATTATATGAACATTCGCCAAAAACTTCTAACAATAATCGAGCAACTTCCAGATGATAAGTTGGCAATACTTCTCAACCTCGCGCTGTTTTTGACAAGAGGGAAAGAATCTGTTCAACCGATGCTTGAATCTCAAGCTTATCAAGATTGGCTGAGTGCGGAAAATGACATTTATGACGAAATATTTGCCGATGAACTTACGGCGCGGTGATGTAGTGTTGGCTCAAGTGCCAATGCCTTCTAGTCAGCTAACACAGTTTAAACTGCGTCCGGCTGTGATAATTTCGGCAGATAATCTAAACCAAATTCTTGACGATGTGATGGTTGTACCTTGTACTTCTAAGACAACTCGCCCTTTGAGGGTGGCTCAATATTTGATAACAGGAGATGAAATTGCATTAGCTGGTATTAGAGTGGAGTCTGTAGTTAGATGCGAGTCCATTTTTACCCTAAATAAATCAATGATTACTCGCAAACTGGGTTCTCTTTCAACTGAGGCTATAAACCACGTTAATCGCTGTTTAATGGTAGCTTTGGAATTAGAAATAGTAGATTAAATAGGACTTACATGAGGGTGGCAAAAATATGAAAAATAAAGTTGATTTCCACAACTGTGACAATAATGATGCTGTATCTTTCGGTATGACAATGCTTAAAATGGAAAAACTCAAAAAAACAGTAAATAAACTTTTTTCTGGGTGGGATTTAGGAGAAACACTTGATGATTTATTAAGAAAAGAAAACCTAAATATAGAGGTTCCTTGCAATCATCCCCAAAAAAATTGGTCATACGAAGAATGGTTTAGTCAAGGTATAGATTGTGAAATTCTCAGAGTGGGTGCTCCGGGTTGGAAAAAAGGAAAGATTAAGCTCAAACTCAATGTCACTATAGAATTTTGTCCAGATGAACCAAAAGTTGAAGAAACACCAGAAAACAATCAATTAGAAATTAGCCCTCCAGAATCACCCCTTGACGATTTGCGCCGCCAACTACTAAACCCGGAAAATCAACCGCACAATTCATGACTAAAACCCCTAGAATTCGTATTCCACCCGAAGTCAGAAAATACGTATTCACTCGCAACAAATACCAGTGCCAAAGCTGCGGCCAAACCAAACTAGAAGCAGAACTGACGATCGATCATATCATCCCCCTAGGGCGCGGCGGCAGCAACGACATCAGCAACCTGCAAACCCTCTGCCGCCCCTGCAACCAAAGGAAAACCGACAAACTAGACCCGCGCTTTAAGCGACACTTTGACCTGTGATATCCTCCATAACATCCGCGTTAATCTGTGGTTAAAAACTCCTACCATCGATAATACCGATAAGGATCGTCCCCATTCTCAAAATCCGCCTTATAATCCCAGTGATAAAACTCCCGACTAGAACCGTTAAACACAGATCCATCCGCCTTAAAAGTCGCCCCTAAATTAGCCAAAATCTGAGCATTTGCCCGAGTTTGCCGCCAGCGAGTAAAACGCAAATAAGTCTTATCATCCGCATTCAAACTGTCCGGGTCAATTTGAGAGAAAATCGCCACACCCTTACCAACTTGTACGCGACTTAACAAACCGTCACCACCGATTTCTCCCCCAGACTTAATCAACCAAGTATCATAAAAAGAGCGCGATCGCAAATCTGAACCGCTAAGCCCCTTCACCTCATCCCAACTCGGAACCGCCAGCGAACCACCGAAATCCTTCGCCTGCTGCAAACCCACGCCCAACGCCGCCACAGGCACTTGACGCGGCAAGAAAAACGCCTTCCCGCCAGCATTCAAATAACCGCGCAAATCGGCATCTTTCAGATTCGCTTCGGCCCCCACAATTGCCAAACCCACATCCTGAGAAAGCGCATTAGCCCGCTGATAAAATACCCCCAAACTGTCCAACCTCTGTGCATCATTGTCTCCCCCAATTAAAACAACTTTATCCGGCTTTCCAAGCACCGGAGAAGTCATCCCGTAACTCATAATTTGTTGCACTAACTGCGCCGCCCCACCATCTACAGAATAATGATCTTCCAAATCCAACTCGTTTAAAATCAACCGCCCTTTTCCATAATCCAATTCCATCAGCGGCGAATAAGCTAAATCAAACTCAGATTCCAAAATAGGCCGCCAACCGCTGCGGTGTGGCTTCTCAATAGCAGCGCTGCTGACACCGCCGCGATTTCCCCAACGCCAGCCGTACCAAGGCGTACGTGCCGGACTCAATCTTGACGGTTTTTGAATTGTATCTGGGTAAGCTTCCAGCAATGTGCTTTCCCCAGTCCAATCGCGCAAATCAGTTTCATCCAAACTGCTAATTACTGGATGGTTAATATCAATTGGATAGACGCGACGACTAATATGTTCTGCAACCCGCAAACCCTTATTTTGTAGCCATTCTCGGCGCTGGGGAAACACGATTGCTTTGCCGCCATCCCGCACAAAATTCTCTAAATTTCCCGGCATATTTTGCCCGCTAGAAAATGCTTCCCGACCGATAACTAATAATGATGAAACTTGCGAACCGTTCCACGGTATCAGTTCGTGACCTAGCTGTTTTAACATTGCCGATGTTTTGCCAACTGGGTCAAATATTGCGATCGTATCCTTGATTTTGCTGGGAGTACCAAAAACCCGGAAGGCAAAAGTATCGACATGAGTGCGATCGCCTATTTTCGCAGTTAGGCTAATTTCGCCATCAGCCTTACTTGAGATGTCATTTGGTAATTTGATCTCGATCGGGAAAAACAGTGTACCTGCCGTGTCAATAGTTCCCTGCTTTTCGCCCTTTCCAACCTCTTTCCCCCCAGCCAAAATTCGCCAAGTAAAAGCAAAATTTTGTTTCGCCCTAGTATCGTTAATTAAGACTACCTGCTTCGCCAGTTTTCCGCCAGCCCAAAAACTGTGGTCTTTCGCAGTAAAAGCTGGATTAGAACCAGCAATCCAAGCCAAAGTCGGGCCGTTATTTTTGATAATTGCCTCGCCGCCAGGACGAATAGTGTAGGCTTCTGGCTGCAAATAATAAAGCATCTTCTTGGAGACTTGCTTCACATAAACGCCTCGTCTTCCCGGTTTAAATTCTCCAATATCCACCTTAGTTTTGCCAGCATCCGAAACTTGCCAACCATGTCCTTCACTCCAAGGAATCATCCCTCCAGACATTCCAAAAGTCCGCCAACTCCGCCAAGTATTCGTACTGAATAACTGCTGCAACTTTTGAAAAGCTGGTGCAAAATCTAACTCTTGATTAAAATGCCAACTTTTATATTCTTGACCTTTGACAAATTGCTCACGAATTTTATTTTTATATGCCGTAGTTTCTAGTTCATAAGCTTGTTTACCCAAATAAATTGCTGCAAACTCGGTCATCAAAGGTTCGCTAACAATCACCTTATTAAATCCCGCTCGATTTCGCATCATCGTGGCCTGTAGTGGTGTCCCAAATTCCACTACCATGTATGGCATTTCTCCAGTTTTACTCCACTCAGAAATCCATTCTTCTCTTTCTTGCAATGGAATTATATTCAAGTAAGAATTCAGCGCATAAACATCGCCAAAATTTGCGCCCTGGTGTACCATCACAGGTCTGGTTGGATCAACGGATTTCATCCTTGCAAAAGATTCATTTGCCAAGGTTGTAATGTCGCGCAAACGATTCTTATCAAGAGTTCCTGCTACTTCTTTTTTTCCGATGCGACGGGGATTTTGGTCATCAGTATTTCCAAAAAAGTTAGGACTTGTAGCCCACATTAATATTGATGGATGATTGCGATAGCGACGCATTTCTGTCGTCATTCGCGATTTCCAGCGGTCTCTAATTTGGCGGTTATTCCACTTGCCATTTGAAGCGAGTAAACTAATGTCTAAAGCTGGTACCATAACTGGAAAGCCTTTGAGGTCTGCTCTTTCAGAAAACAGTTCTCGGAAGTGCCATTTCCCTCGTTCATCGTGATTCCAAGGCCAGGTTTCTACTATGTTGAAACCTGCTTTCAGGTAACTGTCAATTAATTTATCGGAAACTTCTACTGTGCCACCTTCCCAATTTTCGGAATGCAAGATGGGACGCAGGCGAATTTCCGTGCCGTTCAAGAAAAACTTGCGTCCTTCTATCCAAAATTCTCGGAAGCCGAAGGGTTGATCGTATTGTGTATTAATCCCGCTTCCTTTTACTTCTAATTTCAGGGTGTAAAGGTTTGGTTGACCGACATCCCAAAGGCGGGGATTTGGCCAATTCCACTGAACTTGTACGGTTTGAATGGGTTTAGCTTGAACCTTGGCATTTGCGGTGAATTTTTGTTGTACTTTGCCTTTTTCGTCGAGCATTTGCGCGATTAATTCAACTTGACCGTTTTGGGCAACGTCTTTGAGTTCAACATCTAATTTAACTTGCTTTTTTCTGGTGGAAGTTTGGACGAATACGTCGCTAATCAGCGGGCCGGGGGGAAGGCTCAGAAGCCGTACCTCACCGATAATTCCCCGCGATTGCAAGTTGGCTTTTTCTGTGTAGATTTCTGTGGGGCCCATGATGACGGCTTTTTCCTTTTCATCGGAGACTGCCACAACTAAAATAGATAGGGTGTTTTGACCTGGTTTGACTGCTTTGGTAATTTCAACAGTACCGTAAGGCCATTCGATTTGACCGCAGTTAATGCCGTTGACAAAGATTACTGCATCGGTGCTGACTCTGGCTAAGTCAATAAAAATTCGGCGGTTTTTCCAGTTGTCGGGAATGTTGGCTGTTTGTTGGTACCAAGCTTTTGATAGTTGTTCGCGGTTGAAGTTTTCCCAATCTTTGCCACTGCCGCGAGTGATGATTCCGGGTACGGATTGCTTGTTTTCTTTTTGCCAGTCTCCGGGCACCCAGATGGAGCCCCAGCTTGGGGATGTGGGGGGGGTTTGGGTGTTGCCAACTGCGGGGACAAATTGCCACTTTCCGTTGAGATAGATTTGGTCGCGTTTGTTGTCGATCGCCCGAATGGCCGCGATGGTAAGATTGGGAAAGCCGATCGACGATATCGCACTGTTACTGACCGAATTGGCATTTTGAAGCGCGTAACCCATGAATCCGAAGACGGTGGCGGCTGCGAAGAATAATCCGATAATTTTTGCCAGCTTGTGATTCACCTTAAGTTTCTCCCAGATAGGGGTGGAGCGAATTTTTCCCTTCATTTATAATAAGCTGCAGCCTCCATAAATTGCTCGGTTCCGGCGACTGGGGAGAGGGAGAGGGGAGAGGGGAGAGGGGGAGAGTGGGAGAGTTGGAGAGTGGGAGAGGGGGAGAGGGGGAGAGTGGGAGAGGGGGAGATGGGGAGAGTGGGAAAAAGATTCTATTTTGCTTCTGACTGTTGACTGTTAACTGTTGACTGATGACTGATGACTGATGACTGTTGACTGTTGACTGATGACTTCCATAAATCTGTCTCTGGGAAGATGGCACGGCGCGGACAAATCTGGTTTGGTATAGAAAAAACCCATAGTTAGTTTTAACACTCTTGTTTCACCCGCAGAAGAAATAGCACGATCGCGCCATCGCCACAGGTCAACAAAAAATGAGTTGGTTTCAGGTCTTGCCCTTACCCATTAAATCCTACAGCCTTGCTACATTTAGCGCCGCCACGGCCTTACTGCTGACAACTTTGTTAATCTTTGCATTCCAGGCAACTCCTGCAATATTACTTTTGGCCGTTGCAATGGTTAGCGCTTGGTATGTTGGCTTAAAGTCCTCTGAACAAGAACTTGAAATAGAACGCCAGATTATTAAAAAAGTAATTGACACTTCGGCTTGCTTGATTGTAGTTCTTGACAGCCAAGGACGGATTGTCCGGTTCAACCAAGCTTGTGAAAAAACCACAGGCTACTCGGCAGCAGAAGTTGTGGATAAATATGTTTGGGATCTATTTTTAATTCCCGAAGAAATAGAACCTGTTCAAACAGTTTTTGCTAAACTCAACGCGGAAAATTATTACAGCGAATATCAAAATTATTGGCGGACTAAAAACGGCGACAGGCGCTTCATTTCTTGGTCTAATACAGTGATGGTCGATGGCGATGGTGTGGTAGAATATGCGATCACCACTGGCATCGATATTACCGATCGCAAAACAGCAGAAATAGCCCTAGCTTCATCCTACACCCAGCTAGAAACCCGCGTCAAACAGCGGACGGCAGAACTGACAGTAGCTAAAGAAGCACTGCAAGCTCAAGAAGAACGATTTCGCTGTTTGAGTTCCTGTTCGCCGATGGGGATTTTCATGGCGGATTTCGAGGGGCGCTACACCTATGCAAACCCGCGCGCTCAGGCGATTTTCGGCTTGAGTTTGGCAGAAATTTTAGGAAACGGTTGGGAGAATTGCATTCACCCGGAAGACTGCGATCGCGTATTGACCAGATGGCTGGATTATACTCGAAAAGGTGGGGAATACGCGATCGAATATCGCCTGCAAACAGCAGAGAAAATTGTCCGCTGGATTAACGTTTGTTCCTCGCCGATGTTCTCCGACTCCGGCGAACTCATCGGATATGTGGGCACGGTGCGAGATGTCACCGAAAGACAACAAGCGCAAGCAGCTTTGTCTAGCAGCGAACAGCAACTGAGAACGCTGCTAGAAAATACGCCAGATATCATTATCCGCACGGACAAAGAACTGCGCTATATTTATGTCAATCAAGCAGTTGCCAGAAGCCAAGGAAAACCCGTTTCATTCTTCCTCGGCAAAACCAGTCAAGACTTAGGAATGCCGCCAGAACTGTGCCAGATTTGGGACGAAACCCTGTACAAAGTGTTAGAAACAGGTCGAGAAGAAATCATCGAATTTCAGGCGCACTCAACGGAGGGTATCAGAAGTTATCAATCTCGCGTAGTTCCAGAATTTAACAAAGAGGGCGCAGCAGAATCGGCATTGATTGTCGCCCGCGATATCACAGAACTCAAACTTGCAGAAACTCAAAGATTGCAGTTAAAAATCGAGCTAGCAGCCAGGGAAAAAGCAGAAAGAGAACAGCAGCGGTCGGCATTTTTAGCAGAAGCTAGCAAAATGCTGACTGCGGCATTTGACGGGGAAACGGTGCTGCAAAATGTCGCAGAACTAGCGGTAAAATCGATCACTGACGGGTGCTGCATTTATTTGACCGAAACCGGATCAAAAGTGCGCCGCGCGGCTGTAGCTCACGCCCAAGCCTCTGCGGTTGATATTCTGAATAACTTGAAAATCCGCAGCCCGATCGCCTCTGATGCTGTTAACGGCTATCCGCTGGTAATTCGCACCGGCAAATCGGAACTAATTGTCGAAGTGGATGAAGAGATTTTAGCAGCAGCAGCAGCCGAAGATACAGCAGAAATGGAAACATTGCGCTCGCTCAATATCGGCTCCCACGCTTGCGTACCGCTCTTAGCCCGCGGGCGGGTAATAGGTGCTATTACCTGCTTTACATCTAAATCTGGCAGTCGCTACAATTCCCAAGACATGGCAATGTTAGAAGATTTAGCATACCATGTCGCTTTTGCCCTAGACAATGCCAGACTTTATGCAGAAGCGCAACAAGCACTATCTCAAACAGCGCAATCGTTTGCCTTAATTGACTCGCTCCTAGAAGCATCTCCCTTGGCGATTTGCTTTGTCGATCGCGAAATGCGCTTCATCCGTATCAATCAAGTGTTAGCAGAACTCAACGGTTTGTCCGCAGGGCAACATATCGGTCAAGACTTCCGCCAATTGTTCCCAGAATCCGCGCACAAATTTGCACCAATAATTCAGCAAGTTCTCGACTCCGGCGAATCGGTTTTAAACGTAGAAATTAGCGACGAAAATCTTGGAAAAATCGGAGAGTTGGGCTATTTGCTCGCCAACTACTACCCAGTCAAAAATGAAAGGGGAGAAATCATCGGTGCCGGCATAATTTTCGCAGATATTACCGCAGCAAAACAAACCGAAATAGCTTTGAAAGAAAGCGAAACGCGCTTCCGCAGCGTGGTAGAATCTAACATGATCGGCATCGGTTTCTGGGATGCGGACGGCGAAATTACTGAAGCTAACGACGCCTTGCTGGAAATGATCGGATATACGAGGGAAGAGTTGGTTTCGGGACAGATCCGCTGGCTGGATATCACGCCTGCGGAATACGCAGAAATCGATCGCGCCGCTGTAGCGCAAGTCGCAGCCGCAGGAAGTTGCGAGCCTTATGAAAAAGAATTTATCCGCTCAGACGGCACGCGCCTCCCAATTTTAATCGGCGCCGGAAACTTGGAAGGATTCACAGACAAAGGATCGTTCTTCGTGCTCGATATCACCGATCGCAAACAAGCTCAAAACCAGCTCCAAGAAAACGAAATCCGCATTCGCCGCCAACTAGCAGAACTCGACTTAGTGTACAACACCACACCGGTCGGGATCTCCTTTGTCGATACCAATTTGCGCTACATCCGCATCAACAAATGCCTCGCTCAGATCAACGGCAGATCGATCACAGATCACATCGGGCGCACCATCAGAGAAGCGATTCCCGAAATCGCCGATAAACTAGAGCCGATTTACCTGCAAGTGCTGGCGACGCAAACCCCCGTGCTCGACTTAGAAATTAAGGCCGAAACGCTGCAACAGCCGGGATTAGTGCGGGATTGGCTAGTCAGCTTTTACCCTGTAAGCGACGAATCGGGAACGCTGTTGGGAGTCAGCAGCGCGATCGCCGAAATCACCGATCGCAACCAAGCAAAACGGGTAATCCAGCAAAGCGAAGCTTTATTCCGGCGGCTGTTAAATTCCAATATTTTCGGAGTCGCGATCGGAGATTTTAGCGGCCGCATCGCCTACGCCAACGACTCGCTGCTGAACATGGTGGGCTACACCCGATCGGACGTGCTCTCTGGTCAAATGCGGTGGGACAGGATGACACCCCCCGAATACCTGCACCTCGACGCCTTGGCGGCCCAAGAACTGCGGGCTTCGGGAGTCGCAACTCCTTTCAAGAAAGAGTACATCCGCAAAGACGGCAGCCGCGTGCCGATGCTGATGGGCGGGACGACTTTGTGCCCGGACAAGGGCGAACCAGAGACGATCGTCGCATTTTACATCGACTTGACCGAAACCTCCAGGGTGGAAGCAGAACTCAAAAACAATCAAGAACGGCTGCAAATCGCTCAGCAAGCAGGCAAAATCGGAACTTTTGAATGGAACGTCGAAACCGGGGAACTCGCGTGTACGCCGGAATTAGAGGCTTTGTACGGGCTGCCGGTCGGCGGTTTCGACAGCAGCTATCAGAATTTGCTGGCAATGGTGCATCCAGACGATCGCGCTTTCACTCAACAGCAGTTGCAGGCCGCGGTGGCATCCGGGGAGGAATTAAACATTGAGTTCCGCATTTGCCGTCCCGACAGCAGCATCGGCTGGATTGCTTGCAGGGCTAAGGTGTTTCAGGACGAGAGCGGTTTGTCCCAGCGGGCGATCGGGGTAAACGTCGATATCACCGATCGCAAACAAGCAGAAGCAGCGCGATCGCAAACCAACCAAACTTTGGAAGCCTTGATTCAAGCTTGTCCCCTAGGAATTACCGTTGTTAGCGCCGACGACGGCATTGTGAAAATGTGGAACCCAGCGGCAGAGAGGATTTTTGGCTGGTCAGAATCAGAGGCGAAAAATCAATTTTCGCCCTCCATTTCCCCAGACAAGCAGGAGGAATTCACGGCAAAATTGAAAAAAATTAGTCAAGGAAAGGCGATCGCGGGGATGGAAACCCAGCGCCAACGGAAAGACGGCACCACGATCGACATCAGTTTGTGGGCAACTCCAGTCCGCGACGCTCAAGGCAATATAAATTGTATGTCGATCGTCGCCGACATCAGCGATCGCAAGCAAGTAGAGGCAGAACTCGCTCAGTTGCTCGATCGCGAACAAGCCGCGCGCGCGGAAGCAGAAGACATCAACCGCCTGAAAGACGAGTTTCTCGCCACGCTTTCCCACGAACTCCGCACGCCTTTAAATGTGATTCTGGGCTGGGCGCAGAGGCTGCGCGGCCTCCCCTACACTGAAGATGATTTAGCTAGCGGTTTGGAAGCGATCGAGCGCCAGTCAAGGGTGCAGGTGCAGCTAGTCGAAGATTTGCTCGACGTTTCCCGGATTATTCAAGGCAAGCTAGCTATCAAACCAGGCTGGTTCGTCATGGCAAACGCGATCGAAATTGCTCTGAGTTCAGTCATGTTCGCCGCCCAGGCTAAGTCTGTGACTGTTTCCTCGGAATTAGACCCTACAGTCAAATTGATGTGGGGCGACGCCCAGAGGTTGCAGCAGGTAGTCTCGAATTTGCTGACAAACGCCGTCAAGTTTACGCCAACGGGCGGAACCGTGAAACTGCGTTTGTCTGCGGTAGCTGTGGCTAATTCCGCATCACCTAATTACCTGCAAATTACTGTCAGCGATACCGGAAAAGGCATTTCAGCAGAGTTTCTGCCCTACGTGTTCGATCGCTTCCGACAAGCAGACGGGTCGATTACAAGGGCTGACAGCGGTTTGGGACTGGGATTGGCGATCGTGCGGCACTTGGTGGAACTCCACGGCGGCACTGTACGCGCCGAAAGTCCGGGTAAAGACGAGGGTGCGACATTCACCGTCATGCTGCCCCTCAAACAGCGGATCGGCAAGCAGCGGCAGTTGAGAGAGGAAAGGAAAGCCCCTCAAATCCGTCCGGGTATGTTAGCCGGTTTAAAAGTGTTGGTTGTTGACGACGAACCCGACAACCGGGAGTTTTTGATTGTCGCCCTCGAACAGTTGGGGGCGCAGACGACAGCGGCTGCTTCGGCTGCGGAGGCGATCGAGCTTTTGCAGCAGTCGCCGCCGGATATTCTAGTCAGCGACATCGGGATGCCGGTTGAGGACGGCTACTCGCTGATCCGCCAAGTGCGATCGTCCCAATCTGACAAAATCAAGCGCTTGCCGGCGGTAGCGCTGACAGCCTATGCTAGCGAACAAGACCGCGCCAGGGCGATCGACGCCGGTTACGACGAACATTTAGCAAAGCCGATCGATCCTGCTCGATTCGCCTCAGTTTTAGCCAAATTAAACGTGCAAAAGTAGTGCAGGTTCGTAGACAGGACTTGAGTCAGCAGCTTTTTACGGACTCAATTCCGCACTGCGAACGAACCGTTTTTGTTACGTTTTACGGAATCATATCAAATCGGTTAGCATCGGAATGATTCAGATATATATTCTCTCCCTCTGTGTACTCTGCGTACTAATAAGGTTAAATCATTCCGATGCAAGCGGAAACGATATCATATCAAATCCTCTCTTCACCGGAATAGTAAATTAACTGTTGACTGTTGACTGTTAACTGTTAACTGTTAACATCATGTATGAATGCAACCGGAATTGATATCAATTCCTCACTACGAACCTTTTTTGTTGCGATCGTAGACAGAACATGACAACGTACCCAAAATCAGCAACGCCCTTATTTTAGATCCAACAATCCGCTAGTTTTCAACTTGGGATTAAACCGGATTTCTTCAGTTACACCGCGAGCTTTGAGCAGCGATAAAATTTGATTTTCCACCCGGCGCGCTACATTTTTTAACAATTTATCTTTGGCAAGTTCATCAGCAACAATACCTTCATAATTTGCCACTTCTTGGGCTGTCATCACGGTTTTGGTGTCGATGGGATCGTTCCACTTGGCTGCATCGGCACCGTTTCCCTGGGGCTGCGAGCCGTTTTCAGCAATCCAACTCGATCGGATGTTTTCGAGTATAGTGCGGTTTGGGCGATCGATAATTTGGACTTTCAGCCAGTAGCAATATTCGGTTTGGCGTACCAAATGCTGTTTCAGGCTGAGGTAAGTATCGCGAGAATAGCCGACAAATTGCAGAATTTTATCGCTGTCAAAAATCGCATAAACGCCAATTTTTCCCTGGACAAAATCGGGCAATTTTCCCTCGGAGTCAATGTAGGGAATGAATTCTAAGCTAGCGAGAGGCTGAATGTCTTCTGTCATCCGATTTTAGATTTTAGATTTTAGATTTTAGATTAAACCACAAATTAACCGACCTTTACCTAATTCCTAAAAACGCGATAAACTGCACAGAGGCGGCTGGGTTTAAATATTTTGGCTTGAAACATGAAATTGGGCGGGACGTTGACGATCGCAAAATCCCTCGATTGGTGATACTGTTCAAATTCTGCAGGCATTCCCTTCGGCGTGTCGCTGCTGTAGGGCACTGGCTGAAAAAGTAACTCCGCAAACTCAAGGCGCGAACACTGTAATTGCAGCGCTATTTGTTGGAGAAAGCTTTCACCAGTCAACAAACCGAACAGTAGAGCTTTAGCATCCGGTTCGAGGACAAAACTGTTATCGTAGCTTTCAATAATCTTGAGACCCATTTTCTATATACTCCTGACAGACACCGGCGCATTCTGAATTTTACCCGAAAGCGGCGATCGGCAAAAGGTCAGTTAAAATATCACAGTCTCGAATTTTTAAGAAATAGCCCGGATTTATTTGCCGATCGCTTTTATCATGTCCGTATCGAAAACGAATCATCTACCAGACAACGACTACAAGTCTATGCAGAAAATCGAAAACGCATCACTCCCAGCTTTGAGAATTTCCCCAAACCAGCCGGATTGGCTAGAATTGGCAGAATACGCCTCTATTGCCGGTTCAGCGATTGGCACGATTGCTGCGGGATTGTCGGGCCAAATTCTCTACGCGGCCGCCCCCTTAACCGCAGCGATATCGCTGAATATAGCCAATCGCCAGCGTTTTGAGCAACAAATGCAACAAAAGGCAAATTCTGCGATCGCGGAGGTACAGGCCGCAGCAGCAGGTCGATCGCAGCAAGTTCAGTTGCTACCTGGAGAACCAGCAGAACTTTACACGGCAGTATCCGACTTGAAACAAAAAATCCTCAGTTTGGAATCGAGTGCTATCAGCGACTTGCAAGCAGCCGTAGCATCCCTAGAACGAGCGCAGGCGCTACCTGCTGATTCTCAAGATCTCTACACCATCCTGTCGGATTTGCGAGAAAACCTCCGCATCTTGGAAAATAGCGCCCTCAGAGAGGATGATTGGCAAAATGTCAACGTCCGATTTTTATTGATGGACGAAAAGTTAACTGAGGTGAGAACTATTACAGCTCAGTTGCAGGAGCGATCGAGCGATGTAGAATTGAATGAAATCCAAGGTTCTCCGAAGCAATTGCAGCATTTGCTCGATCGACCGGCAATAGACGCAGGGGCAATGCAAACCGAGATTAAGCATTTGCACGAGCAAGTTTCCGAGTTGCAGCGGCAAAATCAAGAAATTGTCAAGCCTTATTTGCAGCGTTTGACTCGCGCCGTCAAAAAACTCAGTCAGTAGTCAGTAGTCAGTAGTCAGTAGTCATTAGTCATTAGTCAGTAGTCAGTAGTCATTAGTCATTAGTTATTTGTTGGTTGTTATTTGTGGTTTTTTTCTAGGTTTTTTGTGAGTAGTTGGGGAGCACAACCAATAACCAATTCCCCATTCCCTGCGCGGGCCGATGCCCAATTCCCAATTCCCAATTCCCAATTCCCCATTCCCCATTCCCAATTCCCCATTCCCAATTCCCAATTCCCAATTCCCCATTCCCAATTCCCAATTCCCAATTCCCAATTCCCAATTCCCAATTCCCCATTCCCAATTCCCAATTCCCAATTCCCCATTCCCCCATTCCCCCATTACCCATGACTAAATATTTGCCAAGCTTGCCAGAAAACATAAATCGATAGAATTGCCAAGAGCGATCGAAAAGCTAAACTAATAATGCGATCGGGCAATCTCGGCAAAAACCGCGTACTGATTTGCGCCCCCAACAAACCGCCGCCGCCTAGAATCAACCCCACAACCCACAAAACATTCCCGCGCGCCGCGTGTCCCGCCGTCGCCGAAATAGCAGTGATGACGATTACACCCAAGCTGGTTTGAATGGCAGTTTTAATGCTTTCTCCTAACAGCAAAATTTGCAGGGGAACCATAATCACGCCACCGCCTACGCCGAACAAACCCGCTAATAAACCCGCCGCACTGCCGGTAGCAATTTTAGCAAAAGCTGGATTGCTTAAAATATTTGAATTATTGGGTAATTGGGAATTGGGGATTGGGGATTGGGGATTGGTTGCCGCTTGCGCGATCGGATCGTCTTCCCCTTTTCCTTCGCCTTTCCCATTCGCTGTTATGTGCTTGCGAACCTCAATTAAATAAATATTTAACCACAATAACAAGCCAAAAGAAACTAACAATAAATAAGGCGGAAATATCCCAGCCAAATAAGCACCGATTTGTGCTGTAATGACGGCTGGAAAACCGATGCCAGCGACTTTACTCATGCTGAGGTAGCCCATGCGCCTATTCTGGATGCTGCCAGAAATAGCTGTAATGGCGATCGACAAACCGCTAGTAGCAACCGCTTGCACCGGGGCGTACTTGAGAGCCACCAACAAAGGCACCAGCACCGTACCGCCACCGATACCCAAAAAACCCGCTAAAATTCCGGCAAAAAGTCCAGATGCAACTAAAATCAATAATTCACTAATAGTCATTAGTTATTAGTCAGTAGTCAGTAGTCAGTGGTCAGTGGTCAGTAGTCAGTGGTCAGTAGTTAGTAGTTAGTAGTCAACAGTTAACAGTCAACAGTTAACAGTCAACAGTTAACAGTCAACAGTTAACAGTCAACAGTTAACAATCAAATTTTAAGAATCATTAGTTGTGCCGTCGGGCATAATTGCCCGCCTCAAATCTGTATCGCGTAAGTTAGTTCGATTCAGATTAGCATCAATCAAAACCGCTTCCACCAAAACAGCCCCGCTAAAATTAGACCAGCACAGCTTCGCCCGGTACAAATTAGCACCGCTCAAATTAGCCTCGCGCAGGGTTGACCAACTCACATTGGCAACTCTCAAATTAGCATTGCTCAGATTAGCATTGCTCAGATTAGATCCAACCATCGTTACTTCGCGCAAGTCTGCACCAGTCAAGTTAGCCCCGCTGAGCATTGCTCCGCTCAAAATTGCCTTAGTTAAGTTAGCTCTTTCTAACAGCGCATCGCTGAGGATGGCATTTGTCAGGTTTACCGCTTTGAGAGTTGACCAACTCAAATTGGCCTTCATCAAATTAATGCGAATCATGCTAGCGTCGGTTAAGTTGGCCGCAAACAAATTCGCTTCGGTAAAGTTGGCTTCCGTCAAATTAGCTTCAGTCAAATTAGCCTTGGTCATGTTGACTTCTCTCGCCATTGAGCCGCGCAGGTTGGCTCCCATCAGGTTTGCCCCGCTGAGATTGGCGCGGCTCAAATCGGTACCGATCAGATTTGCTTCGGTGAGGTTGGCTTCCGTCATGTCCACCCCTGCCAATTTCACCTCGCGCAAGTTCGCTCCCGTCAGGTTAGCGCCCTTGAGATTTGCGTCTTGGAAATTCGCTCTGGTAAAATTAGCCTCGCTAAGGTTTACCCCTTTTAAGTCGGCCCCGGCGAGGTTAATCTCTCGAAAAATTCTTTCTCCGGCCGCATATTGCCTCAGAATTCGATCGGCCTCCATGTCATTCGCCTCGCAATTTTTTTCAAACGTTAGAGTGATGGGTGTTACCACATCATCCCAGATAACCACGGTATTCACGCCACACGGTGCAGTATCGGCAGAATCTTTGCACTCTGCTTTCCTGGCACTGCTGTGCGAATCTATTCTAGATGGCCTCACAAATGTCAGCGCTTCTGAGAGAATCAAAAATAGGGTAAAGATATCAGCAGTCAGCAGTCAATACCATTTTTGATTTTCCATTGGCGATTAGAGATGCGAATGACTGACTGGATATAGGTTTGGGAGTTGTACGCAGTTGTCTTTTTTTTGGGAAACTGGTATCAGAACAACTGACTGCTGACTGTTTTTCCCACCACTGACAAAGGATGTTTGAGAATGCCTGAAAATTTGAGAAGCCAAGCTGTGACTGGAGGCGTACAGCGCGCGCCCAACCGAGCAATGCTGCGGGCCGTCGGTTTTGGCGACGGCGATTTCACTAAGCCCATTGTGGGAATTGCCAACGGCTACAGCACGATTACGCCCTGCAATATGGGATTGAACGACCTGGCTTTGCGGGCTATTGCCAGCGCAAAAGAAGCCGGCGCGATGCCGCAGATGTTCGGTACGATTACGATCAGCGACGGGATCTCGATGGGAACTGAAGGGATGAAATATTCTCTGGTGTCGAGAGATGTAATTGCTGATTCGATAGAAACTGTTTGCAACGGCCAAAGTATGGACGGTGTGCTGGCTGTGGGCGGTTGCGACAAGAATATGCCGGGGGCGATGATTGCGATCGCCCGCATGAACATTCCTGCTATTTTTGTTTACGGCGGCACGATCAAACCCGGACACCACAACGGACGCGATTTAACCGTTGTCAGCGTTTTTGAAGCAGTCGGTCAATTCAGCGCCGACAAAATTGATGAAACAGAGCTCACCGCAGTAGAAAAAAAAGCTTGTCCGGGTGCCGGCTCCTGCGGCGGAATGTACACGGCAAATACGATGTCGAGCGCTTTTGAAGCGATGGGCATGAGCTTGCCCTATTCTTCGACAATGGCTGCTGAGGATGCCGAAAAAGCTGACAGCGCTGCCGAATCTGCCACAGTTTTGGTGGAAGCGATCCGCAAACAGTTGTTGCCGAGCCAAATTTTGACACGCAAGGCCTTTGAAAATGCGATCGCGGTAATTATGGCGATCGGCGGTTCAACCAACGCTGTGCTGCATTTATTGGCGATTTCCAATGCGATCGGCGTTGAACTGTCCCTCGACGATTTTGAAACAATTCGAGCCAAAGTTCCCGTGCTGTGCGACCTCAAACCAAGTGGCAAATACGTAGCCGTCGATTTGCACAAAGCCGGCGGCATTCCTCTAGTAATGAAAATGCTGCTAGAACAGGGTTTGCTCCACGGCGACGCCCTAACAATTAGCGGCAAAACTGTTGCTGAAGTGTTGGCAGATATTCCCATCGAACCCCGAACCGACCAAGACGTAATTCGCCCTTGGAACAACCCGATGTACGCCCAAGGACATTTAGCAATTTTGAGGGGAAATCTGGCAACAGAAGGAGCCGTTGCTAAAATTACTGGCGTTAAAAAACCGCAAATTACCGGCCCGGCCCGCGTATTTGAATCTGAAGAAAATTGTTTGGATGCAATTTTAGCGGGCAAAATTCAAGCCGGAGATGTGATTATCATCCGCTACGAAGGGCCCAAAGGCGGGCCGGGAATGCGCGAAATGTTAGCACCAACTTCGGCAATTATTGGCGCAGGTTTGGGCGATTCTGTGGGTTTAATTACTGACGGCCGCTTCTCTGGCGGAACTTACGGCATGGTGGTAGGTCACGTTGCACCAGAAGCGCAAGTTGGAGGCACAATTGCTTTAGTAAAAGAGGGCGATTCGATTACGATTGATGCTAAGAATCGGTTGTTGCAGCTCAATGTTGCTGATGCAGAATTAGAGCAGCGCCGAGCAGCTTGGCAAGCTCCTCAACCTCGCTATACTAGGGGCGTTTTGGCTAAATACGCTAAATTGGTTTCTTCTAGCAGTGTTGGTGCTGTGACTGATTTGGGTTTGGGTTAATTTGGAGTTTTTGTAACCGCAGATGAAGGCAGATATCTGCGGTTACAAAATCCTAAGTTAACGGCGCTGATTCAAAAAGCGGCTAGCCATCGACATGGCGTCAGTAATATCTACGTCGCCGTCTCCATCGGCATCTAAAAACGTATTCAAAACGGGATTTTGGCCTTGGGCTGGATTATTTTGAGCGTTGCCGCCGGTTTGCAGCAAATTCAGCAGGATCGGCACTAAAACAGGTATCATTGCTTGCACTGTTGTGTTATTTAAACCGGTTCTTTGGGCGATATCGGCGATTATTTGCGTTAGTTGACCGGCTCCGAACAAACTCTGTACTGCTTGCGGATTGGGATTTGTGCCGCTAAATTGGTTGACAACTTGTTGAGCTTGTGCTTCTCCCGACTGCGATCGCACGTCTTGCAATGCCGATCGCACGTATCCGCCCAAAACCGACATCGCCAACTGAGTCGTACCCGCATCTACGCCCTGGTTGCCGCTCAACTGCTCTACCGCACCGATAATGTTGCCCAACTGATTGGAACTTGCTTGTTGGTTGGGATTGTCGATCGCGTTCAAAATTTGGTCAAATAGTCCCATAATTTTTGCTCCTTGCCGTATTTGTTCCACTCTAGATTAACCGATCGCCAATTGCCAAATTCCCCATTACAGAACTTATATCAAGTTCGGGTAATTACTTATAATATCCGACCGAGACGGGTTGACTAAATTGTTGGTTTTAGGCAATTATTGACAGGTTAACCCAATTGCCAATAACTAATGACTGCTATAGCAATCTTAAATCATTTGAAAAATCCTACGCAAGCAAGATGCTTACACTAAAAATATTCGAGTCTAAATCGATTTTGCTGCTGATTTACGGCTGCCATAAATAATGATACCAAATCTAGGTAATATACCTCCTTTATGATTGAACCGCGAAGACGCAAAGAACGCGAAGAGAAGAGGAAACAGAAGAGTCAGAAGATAAAGGGGGTGGCAAACTCTGATTTGGTATGACTGCTGACTAATGACTACTAAGAGGGCGGGCACGCACCATCCACCGCCCCTACCAACTGACTACTGACTACTGACTACTGACTACTGACTATTGACTAATGACTACTGACTACTAATGTTTGATCGGTAGGGCGATCGCAAATTCTGTTCCCCTTCCCACCTCCGACCAACAGTTAATCGTCCCGCCGTGTTTCTTGACAATAATTTCGCGGCCGATTGCCAATCCCAAACCAGTACCGACACCCCTCGGTTTAGTCGTAAAGAACGTTTCAAACATTCTTTCTTGACTGGCCGCAGGTATCCCCGTACCGTTATCGGAAATTCGCACTACCACAGAGTCGTCGTCCAAGTATTCTGTAGTGATTGAAATTTTCGGCGAAAAACTAGATGTTTCTGCTTGCTTTGACTCAAAATTAGATTGTTTTTTCGCCTCTTCATAGCTAATTTTTTCAAGTTTTGCTTTCTCTTCCACAGCATCTAGTGCATTGCTGATCAGGTTGACAAACACCTGGTAAAGCAAACCCATATAGCCTTCAATTTTTGGGATTTTCCCGTAATTTCGTACCACTTCAACGCCCTGTTTGACACGGCTGTTGAGAATCAGCAAACTGCTATCTATGCAGGCGTGTAAATCGACTGGCTGAGGCGCTGTATCGTCGAGGCGAGAAAAATCTTTCAAACTCAAGATAATGGCTTTGGCTCTTTCAGCACCCACTTGCATTGAGTTAAATATTTTCATCAAATCTTCTTGGAGAAAATCGAGGTCTATGGCTTCTGCTTTGGCGGTGACAGCAGCAGGCGGGTTGGGTATTTCTGTTTCGTAAGTTTTGAGCAAATCTAAAATATCTTCAACGTAAGTTTTTGCTGGATCGATGTTGGCATAGATAAAATTGATTGGGTTGTTAACTTCGTGAGCAACACCGGCCAGCATCCTCCCCAAAGTTGCCATTTTCTCATTTTGAAGGATATGAATTTCTTGCTCAGATTTCAATTCTTCTAGCAAGTTATTTACTTTCTGAATCAGTTGGTTGAACGAAGCTGCTAATACTCCCACTTCATCGGTGCTAGTAACTGGTACTTGCAACTGAAAATTAGATTCTTCGGTGACTCGCTGCGCTATTTTGGTGACAGCGGCGAGGGGTTTGGCGATCGCCCGACTGGTGAAGCTCGCCAGCAGTGCTGCAATTACGATCGACAGTGCCATGCTACCAAAAATTATTTGCACCCGCAGTGTCTGCGCTCTGAGCAGGGCTTCCCGTGCTGCATTTTCTTGCTCTTGGGCGCGATCGATAATTGCTCCTAAATCATTAGTCGCTTTCTCTAATTTCAACCCAATTTTATTTCGCTCTAAATTCAACAGCAACTTGCGTTTCACACTTGTTTGAGCTAGCGAATTTGGCATTTTACTAATTTGAACGTTAACTGTTTCTAGCTGCTGAATGTAATTTGAAATAAGCGAATTATAACTTTTTATAAAAGCCTGTAAGCCTGCTGCCTGTTCCATCTCTTTCTGATTTTTAACTTCAGATAGCGACAACTTCAAAATGTAGATATTATTTTGTAGCTGTTGGTATTTGCTGTCAAAAATTTCGGGCTTTTCTATCCCGTAAATCAATCGCTGTTGGCTGTTTTGCGTCCGCAGCAAAGCCACCTGCAACTTATTTAAAAGCTGACTTTCTCGATCGATGTGTAGTTGATTGTTAGTTCTGCGATAGTAATGATTCCCCGCCAGCATCCCGATAGTCGTGCCCCCAATCGCAACACAAAGAGCCAATGCGTAGCCGCGGCTGATTTTGTCGCTAATACTGAGGTTTCCGAAGGAGCGGGCTATTTGAGCAAAATAATTAAGCTTTGGTGGGTGGCTCTGTTTGATTTTATAGTCGAAAGATGTAGGAAGTTCTTGTGAAGCCTGTTTGTGATGTTTGAGCTGCATAGATGCGAACCTGTGAATAATTCACGCACTGAGAATTAAGTCTAACTTAACTCGCGGATCATTAGAAAGTACCGCATCGATACTTAATATAAAGTTTTTGTAAATAAAGACGCTCTTAGCCTGCCTAATAAACCCGGTTTCTCGTTTCCGCTTTCGGAGCTTCCAGGAGGCACTGCCGTTAAAAAACCTGGTTTCTGTGTACTTAATGTCAGATTTGTTTGTTAATAAAAAAGTATGGCTAAACTGGCGATCGAATAAATCACCGCATAAATAAGTAGGTAGATGCAAATAAACCAGTCTACCGTTCGGGCGGGTGATAAGCTGTAGCTAAGTTATCGTGCAAGCTACAATTGCAGCAAGAGGGCGTTAGCGAAGCCCTCGAAGAGGATCGCACTTGTCCGTCCCGCTGGCGCTCAAATCCCCGCAAATCGGGATTTGCAGACTAAGCAGTGCGATCGGGCACTCGATCGGTTCCGAATTATCATCACAATGTAAGAATCAAAGTATAACCCTTTTATTTGCCGCCCCCTCATGCCTTTGCCGCGCCTGTTAACCTTAATTGCTGCTTTCTGCCTCACCCTGGGGCTGATTATTGGCCTGATAAGTTCCTTGACAGGGCTTTACAGTCAAGTTGCGCTGTCTGCTTCTCCGTTGCTGGCTAATTTGCTGATTTTCCTAATAATTATACTTTTGGGAACGCTAATTTTTGCGCTGTTTTATTATTTTAAGCTGCTGCAACGTCCGGGAAAAGTCAAGGGAAAACGGGCGATTAATCCGAAGGTTCCTGTTGTCAAAAGTGAGGCTGCTTCGGAAAATCTTCAAGCAATTAGGCAGCAAGTCGATCGCATTCAAGATGAAGTAGCGCGGCAAGCTTTGCTGTTGAGAGCCCGCGAAATTGAAGCTAACATGGCCCGCGGCAATGTTCGGATCGTGGTTTTCGGCACCGGTTCTGCGGGGAAAACTTCGGCTGTCAATGCGTTGGTGGGGCGGATGGCGGGAGAGGTGGGCGCGCCGATGGGAACTACGGAAGTTGGAGAAACTTACACTCTTTCATTGAAAGGAATCGATCGCGAATTAGCAATTACTGATACCCCAGGCATCTTGGAAGCGGGAGTAGCGGGGACTTACAGAGAGGAATTGGCACGTCAGTTGGCGGCCCGGGCAGATTTGATCTTATTTGTTTTGGACGGCGATTTGCGTAAATCTGAGTACGAACCGCTGCGGACTTTGGCAGAAATTGGCAAAAGGTCGATCGTGGTTTTTAATAAAGTTGACCTTTATCCCGACAGCGACAGAGACGAAATTCTCGATCGGCTGCGGCTGCGAGTCAAAGGTTTTGTATCAGCAATGGATGTAGTTGCAATTAGCGCCAACCCGCAAAAATTTGTACTAGAAAGCGGCACAATATTTCAACCAGACCCGGATATGATGCCATTAATTCGGCGCATCGCAGCAATTTTGCGAGCCGAAGGCGAAGACTTAATTGCCGACAATATTTTGTTGCAATCTCAGCACTTGGGAGACCAAGCGCGCAAGTTAATTGACGCTCAAAGACGGCGCGCCGCTGATAAAGTAGTAGAGCGATTTCAGTGGATCGGAGCCGGAGTAATTGCCGTCACGCCTTTGCCCGTTGTGGATTTGTTAGCGACAGCAGCAGTTAACGCTCAAATGGTAGTAGAAATTGCCAAGATTTACGGCTGCGAATTAAATATCGATCGCGCCAAAGAATTGGCATTGTCTCTGGCAAAAACTCTAGCAAGTTTGGGAATAGTAGAAGGCGTAATTCAAGTAGTTTCAAGGGCGCTGCAATTAAGCGTAGCTGGGTTTGTGCTCGGCAAAGCAATTCAAGCAGTCAGCGCCGCTTATTTAACCAGAATTGCCGGGAAAAGTTTTATTGAATATTTCCGACACGACCAAGATTGGGGCGACGGCGGCATCGCCGAAGTCGTGCAAAGGCAGTTTCAGTTAAACCGGAAAGACGAGTTTGTCAAAGCATTTGTCAAAGATGCGATCGCCCGCGTTGTCGAACCTCTGAACATTTATCAGCAACAAGAAGTGGAACCCGAATTAGAAATGCCAGCAGAAGTGGAACCAGAACTATTGTATAAGCAGCAAGGCGATGATTGGGAAATCAACAGCAACAAGCGCCAAGATGACTGGTAAAACGTAAATCCTGCAGGGGCGGGTTCACCAACAATCTTTGATTCAGACAAATAATCTACATCAACCCGCCCCCACCACGCGACAGAATTAGATCGCGCGTGCGGAATGCGAGTCCGCTCTATAATGCAGTATTAATTCAACTTAAGATTTGTTTAAATTTAGAATTTATGCCCTGGTGCGTCGAAATCGGGTTTATTCACGAAAACATTTGATTGCAGCAGGTCAAAAAGAGCAAAAATAATTAATTTCAGAGGGCGGGAGTACACCGTCAATTTGAATTTATCCTAATTTTTCAGGCACGGGGAAAGCTTTGGTTAAAACTTTATATTTAGGGAAAATTTGATCGCCCTCCGCGTAGATTTATCGGCAAGTTGATGCACTGCTAGCGGCCAGTTTTAAAACTAAAAAGCACCCACCAGTCCGACGGCTGCTGCAATTTGTACTACACTCAAAGACGAGGGGGACAGTTGACAGCGGTATTTTCCCCTAATTTTTGACTGTAGCCAGATTCAAAAGTGCGATCGACCTCGCGGGAGATTGAGAAATCAGCGTGATTTTTTAATCAGATGTTCTGGGAGTCTCCGGTGCCGCATTTTATTAAGAAATTTTACAATAATTTTACACGTTGGGGAGAATCCGGGGGGTTCAAGTCAAACTATGCAATTAGCGATCGGATCGAACCGAATTTTGATAAGATTTAAGGTTGATAAAAAATTTGCTATTGTCCGTCGGGGTAAAAACAATGAGCGATCGACCAATCATTCTCGGTATTGTCGGAGACAGCGCAGCGGGAAAAACCACCCTGACGCGGGGAATTGCCCAAGTATTGGGGCCAGAAAATGTCACGATAATTTGCACGGACGACTATCATAGGTACGACAGAAAGCAGCGGGCAGAAATCGGGATTACAGCACTGCATCCTGACTGCAATTATCTAGACATCATGCAGCAGCACCTGGGCCTGTTGCGTACCGGACAAGCAATTCTTAAACCTATTTACAACCACGACTCAGGTACATTCGATCCGCCGGAATACATCCAGCCCAATAAATTTGTAATAGTTGAAGGTTTGCTTGGTTACTCAACTCGTGCAATCCGCGATGCTTACGATGTAAAAGTGTATCTCGCTCCCCCAGAAGAGTTGCGAACTCAGTGGAAAGTTAAGCGCGATACCATGAAGCGCGGTTATACTGATGAACAGGTGCTTGCAGAAATGAAAAAGCGGGAAAATGATTCAGAAGATTTTATTCGTCCCCAGCGTAAGTTTGCCGATGTTGTAGTTAGTTTTTACCTACCTCAAGAGGACAATGAAGTAAATTTGAACGTCCGTTTAGTGCTGAGACCGACAATTCCTCACCCGGATTTTACTGAGATTTTAGCCCGAGGCAGCGATAATTTTAAACCTGCAATTCGCCTAGGACTCGATCGCGATATGGGCAAACCGGTTGACGTGTTGGAAGTAGACTCCCACGCTACTAACGAACAAGTAAACGAACTGGAAAAGATTTTGTGCAACGAAATGCCGCACCTGCGGGGATTTTGCAGCGCCCAAGGCAACCCGGAAATTGGCAAACTAATCGGGACAACTGGTGAAGTTCTGCAAAGTTACCCGCTAGCTTTGACGCAGTTGCTAGTTTCATATCACATGATGAAAGCAATCCATTTGTATTAGTTAGTTGGTGGTTGGTTAGTTGTTATTTGTTAGTTGTTAGTTGTTGTTTGTTATTATTTTGCTAGTTGGTTCTAATTCCGAATTACCAATTACCACTAACTACTGCCAACTAACTACTGCCAACTAACTACTGCCAACTAACTACTGCCAACTAACTAATGACTAATGTACTAACAAATTCAGATTAAAAGTCGCTAATTGCTGAAGCTGCATTGAGAATGGCAATTGACTTTGAGGTGCGGGTAACATTTCGCCTCGGAAGTCGAGGAGGGTAACGAGTAGCAGGTAGGCAACTGCTAAGACTATAGAAATCACGCCGGTGATAATAGCAATAATTTTTGAACGTTCCATATTCAGTAAAAATCAATGGCAGGTAGTATTAGTTTAACATTAAAAAGAGCAATTCAGTAAATCCACCTAATTCAATATAAAATACGGGCTATTAAAAAGCTTGTTGTGTGTATCTTTTTCTGCCTTCTTCATTCCTTCTTCCTTCTTCCTTCTTCCTTCTTCCTTCTTCCTTCTTCGTGATGACTAATGACTGATGACTAATGACTCTCTGTAATGCAATAGAATATAATCAGATGCTGCTTATTTAGATGACGAAAATGGAACCTCTTATAGATGCGCCAACTTCCACCGAGATGCCCGGAGCTACCCCTGTGGTGGAAATATTCAATCTGGGGAAGTTCTACCGTACCGGCTTCTGGATGAACGAAAAAATAGAATCGCTCAAAAGTTGCACTCTGACTGTCTCTGAGGGGGAAACTTTCGGGTTGTTAGGGCAGAATGGAGCGGGGAAAACTACGCTGCTGAAGGCTTTGCTGGGGATAGTGCGGCCGACTTCTGGCAGGGGGCTGCTGTTGGGGAGGCCTTTGGGCGATCGCAACGTGAAGCGGCGAGTCGGTTATTTGCCAGAAAATCCCTACTTTTACGATTATCTCACGGGCTGGGAATTCTTGCAATTTGCGGCGGGCTTGTTTGAAATTCCCCGCTCGATTCAGCGGCAGCGAATTCCGCATTTGTTGGACTTAGTTGGGCTATCTCAATCGGCGGCAATCAAAAAACAGTTGCGCCAGTATTCTAAGGGAATGCTGCAACGGATCGGCATGGCTCAAGCTTTGATTAACAATCCAGATGTGGTATTTTTGGATGAGCCGATGTCTGGTTTAGATCCGATGGGGCGCTATCAGATGCGGGAGATAATTTTATCGCTTAAAAATCAAGGAAAAACGATTTTTTTTAATTCGCACGTACTGTCGGATGTGGAGAAGATTTGCGATCGGGTGGCAATTTTGGCTCGCGGTGAGTTAATCTGCATTGGTGCGATCGACGAACTTCTGGGAAATACTAAAACTTACCGGGTTGAAGGTAGGGGCGGCCACTTGAATATCCTCAAAAAATGGATACCGGATATGGAAGTTGATAATGATTTGTGGTACGGGCATTTGCAGGGCGAGCCGAAGGAGTTTATTTCTAGTCTGAGCGCGACGGGAGGGCAGCTAATTGGGATGAATTTGGCTAAGCCTTCTTTGGAAGAGTTTTTTATGCAGCAACTGCAAGAAAGAGGCATTTATTCGAGCAGTTGAAGTTGATAAAATCGGCGGTTGAAACCGGGCGGTTGAAACCGCGTCTACACAAACGAAGTCCGCCTTCGCGGACTAAGAAAACGGGCAAGATGCCCGTTCCACAAGAGGTTAATTTTCTTGTGGGGTGGGCATATTTTCCGTGTCTGAAAGGCTAATATTTTTTACTTCCTTTAACAATAGCCACTGTAAATTTCCACACGCCAACTCTGCACAATTCCACTGTCGCAAATATTCACAAACTTTAGAAATAATCGCATTTGCCGTATCTAATTTTTCTGCTTTGGAGGCATGATAATGCGCTCTGATTAAGGGCTGAATATCCTCGATATCTTGCCATTCCGATTCTGGTTTCAGGGGAATACTCATATAATAATTATAAGCTTGGTTGTGGGCGGTACAGATTAAGGATTGTCGAGGATTGTGAAATGATTTCTCTGGCTGTCAGCTAGGTTGGACGGTGCATCTGGTGACGGTGCATCTGGTGACGGTGCATCTGGCGGGCGATCGGGCATACAGCTTATCTGCTCTTGGGAGAAATGTAAAGTTTTGTAACAAAATAGGGCGCTCTGCATAAAAAGCAGAGGAAGGCCCTGATAGATATTTAGGAAAGCTTGCTAGGCGGGCTTTGCTGGTTTTGACGCAACTATATTTTTGAGGAGATGGGATGATGACGAATTTTAGCTTAGGGCAAACGATTGATGGAAGTTTGAGCAGCACCGATCCTCAAAATCATCAAAGATTAGGTATAGCGAGAAATCCCGTTGAGGGAATTGGGCTACAAGTTAAAAACTTTATTAGGCGTTGGCCTTACCGCTGTAAGAGTTTTGCTTCAGTTAAACGATTGGTGGAGATTTTCTTCAAATATCAACTTTTTAATTCTCCTGACTTCAAAAAGTATGATGCTTTTGCCAAACTGATTTAGAGTCGCTATGTTCACACAAGTAATAGTTAGATTCAAAAAAAATCCTCTTCAAGCAAGCTTTTTTGCTGCAAAATTACTGAGTTTAATCTAAACAATATTAAACTCAATTAAAGCAACTGACAAAGTTGCAAGTCCATAATTTCCCATTTTCCAAATAGCTAAAGGTAGATCATGTCACACAAAATCTCTGAAACTCCGAAAGCGATCGCATTTATCGATACTGCTGTCCCTAATTGGAAGACTCTAGTTGACGGCGTTACCCCTGGAACAGAAGTAATCCTGCTGGATTCTAACCGCAACGGGGTAGAACAAATTGCTCAAAAACTGCGGGGCGGTAACTTCTCAGCAGTTCACGTTGTATCCCACGGCGCTGTCGGTTCTCTGCAACTTGGCAATACGGTGTTGACTTTGGATACATTGAGCGATTCCACTCCAAGCAATATCATAAACGAAGAAAACCGGGGTGTAGTGTCTCTTTCCCCCTCCCGAAATTGCGACTTTGTGATGTGGGTAAAGGAATGGGCAAAAGGGCTGGCAAGTAATGCTGAGATTCTTTTGTATGGCTGCAACGTAGCAAAGGGAGATTTGGGTGCTGCTTTCGCACAGCGGTTGAGTCAGCTAACAGGGGCTAATGTGGCAGCTTCTACGAGTCTGACTGGTAGTGCCCAGAAAGGCGGCGACTGGGAATTGGGGTATGCCACTGGGGCGATGGATGCCTCTTTGGCGTTTGGGCCACAGGTGCAAGAGGCTTACCAAGGGATTTTGGCGATTAAAGTTACTTACGATGCAGTATTTCCTCCGCAAGCTAAAAATTCTTTTGATTACGCGGTTAATATCTGGAACCGACTCATCGACACCTCGAAAGTAGATGTAGTAATTGACGCAACTTGGGAAACTGTAACTGGTTTTTTGGCAAAAGGAGGAGGCTCTAGCACAGCAAACTTTACGGGCGCACCGTTAACAAATACTACTTATCGAATGGCGTTAGCCAACCAATTAGCAGGGACGGATTTAAATGGAAGTTCCCCTGATATTACCGTCAGTGTTAACAACAATCCCAGCGCTAGTTCGCCGGGAATTTCTTGGTACTTTGGAACCGATGCTAATCCCGGTGCTAATCAAACGGATTTGGTTAGTACACTCCTCCATGAAATTGCTCACGGAATGGGATTCGCTGACTCTTTTGTGTACAATACAGGCAATCAACAGGGCAGTTTGGTTAGTGCCAGTAACTATCCCAGAATCTACGACAAATTTATTGAGAATAGTTCAGGTCAAAAAATCACTGACACAGCGCTGTTTCCCCTGCCTTCTGTCGCACTAGGAAACCAGCTAATCAGCAATAACCTGTTCTTCAATGGCCCGAAAGCTGTCGCAGCAAATGGCGGCAGCAAACTTAAAATTTACGCACCTAACATTTTTAACGACGGTGCAAGCATCGCTCACCTAGACGAAGCCACCTATGGAGATGGCACTAATTCGTTGATGACAAACGTTCGAGGTTTGGGAGTAGCTATCCATGACCCTGGGCCTCTTACACTTGGCATACTGGAAGATATAGGTTGGAAATTAAATGCTGACTTGGGGGTAACTGTCACGGTGGACAACCCCGCACCCAAAGAAGGGGATGTCATTACCTACACTGTCAGTGCAAAAAATGTGGCACTAGGCAATGATGCTGCCAATATCAAGTTGACAAGTTTGTTACCTACAACTCTCAGTCTTACAAGCAATACTCCAACCCAAGGCACTTACGATCCTGTAACAGGTGTTTGGGATGTGGGCAAGTTAGCGGTTAATGATACTACCTCGTTGACTCTCAAAGCTACAGTCAATCCTGGTAGTGGTGGGCAAACTATTAGTAACACAGTCGCGATCGCTGCTGCGGATCGCAATGACCCTGATATTACGAACAATAATGCGAAAGTTGACATCGCTGTAGCTCCGACTCCAACAACTCCGACTCCAACAACTCCGACTCCAACAACTCCGACTCCAACAACTCCGACTCCAACAACTCCGACTCCAACAACT
>NZ_JAUBTX010000027.1:0-89411 GCF_036705185.1 Microcoleus sp. B4-D4 | reverse complement strand
TTGAGTTGTCAAGCTTTTTTGCAAAGTTTTTTGCTTGTCTTGAAAGCCATACACAGCAGAGCTTTCCACTGCTGAGTTTTGTTTTTCATCCCCTAGCTCACTCCTCTTTGCCCCCAACACGTCCTTTTTCCACTGCCAACAGGCTTTTTGGCTGGTCTGTCATCAAGGCCATATAAAATGCTTCGCAAGGTAAAAGACGATCGCACTTAATCGCCCGATCGCGCTGGGGTTAGGGTGTGACGACCGATCACACGGTTCACCATCGCACAAGCAGGTGGTTGGTGAACCTCACTAATATATAAGTAGTGCGCGCACTCGCTGGACTTGACGAAAGGGGGGTTGGGCGTAGGATTGACCCGATCGCCCGCGTGCCGTGTCCCGTGAGACCGAAATCACCCGCAACTAAACTCTCCTTAATTCAAACAACCCCGAAACACCTGATAGTTAAGTTAGTTATCAGCCTTTGAGGTTCGATATCGAGCTAGCCTCCTCAACGCCTACATCTAAAAAGTGTAAGTGACCCTCCGAATCAGTATTCGTAGCAATCACCAAACCCGTCTTCCCCCAAGGGGCGATCGCCCTAGGTGTAGCGGGGCTGCTAAAATTTCCTACTTGAGTGCCTTGACTGTTTAAAACGAGAATCTGCCCCGCAACATCCGCCAAAACCCATCCCCAATTAGCCACACAAGCAGAGACGGGCAAACTTTCCAGGGGAATCCGAGCCACCTTGAGCGGCCACAATTTCATCAACAACACGGCCGCTTTCCCAGATTGAGGAATTCCCAGCAAAGTATAAGGCTCAGGTGTCAGCAGCATCTCTCCGATGCTGGCAGACAACCGCACAGAACCAACCGAATTGCCGCGACGAGTGTAAACCCTAAAAATAGTTTGGGGATTTTTCGGCTCGTTGTCCGGCCAAATGGCTAAGACGTGTCGCCCATCCAAAAACATTAATTCAGGTAAATAGTGTTCCGCTAACGGTACAGTAGCAATCAACCTGGGAGCTTGTTCTAGATCGCCCTCGGCACTGTTTGCACCTAAAGCATAAAAGCGCAGTTCTCCCGGAACAGCCACTGTCAACCAGCGGCCGTGAGAATCAACAGCAGCTTTAAAAGCATCCGCACCTTGCCTTAAACCCGTATCCAGCAAGCACTGAGGTTCCCAAGATCGATCGCCCATCCAGTAAATTTTTTGTGGAGTCAGAACGCAGCAGCCGTGGGAAGTAGGTAAAATGCCACGCACGGTTTCCGGCATAGATATAGAAGTCGGCATTTCTTCGGTAACTAGCGGATTTTCCGGCTGACACCAAACCTTCACATCTTTATCTACTGCAGCGTAGAGATACTTCTCAGTCGCAATCAAAGCCGTCAGCGGTGCAGAAAGTATCAGTGGCTTTGGCTGCGAAACCGCATAACGCACAGTCCGAAGTAAATTAATAGCCTGCGCTGACGGTTCTTTCTCTTCAACTTGGGTCAAAGAATCAGTGTCGGACTTCAGACTTTTAGCGCCGCGGGTTGCGGGATTTTCCCAAGGAACTATGCAGTCGCCCAATTGCCTGACAGCGGGGTCGTACAGGATCAGCCGCAGAGCTTGAGCCATTTGGGAAGCACTGGCAAAACGCCGGGCCGGAAGCTTTTCCAAAGATTTTTTGACTATTGCTTGTAAAGGTTCTGGAATAGCGTCGGGAAGTTGCAAGCGTTGATTCAGGTGGGCCCACCTCAAGTCTCCGGGAGTGCCACCGAAAGGGCGGTAGCCCATTAGCAACTCAAACAACAGAATTCCCACTGCATATATATCTGACATGGGGGAATAAAGACCGTAAAACCGCTCTGGGGCCATGTAAGCGGGGGAACCTACGGTAGCGTCTGGAGAAAGTTCTTGGTGGAGGCGAGTTGTACCGATTTCTGGTAGCCGGCGGGCGATACCAAAGTCAGACAGGCGTGGCGACCAACCTCTGGAGCCTAGAGTTAGGAGAATATTTTCTGGTTTTACGTCGCAGTGAACTACACCTCGGCGGTGGGCGTAGTCTAAGCCTGTTAAAACTTCCATGACTAGCTGCAAACCTTCGAGCAGCCGCAAGGGACGGTCTTGTTTGAGCAGGTTGCGGAGGGTTCCGCCCTCGCAGTAGTCCATGACCAAGTACCTGCCTGTAGCTGTGTGTTCTAGAGCTCGGCAGGTGACAATGTTGGGGTGCTGCAAGGTGATCAGAAACCACAGCTCTCGCAAGAATTCGCTAGTTGGGGCTTTTTGATGGCTGAGTTCTTTGAGAGCAACCAGTTGGCTGGTGAGGCGGGAGTCTTTGGCGGGAGTTTCTCGAACGCTGGCACAAAATACCCGACCGAATTGCCCTTGTCCGACTAGCCCTAAAATACGGTATTTAGAATGTTGCATCTGTCTAATTATAGGAAATGCTTGAGCTAGTATTAAAAAGATATGTAAAAAATTCTGACAAAAATTCAAACTTTGAATCGATCGCCAGTTACTGCTATGTTATCTCAGGTTCCTTCTCGGCTGAGTAAAGCCGATCGCGCAATCTCACCTACTAAAATCCTTGAGCTTCGGAATCAGTATCAATATTGCCTGATTCGGATGCCTGATCTCGAACTGCCTGTGGCTGCTATTTTAGTTGATCGCGAGTATTACAGTTTGTTTAAGGCTTTCGAGAAACCGTCTCAGGTTTTAGCCATCGCACCTTACGTTGGGGAATAGGGCGACTCAACAGCGATTACCAAAACAGCACTCGCGGTTATGCAATCAGGGTTCGAGAACCGGAAGCCGATGCTGTCAAACCATCTTAACGTTTTTACGAGTCACCCCAAATTGTTTGAACTTTAAATATTTCACGCTTGCATACTTAATTGGACAGAATGAAAAATCAATATGGTTAAAATTATTAGACTAGATCCAATTGCCGAAGAAATGGCAGTGGAAACCCGATCGAATATCCTGTCTGCCTTACTTTCCAAAGACTTAGACGTTCTCAAGGAATGCGGAGGGCGGGGAATGTGCGCTACCTGCCACGTTTACATTAAAGACGGCATGGAAGGCTTGTCTGACATCAACCGCCGCGAGAGGAGGACGTTGGAAGTCATTACTACAGCTCAAGCCAATTCGCGACTTGCTTGTCAGGCGCAAATTATCGGCGAGGGTGTGGTTGTACAGATACCTGCGGGGATGTACATCAATGCTATCGAAAATGTGGAAGCTCTGATCGGCCGCCGGGCCCAGCAAGATTTGCTACACCCAATTACGGGTCAAGTAGTTGTGGAATCGGGAAAGTTGATTACTCGTTCGATAGTTGCACAGCTTAATGAAACCCGCTTCCAAGTAGGACAATATTTAGTTCGGACTAAAGAAGCGTAAATTACCAACGTTATACCATTTTTCTAAAGATGTGCTGATGAAGTCTTAGCCCCCCGATGCTTTGGGGGGGTTGGGGGGTGTAATATCTAGCGCTACTTTATGAAATTGGTATTAATCTAATTGCGGATGGGGGACGCTACCCCAATTAGCGTCAAAACTTGATATGTTGTATTTAAACAGATTGTTGCCCAAAATAAAAAAATTATATGCTGAGCCAACTTGCGCGTTTAAGTACCGAAGCAGACGGACGCTACGCCACTGCTGACGAGCTCCAATTTTTGAAAGACTACTTTCAGTCTTTGAATCACCGGATGAGTGCTTATAAAAAAATTCAAGCCTCTGAAACAGAAATTATGCGGCAAGTGGAAGCACAAATGCGGTCTCTAGACCCTAATTTATTTCGCCGGGGGACTCAAGATGTGACTGAAAAGTGCCGTGGAGATATTCTGCGGGTGTTGAGGCATTCGACGGCAGCACTGTTGATTAATGATACTGAACGGTTGCGCGATCGACTATTGCTTTGGTTGCAAACTATTTTAGGCGCTGTTCAAGTTAGAAATATTGCTACCGTGACCTACGATGTGATGAAAAAGGTACTCAAACAATATCTCACGACTGAAGAAACCAACCTATTTTTTCCTATTCTGGACATGAACCGCACTTTACTGGGCAAATAATCAAGGGAGTTAACACCTTAACCGCGATAAATTTTGCCGTTAGGAAGAATGACTCCAATCAATTTTGCTCCAGTCAAATTCGCCTCAGTGAGAATGGCTCCCCGGAGGTTGGCTCCTGTCAAGTCAGCTTTCCGTAAGTTGGCTTTACTCAGGTTAGCTTTGCTCAAATCAATTTCATGTAGGCAAGAATTAGAAAGGTTGGCACTAATCAGGTAGGCTCCGCTCAAGTTGGCTTTGCTGAGGTTGGCCCCGCTCAAGTTGGCTTCCATCAGATAAGCACCGCTGAAGTTAGCTTCGTTCAACAATGCCTCTGCCATATTGATTCCAGTTAAAAGTTTGCCACTCAAATCTACACCAGTCAGGTCTGCGTTGCTGAGGTTGATACCGCTTAAGTGACAGCCATTCAAAGCAATCTTTCTCAGGTAGGTTTTGCTGAGGTCTGCTTTGCACAAGTTGGCTCTTTCCAAGCAAGCTTCGGTGAGGTCTGATTCGCTCAAACACGCGCCGTTTAAATAGGCTTGAGTGAGGTTGGCTCGTCTGAGGTTAGCTTTCAAAAGGTTGGCACCGGTGAGGTTGGCACCGGTGAGGTTGGCTCCGGCTAGATTGGCTTTCGACAATTCAGCTCCGGTGAGCTGCGCTTGGCTCAAGTCTGCTTCTTTGAGACTGGCTAGACTCAAGTCTGCATCTTTCAAGTTTGCCCCGTTGAGATTAGCTTTAATCAGATAGGCTTTACTGAGATTGGCCTCGCACAGAACGACTTTGGAGAGTTTTGCCGCGCTCATATCTGCACCTATGAGACTAGCCTTGAGGAGAATTGCTCCAGTCAGGTTTGCCCAATTCAGGTGAGCACCACTGAGGTTTGCTCCGGTGAGGTTGGCTCCGCTGAGATTGGCTCCGCTCAGACTTGCAGCCATGAGGTTTGCTCCGGTGAGGTTGGCTCCGCTGAGGTCGGCTTTGCTGAGGTTTGCTCGGCTCAGATGGGCTTTGGTGAGGTCGGCCCCACTGAGATTGGCACCAATTAAGTAGGGTCGCTGCTGGTGTTCGTTGAGGTTGTCCAAACGTAGAGTTGGAGCATCGCTGGAACGGAATAAATCGATCGGACTCAACACAATGCCGCGCAGGTTTGCCTGTCTAAAATCTCTTTCGCCGGCTGCATATCGATTTAGAAGTTCATTGGCGTCCATTAAGTTAGATAAAAAAAATTGAGGTTGTGATTGCTTTTAAGTTTTATGAGTTTGTTGGGTAAGTTATGAATTGTCTAGCTGCGAGTTTCCAACTTTTTTTGATGGCTAAAACCATTTTTAAAACTCTGTAGCTTTTTTATAATTTAACTTACTTTTTAGATATTTTTGTAGATGCAATGGTGAAAGAATAATCTCGTTTGCGGTAGATTGACAACAAAAATATTTCGTAGTGCGGACTAAAGTCCGCAGCCTGAGAGCGGACTTTAGTCCGCACTACGAAATATTTTTGTTATGGTAATTTACCAGACATGATAAAGTCCATCTGAATATTGGAGCATCTCCGGCTGTGTAAAAATATTGTTTTAGTTGAGTGCTGTCCGCCAAGAGCGAGTGTTGTATAACGTATGCTGTGCGGGGGGCAGGACTACAAATGCAAAATTTAGATGCTCGCTCTGATAGCAGTCTCCTAAAAAAGAAAATTTTAGGCCTGCGTTCCCCACTCTAGCAGCGATCATACCACGTCGGCTCAATTTGCCGCAATCTATAAAAGTTGGCAATGAGGAATGCAAGTCCTCATCATTAGAGGACTTGCATTCCTTTCGATCGAACCCATCTGATTGCGATCGCCCTTTTCGGAGATGATATTAGTTTTTATTGACCGAAAATTTAAAATATTATCACAGCTATTATAAACCAACTAATAGCTGTGATAATAAGTCAGTTTTTGGGTTTGCAAAGTTTACTAATAATAGCTTCGTGAGTTTCTCCTTCTTCGAGCATTAAATCTGCTGGTTGCAGGCGATCGCGTATACCTAAAATAAAGCGGTTGCAGTCGGAACCCAAGGATTCGCAAGAGGTTTGCAGGCAGTGGAGTTCTCTACCTGTAAGCTGAGTAAAGAAGGAACTTAAGATGCCTGCTTCTAAAAAACAGGCTGGCCACTTGGATTGGGGGGCTGTTTTGGCAAACAGAGAGTTAGTAATTTTTACTATTAAAAATCCCTGTTCGGAATAGCTGGGGTCAAGTTCAAATGTGCCCCATCCGTGAGTTTTCCAGCACTGTTGCAGGGACTGCAGAAATTCTACCATTTCCATTTCGGAAACTGGCTGACCGTAGTATTCGCTGACTTCTTCGCAAAAACGCACGTAGAAGTTTTTTCCCCACCAGCGACCGCAGTTAAAAAGGACGAGTCGGGAGGCTTGACCGGTTTCTTGTTCTAAGCCGATATAAATGGCTTGAATTAGTGTTTCTGGGAGGGCTATGAGTCGATCGCCCCGGCGGTTCTCCAGCAGCCCGAGTTCAAGGTCGCCTCGGACGTAGGCATCGCTAGCAAAGTAGTTTCCAGGGAGTCGGGGCTGTTTGAGCAGGTCGGCAATATTAATCATGGGAAATTAGGAATTAGGAATTGGGAATTGGGAATTGGGAATTGGGAATTGGGAATTGGGAATTTGCCTATTCTTCGTTATCTCGATCGATAATCATTGACTGTGCTTGGTCAAAGAATGGTTGCAATATAGCTCTGGCTTGCTCAGAAAGTAGTTCTTTTAAGCGAGTTTGCAGCATATTGCAAACACTTATTTCGATCTTTTGAGTGTGGTGGGCTTCGACGATGCCGGAAACCCAGTCGAGTAGTCGCTGTTCGAGAAAATCTCGATCGTTTAGCAGCATGGCCATAGAGCTGTACCGCAAGACTAAGAGCCAGTGTTTGAGCGATCGTTCTAGGGTTTCTGATTTTTCATCTGGGAATGCTTCTTGTAGCTGGTTGGCGATTGGTTGGAAGATGCTTGCTTCCTTCTCTCGCAAAAATTCATAAATTTTTAAGCGTTGGGAGAGGGTTGCAATTTGACGCTTAAAAGCTATGAGTTCTTCGCCTTTTAAAAAACGGTTTTCTGCCTGATCCAGCAGCGCCTCAATTTCAGGGTGCATAATTTTAATTTAGTGGTAATCGGTTATTGTTGACATACTCCAAGCGCGTAAACGCACTCTTGCTTCCAAGAATTACTTCTTAGACTTTCTGTTTCTAGGCAACTAACTACCCGACAGAAGTATTTTTGTTAAGTCTTACGTTCGCTCTACAGACTGAAACGGCAAGACCTGCCGCCCAAATATTTATAGCTGAATTAATATCGCGGACATGGTTGGCCCCGCATTTCGGAAAATCCCACTTTCTGGTATTTACTGGTAACTTATCTACAATATTACCGTAATTCCGGCAACGCCTAGAGCTATAAAACCATCGGTCAATTTTGACAAATGTCCTAATGTCCTACGGTACCACTCACACTTATATTCAAGTTGCGTGATTAATTCTTTCCAACTGGCATCACTAATAGAATCGGTACTTGAATGCTCTCTGTGTCATGTCTCACACCATAGCATTTATTCTCTAAAAGGAAGGAGGAATGAAGAAGGAAGAAGACAAATGGAAGTTGGAAGAAGGAAGGGGGAAGATAGAATTTTTTTGTTTTCTCTTCCCCAAACAGATTAAAAGAGGTCGAATAGGTCGTCAATGGTGACTTCGGTTGGTTGGGAAATAGAAATTACTGGCAAGGGTGGCGGTAGGGGCAAGGATCCAACTTGAGGAATTCCTTCCCAAGAAATAGCTTGAAAAAATTCGGCTACCGATCGGGTTAAAGTCAGGACTTGACGGGGAGTGGAGCCATTTTGGGTTTCTAAAGGTTTTCCCAGCCAATTGTAGTTATTAAAGAAGTCTTGGACAGACTTGTCCAACCCTAAAGTTTGACTTTTCATCTTTCTTCCTGCCTGGAGAGGTCCACCGTCGCACTTGCGAGCGCGAATTGGTGGGAGGAAAGGCAGGGCAGGTTATGTGCCTTTCCAGGTTGTTTAGCGCAACATTTCACCGTTTTGCAGTCGATTTTCAATATCGCGGGCGTTAGCACCTTCGTTAAGCCAGAATGCTGCTGCATCAATTTTATCTGGGTTGCCGAGGAGGAATTTACAATAGGTTTCTCCCATTGAGTAACATTGGAGTTCTATGCAGCTTAGAGGCTTTTTGACTAGAGCTCCGAAGAAACCTGCAAACAAACCGGCGTATAGGTGACAGACTGGTTTGCCCACGTCGCCCAACGTGCGAGCAACTGCTGAGTCAAAGAGGTTGATGAAGATGCACCCGTTTTTGCGATCGCTCATGTCCACTTCCCAACGACCCCAACCTTGAGCTGTGAACGGCCACCACCAAGTTTCTAGCAGAAACATGAGATTTGACTGGCGAATATTCTGGTCGAATTCGGCACTAAACCATTTTTGAAAAAATTCAGAATCTTGGAGTCCCCACTGACAACCAATAGTATACATGATTACAGAAGAAGCAGGGCCTACTTCTTCTTCGAGTCCTTCTACCAAGCCGATGATGAAGTCTTCGCTGGTAAAAATGTTGCGCGACTTACCCCAGTCGTTGATTGTTCCAAACTGGCGATCGAAGACAAAAAAATCCTGAAACCTATAATGGTTATGGCTTTTAGGAAATTTTTTCTTGAGTAGGGACTCGCTGGGGGTGGCAATTTCTTTTTGAACTGTAGAGACCATTTAGCGGGTTACTCCTGTTTTGTGTAGTTTGCAAAAAATTAGAATCAAATAGAACAAATAGAGCGGCCTGTGTATCCAATTTAACGTCATTTTTCTGAATAGAGGTAGAGGGTATAATTTTTGACTGGAGTATATACCCTTTCGAGCTCTAATATGAGGTACTATCCGGCCTAGGGCATCTTGCCCCCCGAGCGAAGTCGAAGGGTGGGCATAGGCCGGATAGGGCATACCTCACCACGCTTGAGAACCGCTATATTAAGCTGTGAAACTTTGAGGATGCTGATTTTGGATGGTTGGGACTTGTGGCTGGGGAGAATTGCTGTCGGAGGCTAGAAGGTAAAAGCGGATATAACGTTAAACGACTATGTGTTATCGTTTTGTGCAAGCTGTTAACTATATATATAGGGTATAGGGCGATGAAACATCACGCTTGTATTGCAATAGGCATCAATCAATATCAGTTACTCCAGCCTTTGAGTTATGCCCAAGAGGATGCAGAGGCACTGTACGGTTTTTTGACTGAGGAGGCTGGTTTTGCGCCGGAGGGATGTCTGCTGATGACGGATAGCTCGCCGTCGCTGTGGGGTCAATCAACCTATCCGAATCGCGAAAATATTCTGAGGTTGACGCAAAACCTGTGCGCGGAACACTTGCAACAGGGAGATATACTCTGGTGTTTTTTTAGCGGCTACGGTGTCAGCTATGAAGGGAAGGATTATTTGATGCCGGCGGATGGAAATCCGGCGGACATTGAGGGTACGGGGATTTCGGTAGAGTTCCTGTTGAATACTCTGAAAAAGGCTCCTACGGAAACGGTGTTGGTGCTGGTTGATATGAACCGCAGCCAGATTGTGAAGGCGGGGGAAACGATCGGCGCTCAAACGGCCGAGGTGGCGCGGGAGTTAGAAATCCCGACGGTGCTTTCTTGCCGCCCGAATCAAGTTTCGCGGGAAACTTCGGCTTTGCGTCAGGGATTTTTTACGACGGCGCTTTTGGAGGGTCTGCGATCGGGACAGTGCATGACGCTTAAGGGTTTAGACCGTTTCTTGAGCGATCGGCTCCCGGAGCTGTGCGACCACCATTTGCGTCCGAAACAAGAACCTTTGATGGTGGTGAATCCTCCCGGAAAGGCTCATTTGGTGATTTTGCCGGATGCGAATGGGGTGCCAACTGCGGCGCTGGCGGGACGCAATGGGAATATGGCCGTTGGTGTGGCTGAGGGGTTCGATCGCCCACAAGTGGGAGTGGCTACGGCTAGTATCGATCGGCCGGAGGCTGCTAACAATGCGATTGATGCACCGGTGGAGAAGCCGCCTGTGTCGCCGCCAAATGTTGTCCCTGCTGCTGGTGGGGGGAACGATCGACCGAACTCGGTACCTCCGCAGGATGCGGATAACAGCGGCTCGGACAAGTCGTTTTTGCAGCAGCTAGTTTTGTGGAGTGGAGCTACGGCTTTGGTACTGCTGTTGGGTGTTTTTCTGACGAACCGATCGATTTTTGTCGGTCAGCAGGACTCAGAGCCTCCATCGCCTGCTGAGAATGCCCAAAATCCTCCGCCTAAAAAATCTACTGCTGCTATTTTGCCGCAGAAGCAACCGCAGGCGGTGGAAGCCGCGAGTGGAACCAAGCAAACTGAGTCAAGCCAGCAGGTGTGGGCTGAGGCGAAAACTTTCCTTAAGGATGGTTCGGCTTCTAGTTTTAATCGAGCGGTAGTTAAGGCTCGAACGATTGCGGCTAGCGATCCGCTCTACCCACAGGCTCAGGAGGATATTGAGCGCTGGAGTTTGACGATTTTGGATATTGCTAACGGCCGGGCGACTCGGGGCGACTTTACCGGGGCGATCGCAGCTGCTAAATTGATGCCTGATGTCAATAAGGCGGTTTACAATCAGTCAAAAGAGGCGATCGCTCAGTGGGAAGAGCTATCAAAAGAGCAGCAGGTAAATACTGCTTTGCTATCGGCGGCTAAGGGTCAAATTAAGCGGGGAGTTGCCTCTTCTTACGTTAAAGGCATCCAGCAAGCTAGTAAAATTAAGGCTGGTCAGCCGAAGTATGAAGAAGCTCAGCAGTTGATTGGAGAGTGGAGCGAAGCTATTCTGAAAATTGCTCAGTTGCGCGGCTCTCAAGGAAAGCTGAAAGATGCGGTTGAAACTGCTTCGCTGATACCGTCGGGTACTAAGAGTTATCAGCCGGCTCAAAAGGCGATCGCCAATTGGAAAGCTAAGCTGAAACGATAAAAAAAAGGTTGGTTTAGTTGATAATTTCCCGGTTTCCACCGGGAAATTATCAGAAAATTGGGTTGAAAACCCCGTCCTTTGAGGACGGCTTTTTTCCATTTTTAAGTAAAATAACAAATCCATTTTCACAAATAAATATGGTAGAATAGATAAATCAGACAAGATGTAAAAACCTACCTCCGGACTGGGGGAAAGTCTACGCCCAAAACATTTTTGAGGAGATATGACTACACAGCTACGCTGCAAACGTAGTCAGCGAAAGGAACCCACACTTGCATGGGATATTAAGACCCAAATGTCTTAAGAATCCTCGTGCCTTTAGGCCGAGGAGTGTCAATTTAGCTACCAAGTTGAGGTAGGTCGATCGCCCGATCGCTCTTAACACTGCAAGAGAATACCTACAGAGCGATTAACACCCATAATTCGATCCACAATTTTACCTCCGTCAATTTTGCCGGAGGGGATTTTATATGCTGTCGGAGCGATGTTTTTTTGTTGAGCCAACAATCTCCGACGAGCTGGTTAATTAATATCTTTAATTCACCTCCTGGAACTCGATCGACAGGGAACATCGATCGCGCAAGCTGTTGACCGTGCATTTTTCGCTCGCTTGATTATACCATATCTTCGAGCTATTGCGCGATCGGGCTTAAAAAAAACATTTAAGCGCGATCGAAATGAGTTCCTTCCGATTGACGCGCCCCTCCACAGTAGAAAACCTGTTTTTTTCAACCCGAAGGATAGCGGTAACGATGTGTTTAAAAGAAATCAGGACTTAGGCAAATAAACCGAGTTTGTCTCATAATATCAAATCTTCTCTTCATCGGAATAGTAAATTCACTGTTGACTGTTAACTGTTGACTGTTAACTGTTGACTGTTAACTGTTAACATCATGTATGAGTGCAACCGGAATTTATATAAATATTGGTTTTTTAAGTATAAAAATAAGTCTTAACCAGATTTTTATCCTCGCCTGTGGGAATTCGTGAAAATGATTCTTTTTTCTAAATAAGTTGATTTGGTTTGTGAATCAAACTATCAAATATTAGTTATTCCTAGTTTATTTAAACTGTAAATATACTTAATTTTAATTTGATTGTATCGTATTTTTTGTGCAATCGCAGTCATTAACACTGGTTCCGAGTGAAAACTTTAGTTCGCACACATGGAAAGACTAAAATCATGAATAAAAATCTTTTACTGCAATCTAGCTAATACATTAAATCGTTATATATTTGACATTTTAAATTTATATTTTATCAAATTAATTAGTATTAAAACAGTAGATTAAATTGTGACTGTTGACTGTTGACTGTTGACTGTTGACTGTTAACCGTCAATAGTTAACATCATGTATGAGTGCAATCAGAATTGATATCACATACTCAAGGCGAAAAATAATTCTGTACCCTCAACCTAGAGCGTGCGGGTATTGGCCTGTTGATTTGTTTTACTTATATTTTTGACTAGGAGCAGCTATCGCTAGATGGAAGCCTATTGGAACTTGTGCTGTTTTAAAATTATTAGGATCGAGGGATTTGTGATTAATTATACAAATGAAGGGCGATCGGTAGTTGTAGTCAGCGATCCCCGCCATTAATGCGGAAAACCGATTCATCCCCATTAGCGCAGAATGTCTAGATTCGCCAACAGCGATTTTTCGCTGACAAAAATTACTAAGTTTCCTTAATTAACAATAATCAGAGCTTTGCAACAAAAGCGGAAAAATATATCATTGAGCAATCAGAATCAAAACTTGCTCGCTTATGGTAGCCCAAGTAACAATACGTATGCCTTAAGTTATAGTTGAGAGCTAAATATAGGACTGCTCTAAATCAATAAGGTAAGGTAGCAGTGTCTGGGTGTTCATGGGGGCGATCGAAAAGGAAGGTTCGGCGATCGATCCCTTCCCAAGGGGGGAGGATAAAACCTAGAAAAGGATGGATCGCGAGGTAATGCCGAACTTTTTGAGTTCAAGAGAGTAGCGCTAGCACTAAACTCTGCATTATTGTGGGAGGTGAGCCAAATTTGTAACAGTTCTTAATTATAAATAATTCTGTCAAAACTGCTAGCATAGTGACACTTTTGCTGGCAAAAACAGATAAAGTAAATAAAGTTGGTTAGCTCTAGACACCCGATCCCCATCCTGGGGATATTGAATCAATTCGATTGGTATCAATTGGTTTTAGAGTTACAACTGGAATCTAAGCATCGCTATTTAACTGAGTTCTTTAGTTAATTTTACTTTTTGCTATGAACGTGGATTTTATCAAAGCCCAAGTCAGGTTGCTACAGGGTGCAAGTTCATCGGAGCGAGAAACCCTTATGAAAAACATCGGTGTCTGTGCTGGCGTGATCAGACCGGGCGAGTACGTGACTCCGCAGCGGAAGCACGCCATCACTCTCTGGCTGCAAACAAATGCGGTACGACTCCGGCTTCCCCAACTTCCAATGGATTTATCAGGCCAAAAGCCTTCACACGGAAGTCATTAAGGGGTAGCGACAGAGTACATAAATCAGTCAATCTTACTTAAAAGTGGTTTTTGTTGAGCTGTATAGCGTCAAGGAGACAGGATCGAGATTGAAACAATGTTTGTAGGGAGAGTTGGGCCCGGAAAAACGCCTGCTGACCAAGTGGTCTACCGCTTTGGTAAAAGCAGGAGATGAACGTCAAAACTGCTAAAAAAGTAGATTTGAGTCAGTTTCGCAGAACGGATGATGGCGCACAACTACAACCAAGGTTATTTGCTTTTAGATTTGAGATTCACGATCGAGTTCGAGCTGCATAAATTTGCTATTTGTCGATCGACCCAAAAAAAGAACCCTATTCCATAGGTATATCTAATTACAGGGGCAGTCATTGAACTGCCCTTAATTTTGAGCTTGGAGGCGAAACTGCTACAAGTTACAATAAACACATATATAGCCTTTCTCAGCAAGATGAGGTACTATGCGGCATAGGACATAGGGTATAGGGCATAGGGCATCTTGTCCGATCGCGAAGTCGAAGGGTGGGCAATAGGGCATATCTCACCACGCTTGAGAACCGCTATATATTAAAGAGAGAGTTTAGCTTGACTGTCCTGTAAGCTCCAGTTCAGCGAAAGATGAGGGAAGAGGTTTTTCGCTCGTGGGGAATGTAGGATTAATATAATAGAGTAGAAGAAGTTATTGCAATTAACTTGCTTTGTCAGATATTTGTTAACGAAAATACTGTGCCGAAGAAACAAAAATTTCCTTATTTAGTTGGTTCCCGATGGACTTCTCACCAAAAAACTTGGGGGTGGCGGCACTTCCAGGTAGTCAACAGAAAAAACGAAGGTAAATGGGTGTTTGCGGAAATGGTGGCGGCTTGCGATCCTAATGTCCGTTTTTGGTTGAATGCCAGACAGCTCAAAGATCGATCGCTCTGGGAAGCTGGATGGCAGTCTACGCAAGAATTAAAGGACTTAGAAACAGCAGACTAAAAGACAGCACTTTGGGGGATAGTCTGATTTTTTAAATGATACAGAATAATGAGTATATTTAGAAGCCTGTCTCGCCACTGCTACATTTTTTGAATGTTAATAACTATTGTCAAGATAAAGTATTCAAGAGGAACAGCAGCCTGTTCGGGTTAGGTCGATAACGATTATTTGTAAGCTGTCATCTGCAAAAAAATAAACTATATATATTGGTTTGAAAAAATGATTTTGCCCGGATAAATGCAGGGTGTGCGCGAGGGCGATCGGCAATCAGGTAAAGTCTTGTAACAAGATGCAGCGCTTACTATTCATGACTTTGAGAGTCAAGCATTTTACTCTGTCTTTGACAAAATGCACTACCTATCACTTGTCTGTGTAGTGAATTCTGTGCTCATTGCTGATACACTAATTGCGATCGCCCTCAAGACAATTTGATGCTATGTGGGACAAAATTGCCGCGCACATCTCTGAAGCAACCGGAGAAACATTTTCCATCGACAACCGCCGTTCAGTCAGCGGCGGCTGCATCAACCAAGGCTATGCTATCAGTAGCAGTAAGCGCACTTATTTCGCGAAAATAAATCAAGCTTCCCAAGTTGCGATGTTTGAAGCTGAGACTCTGGGCTTGCAGCAAATGGCAGAAACTCAGACGATTCGCGTTCCTCAACCGATTTGCTGGGGAACAGAAGGCAATTCTGCTTATATTGTGTTGGAATGGCTGGATTTGCGAGGTGGCGGGGGCGAGATAGCTTGGTCAGAAATGGGGCGCAAACTGGCTCAAATGCACAAATACATCCCCCCCAGCCCCCCCTTGCTAAGGGGGGGAGAAGAGGTTGATTCTGCCTTGCTGAAGAGACGTTTTGGTTGGAGTGTTAATAATACGATCGGCTCAACTCCTCAAATTAATCAATGGACTGCTGACTGGGCCGCATTTTGGGCAGAACATCGGATTGGTTATCAGTTAAAGTTGGCCAATCGTCGGGGCGGAAATTTCAATCGGGGGGAAAGCTTGCTAGCAGCTATTCCGAAGTTGTTGGAGGGTTACAAGCCTCAACCTTCGTTGGTTCACGGGGATTTGTGGGGAGGAAATGCGTCGGTAACTGCGACGGGAGAACCAGTGATTTTTGACCCGGCTGCTTATTGGGGCGACAGAGAGGTTGATGTGGCGATGACTGAACTGTTCGGCGGTTTTTCTGCAGCGTTTTATCGGGGTTATAATGAAGTTTGGTTGCTGGATTCTGGCTATGAAAAACGCAAAACACTTTACAATTTATATCATGTTTTGAATCATTTTAATTTGTTTGGCGGGGGTTATGAGTCGCAGGCCAATCAAATGATTAATAAAATTTTGGGTTAAGGCTTCAGGATTAGCTGGATTAGAAGGAATCAACAATGAAGTTTTGGCACTGTTGCACAAAATTGGGATTTACAGTTTTGTTTTTGACCAGCATCGGGGCTAAAAATTCTTTAGCTGCTTTACCCTTACAGGTTGGTGTCTATCACGGCGGCGGTTCTCGATACATTCAGATTGCTGAAAAGGAAAATAGAATCTGCTTTAGAGGCTTTTCTTCTAATGGAGTTACGGTGGCTTCCGTTGCTGCGGATATTCACCGCGAAAACTTTTACACAATCAACGGATTTGACGATACATTTCTGTTGCAACAAGATACAGATACTATTTTATTCGGCCCGATCAATCAGTTGATGAAGTATGTGGCAGATTATGGTTTTCCTAGAAATTTAAGTGATGATTTGCAGCAGTGTCTGAGTTCCGAAAAGCCTTTCTTTAAGCGGAAATCAGGTGGCCGGGGCGATCGCTAAAAGATGTATCAGCCGCACCCTACAGCTAAATATTTGTAGGGATACGGCCACGTCGTGTCCGTAGCAGTCAAGTAGTATATCCTTTCTGTGCTCTCATATGAGGTACTATCCGGGATGGGGCATAGGCCAAACCGGGCATAGGGCATAGGGCATACCTCACTTTTGTGAGAACCGCTATATCATGTCCGGTCGATTGACGGATCTCGCGATTGGATCGCGCGTGCGTCATATCAAATCCTCTCTTCATCGGAATAGTAAATTCACTGTTGACAGTTAACAGTCAACAGTTAACAGTTAACTGTTGACAGTTAACAGTCAACAGTTAACAGTTAACATCATGTATGAGTGAACCGAAATTGATATCAGTCAGTGTCCGCACTACAAACCGTTTTTATGACAGTCATCGAGCGGACATGAGATTACTTACTTTTGTTTGGCTGCGGCTTTTTTCTTGGCTTCTTTTTCTGCTTTTTTAGCCGTTTTCTCTGCTTCAAGTTTTGCTGACTTGGCTTGTTCTTTTTCTTCGGTTATTTTATCGAGGTAGTAATGGTAATCTCCCAGATAAGTCCGAAACTCTCCGTCTCTAACTTCTACTATTTTGTTGGCGACTTGGGAAATAAAATAGCGATCGTGCGAAACGATGATTACGGTGCCGTCGTAGTTCTGAATTGCCTCTTCCATCATCTCCTTGGCGGGAATGTCGAGGTGATTTGTCGGTTCGTCCAAAATTAGTAAGTTCACGGGTTCCAGCAGCATCTTTGCTAAAGCTAGACGGGCTTTTTCTCCGCCGCTGAGAGCGCCGACGTGTTTGAATACTGTTTCGCCGGTAAATAAGAACCGCCCCAATAAGGTGCGAACTTCTTCATTTTTCCAGTCGGGTACTTCGTCGTGAATGGTTTGCATCACGCTTTTATTCAAGTCTAAGGCTTCAGCTTGATTCTGTTCAAAGTAACCGGGGATGACGTTGTGGCCTCCCATTTTGACTGTGCCTTCAGTTGGTTGTTCTAAACCCATAATCAGGCGCAATAGGGTTGATTTGCCTGCGCCGTTGGGGCCGAGAAATGCTATGCGATCGCCTCTTTCAATTAATAAGTCTGCTCCCAAAAATAGGATTTTTTCGCCGTAGGTGTGCACCAAGTTTTCAATTATGGCGACTTCCCGGCCGCTGCGGGGGGCGGGGGGAAAGCGGAAATGCAGGGTTTTTAAGCCGCCGGTGGGGGCTTCGATGCGTTCGATTTTGTCTAATTGTTTTTCGCGGCTTTTGGCTTGGGTGCTGCGCGTGGCGCTGGCGCGGAATTTTTCAACGAAGGCTTGCTGTTTTTCTAGTTCTTTTTGCTGGCTTTCGTAGGCGCTGAGTTGGGCTTCTCTGGCTTCTGCTTTTTGTTGCAGGTAGGATGAGTAGTTGCCGAGGTAGGTGCTGGAAACGCCGCGTTCGGTTTCGACGATTTGGGTACAAAGCCGATCGAGAAATTCGCGGTCATGGGATACGATTACCATCGGGGTTGTCAGCCCTTTGAGGTATACTTCCAGCCATTCGATCGTTTCTAAGTCGAGGTGGTTGGTAGGTTCGTCTAGCAGCAGGATGTCGGGTTTTTGGAGGAGAATTTTGCCCAAACTCATCCGCATTTGCCAGCCGCCGCTGAAGGCGCTGACTAATCGATCGCCATCTTCCATCTCAAATCCGATTTCGGGCAGAATTTTCTCGATTTGGGCTTCTAAACCGTAGCCGTTTAAGCCTTCAAATTGCCGTTGCAACCGATCCATTTTGTTGATCAGTTGGTCGAGATTTTCTGGGTTGGAGTTTTCCAAGTCTCGGTGGACTTGCATCAAAGATTCGTGAACTTCGTTGGCTTCGCTGAAGGCGCGCCAAAATTCTTCTTTGACTGTGCGGGTGGGATCGATTTCAAATTCTTGGGAGAGGTAGGCGATGTGGAGGCTGGCGGGGCGAATGACTTCACCGGAGGTGGGTTCGATTTCGCCGGCGATGATTTTGAGTTGGGTGGATTTGCCGGCACCGTTTACGCCTACTAAGCCGATGCGATCGCCCGGTTTGACTTCCCAGGTGACATCTTTGAGTACGACGCCTGTGGGGTAAATTTTACTGATGTGTTCGAGTCGCAGCATTATTATCGAGACTGGGGAAGGGCTGGTTTAGCGGCGGATGGAATACCGGCGCTGAGGTCGAGTTAATCTTAACAAATTTTAATTAAATTTAGTCATTGGGAAGATTTTAGGTTTGAATGGGCGATCGAATTTTAGATTTGGGATTTTAGATTTTAGATTTGAGATTTTGGACGCAGGGTAGGCAGAAACCGGGTTTTTTAGCAAAATAGTTCCTACAAAGCCAAAAATTCCTGAAAAACCCGGTTTTTTGGGTGCGTGAGTGCGATCGAATTTTAGATTTAATCGCGGCTGTCAGAAACCGGGTTTTTCACAACAATACTTTCCACAAAGCCAGAGATTTCCTAAAAAACCCGGTTTCTTTGCTGTGTGAGTGCGATCGCCAAGTGTTTAGGATGGATATATAATTCCTCTTCGATTGTAGTTGATACAATTGATGGCGGCTCTAATTGCTCGATCGTTCTAAAAAAAGTCTATTTTTGTGGTATGGGAGAAAGGGCGATCGCCTAAAGTGCGGTATAATTGCTCGCCGGAAAACGAGACGGAAACCCAGGGCTTGAGACGCGGTTCGGAAGTCGGCAACACTTTCAACAGCCTTCAATATTTATTTAGATATAGTCCTGGACGCGCGGGCGGTCAAAAATTGGTTTTTTTTTACTAAAATCCTGCGTTTTAGCCGACAAATCGAGTAAAAAACCCGGTTTCTTTAGTTTTATGCGTAACTCCTGACAAAATTAGATAATTAAAGCATTTGAGCTGAAATTAATTGAGATGTTTTAGGTGTAATTTATATATTTTAACAATTATTTCGGCTGACAAATTGTAGAATAATCAAAAGGAATAGGTGAGTTTTATGGGGCGTCTTACCGATCGAGCTTTTGACATTTTACGGGCGGAAGTTGACAAGTGCGCGGCTGGTGATGCTATAGCGGGCTCGGTGTACCGGGGGATGGTAATCAAGCGGTTGGAGAAATTGCGATCGCAAGAGGGAACTTTCGCATCAAAAGAAGAAATTCGCGATACCTTCAAAGACGAATTTCCCAACTTCAGCGAACAAGCTCTCAAAGCTGCTGTCAAAGCCAACCGCGCGCCCGGATTATTTAATAAAATCATCTTTGCTGGCGGTTTGCTGGGCGCTGGTGCGGGCATAATTTGGTTGATTAACTTACCTTTTCCCATGATTCGCTGGCCCGTGGCGAAGACAATGCCGGTATTATTGCTGCCGAGTTTTATGAGTATGGATTATAATTACCGAGAGGCGATCGCCCTTGTGGAACAATCCGATCAACTGGTTAACAAAGCGACTGCTGCGGCAGATTTTGACTTGGGCGAAACTAAAGCAAAACAAGCTCAAAAACATCTAGACTCTTTACCTGTGTGGTTTCTCGGCTATTATCCAAAGAGGTACTGCTCTTTTTTCCGCTGCACTTGGCGCTTTACATTCGATGAATTTCAAGCAGCCCGTAAAAATATCGGGCGGATGGATGCTCAAATTTTCCAGCAAAAAAATGCTTTTACTGAGTTAAATCGAGCCGAAGAAAGTCTCAATGCGGCGAAACAGGAGTACCAGAAAGGAAAAACGGCAACTGAGAGGCAAACAGCGAGTGGAAATTGGCAAAGTGCGATCGATCGACTCAATCAAATTCCCGCCGACACCCTCGCCGGAAAAACGGCTAAGCAAAAACTCCAAGCAGCAGAAAGAGACTTTCAAGCAATGGGAGGAATCGCCACCGGTTCCGCGCGCGCCGACAACTTAATCGAAGCAGCCAAAGAATTTGCTCTTTCCGCCGCCGTCGCTTCCCAAAAACCGCCGCATCCAGCCGCCGAGTGGGAACAAATAGCAGGATTGTGGGAAGAAGGAGTTAACCGATTAAAAATGGTTCCTGTCGATAATCCGGGCTATCTCGACGCTCAAACTAAACTCGCTGAATATCAGAAAAATTTAGGGATTGCTCAGATTAGACTGCAATCCGAAAAAGAGTCTGCAAAAGCTTTGCAAGAAGCTAAAACATTGTTTGCCAACTTGCAAAACAATGTGAATTCTCCCAGTCAAAATTCCGGTAACTCTCTGGGCCAGTTGCAACAAATTATCAATCAATTAGAATCCGTCAAAGCCGGAACAACTGTTTATCCCGAATCTCAAAAATGGCTGCAATCTGCTCGAAAAAAACAGCAACAATGGCAAAATAATTAAAGGTTTGGAATAAAGTCTGGGAGATTGTTATACCATTTTTCTTTCATATGTGCTATGGATAAAGTCTTAGCCCCCCCTTAATAAGGGGGGGTTGGGGGGGTAAGATCTAGCGCTACTTTATCAAATTGGTATTAGCTGCTTTTCTGTCAACTAAGGATCGAAAACTTAATAACTTAAATACCTTTTACAGTCCTCTCTCCTGTAAGTTGCCTTGCTCAAAGGAGGCAGAGCCTCCGGATCTGCATTACCAGGCAGAGCCTGGTAACGAGCAACGAGCAAGAGGGCGGGCACGGGGGCACCGCCCCTACCAACTGCCAACTGCCAACTGCCTAATTACCAATGGCCTAATTACCAAGCAGGGTCAACATACAAATTAATTGTTACTTGCTTTTTCCCGGAAGGGATGCCGGAAATACAAGCACAAATCGTCTCGCCGCCGTCAATTTCTACTTCGCAAGCGTGACAAGAGCCCATCAAACAGCCTGTAGGAATGGAAACCCCCGCACGTTTTGCTACATCTAGCAAAAGCTCTCCCGGTTCTGCTTCTACTGTCACATTATCCGGCAAAAAGCAAACTTTTGTCATTAAATTTTAACCTCAACTCTAACAAACAACAGTTAACAGTTAACAGTCAACAGTCAACAGTTAACTAATTAACCTAAAATTTGCTTGATATCTAAATGCTTTTCCACTGTATCCGCTAAAGTCTCTAACAGAGCTTCTCGGTGCTCTCGGTAATTCGGAATACCTGTAGGTAATGCACGAAGTCCCCGCTGTTGGCGCAGGTGATTTAACCAAGCTCGCCGCCAAGCTCCATTATCAAAGATGCCGTGCAGGTATGTGCCCCAAACTGATTGAGCAGTGTTGACAATTCCTAAAGTCAAATCGTCAAATAGCGGTTGAGTCAAATCTGACTGTAGCATTTGCGTTCTTCCTTGGTGAATTTCGTAACCTGAAACTGGTAAACCCGGTTGAGGATAGTTAGATGTTACGAGACGCTGGCGGGCAATTTTGTCGGGGGCGATCGCAGTTTTTAACGGTAGCAATCCCAATCCTTCAAATTCTCCCTGTTGTCCCTCCAGTCCTTGTTTATCGCTGATACTTTTTCCCAGCATCTGAAAGCCGCCGCAAATTCCCATGACTGTACCGCCAGCTACTAAGTAATTTTGAATAGCTTTTGCCATACCTGTTTGGCGCAGCACCTGTAAATCGGAAATTGTGGTTTTAGAACCCGGTAAAATCACGGCATCTGGATGGCCTAACTGGTCTTTTGGGCTAACGTATTTGACGGTGACGGTAGTTTCCGACTCTAGGGGGTCGAAGTCTGTAAAATTGGAAATTCGGGGCAAGCGGATGATGGAAATATTTAGGTCGGTTTGAGTGTTGGGAGAACGCCGATCGAGCAAATCGAGAGAATCCTCGGAGGGAAACACTTCGTCTATCCAAGGAATCACCCCAACTACCGGGATTCCGGTTCTTTCTTCCAGCCAAGTCAGCCCCGGATCTAAAATCGATTTTTGTCCTCGGAACTTATTAATAATGAATCCTTTAATTAAAGCCCGTTCGTCGGGATCGAGCAATTCCAAAGTACCGATGATGTGAGCGAAAGCGCCGCCGCGATCGATATCAACGACTAACAAAGTCCGAGCATTTAAATGTTTCGCCACTCGCATATTTGTTAAATCGCGGTGTTTGAGATTAATCTCAGCAGGGCTGCCGGCTCCTTCACAAACAACCATGTCAAATTCTTGTCTGAGAAATTCTAAGGATTCCCGAATCGCTTGCCAGCCTAAATCGAAATATTTTTCGTAATATTGAGATGCTCGCACGTTGGCGATCGCCCGGCCCTTGACAATCAATTGAGAAGTCATATCTCCTTGCGGCTTGAGCAAAATCGGATTCATTTCTACCCAAGGTGCCACGCCCGCAGCCCAAGCTTGTACTGCTTGAGCGTAGCCAATCTCTCCGCCGCTGGCTGTGACATAGGAATTCAGTGCCATATTCTGACCTTTAAACGGAGTTACCCGCCAGCCCGATCGAGAAAAGATGCGACACAATGCTGAAACGAGTAAAGATTTTCCTGCGTGAGATGTTGTTCCCACGACCATAATTGCTTTCATAATATTCAGGGGAGGAGGAATAGGTTCGAGGGAAGAGGTTCGAGGGAAGAGGTTCGAGGGAAGAGGGAAGAAGTCATCAAAATAATGGGTAGAAACCCCGTCCTTCTAGGACGGCTTTACATCGATTTAAATCCCCTCGCGGGGTGGAGAGGGAATTTAATTAACCTCTCCGATGAGGTATGGTTGCCTCAAACTCCCATTTCTGGGGTAAAGTTAGCTTGTCGGTCAAAGTTTGGCGTGCTTGTTGAGCTAGCAGCACTGTTTCTGTTACCTGGAAACTGTTTAACCACTAGCGACAGGGCGGGGGACTAGCTACGCATCCCAGGGTGTCGTGACTCAAAAAACGTAGTCAGTTAAGACTTAGGCTGGACAGGATGGCTTTCGAGATTTCTCTTTCAAGCCTCACGCCGTCAGGGCTGAGGTTCCTGACAGCAATTTGATAAAGTAGCGCTACACCTCATCCCCCAACCCCCCAAAACTTCGGGAGGGCTAGGACTTCATCAACACATCTTTAAAAAAATAGTATCAGTTCGCGATCGCACCCTGACTCCTAGAAACCAGCTTTTTTACTGAAGTTGGGGGTGAGTGCGAGATATTGTCGGGAAAAAACCCGGTTTCTTGCTACCTGCGGGTAACTTCCTGTCCGAGCGATCGACCGATCTAAAATTTGATATGTGTGGAATGCAAGTCTGCAACCGAGGTAAACCTGCATTCCCCAAGTGTTATAGCGGTTCGAGCGCGTGGTGAGGTATGCCCTATTCTGTTTTTGCTATGGTAATTTACCGGACATGATATAAGTCTTAAAAGCAAAAAGTAGAAACCAGAATCAAAAAAATTCTGGTTTCTACCTTTGGCTTTTTGGCTTAAGATGATGGCTGATCTTCGCCGGATATATTCTCAAATTTTGATTCTACGGGCGGTTTAGGAGCTTCGACTGGCTCGGAAGCGGGGGGATTTGGGCGAATCAATTCCGGTGGTTCTTCCTGGGAAGATGGTTTTTCTTCTGTGGATTCGATCGAGATTTTTGATACTGAAATCGTTTCCACTTGCACGCTCAACCCCGGTTCTCCCGGTATTTCTACCTCTACAGGCTCCGCCACTTCCACCACAGTCATTTCTATAGATACAGCAGGGGCTTCTGCTTCCGTTACGCCGGAGGCTGTTTCCGCTTCATCCACTGCTGTCTCCGCTGTTTCTGGAATCAACGGCGCTGTCTGAGTTTCAGGGGAGGCTGTGTCTAAAATTGGAGTTTCCTCTATTTTGGGAACACTCGCGGCTTCGGCCACCATCAACTCGGCCATTGCTTCTAAATCGGTGGGAAATGGCACTGCTTGGCTGGTTTCAACGGCTGTGTTGCTGGTTTCGGCTTTCACTTCTTGCGCGACTTCGGCTAATTCAGATTCGAGAACCCGATCGATATCCGGTGTAGGAATTGTTGTTATTTTAGGTTCCGGCGCGATCGGATCGGAAGTTTTTTGCGCTGTTGTCGCCGGAGTATTTTGATCGGACGCGATCGGATCGGGAGTCTTTTTGGCTGTTGTCGCCGGAGTATTTTTATCAGACTTGTTTTTACTCGCACCCCGTCCCAAGATATCGCCGATACTATTTTTGATATTGCCGAACAGACTTGCGAAACCGCCGGATTTTTTAGCTGTTTTGGCTGGAGTTGAGTTGGCCGTTGGTGTCGCCGTTGGTGTCGCCGTTGGTGTCACCGTTGAGGCTGTCGAACTAACAACAGACTCGGACTCTTTAGCCTTCGCCCTCCAAATCTCCTCAAAATCGTCTGTTTCAGGCTGCAGTTGAGGCTCTGGCTTAGCCTCTGCTGGCTCCACAGTTGCTGGGGCGGCAATTTCTGAAAATTCTATAGGTAGAGGTAGAGGAGTGAAGCTGGTGGCTGATTCTGCTGGGTCTGGTGAAGTCTCAACAGCAGGAGTTTCCACGGAAAATACTGGTATTTCTGCAATTGCAGGTGTTTTGTCTTGGGGAATGGTTAAGTCAGACCCGATCGCGCTTTGGGCAATTTCTTCAGCGATTGAGGGAGTTGCCGGTTGTTCTTTTACCTTGACCTCAGTCGGATTCACAGCGGGTGCTGGAACTACATCAGTTTTCGGTTTGGGCGATCGAACAAACTTAGGTTTTTTCCCTGCGGGTTCTGGTTTTTTACCAAACAAACCCGATAGCGGCCCGCCCATCGCCCCGGCCAAATTCGCCGGCACGGGAATCGGCGTTTGCTGAGCGACGGGTGTCACCAGCCTGCGTAAAGTCAGGGTTTCCCAAGCCAACCAGCCCAACATAGCTACGCCCGCCATTTGACCCAGCAGGAGAGCACCAGTAATTCGCCCCGCACAAGTCCATAAAATTAACGCATAAAAAAGTCCTACCCCGCTCCAGGTAAAATCACTTTTGCGGTGAACTTCTGGAAAAAAGAAGGCCGCCATGTAAATACTGAAGCTGCCTAGACCGACCGCTAACGCCAGAATGTATGCAAGCATCTTGTCGGTACCTCCGCTTTGTCAAATAACTTCTACGCGCTAATTCTACCTTTGTGAGACACTCAACGGCTTCTTTCTGTAGACCAATTATCTATTTGGAAGCAAGTTCGGCAGCGGATTAGTGTCCTGGATTTAACGGATTTAAAGGATTTAACGGGTGGATGTTGACCGTAAAGCTCAAGCGTGAAGATTTTCCCTACTTTCCCAATCTCTACCTCTTTACCCTCGGAGCGAAGTCGAAGCGCTTCTCACCCCTTCTTGGTCTCACCCCCTACTCGGTAGTGATGCGTGTCACTTAACTATGCCGGTACGATCGCACTTACGGTAGAAGATGTTCTGTAGGGTATAGGTGTCGGAGGAATTATGCCTAGGGGCATAGATATTGGAGGTAGTGTCATGTTAGAAAAATTGTTGTTAGCTGCGGCTTTAACCTTATCGCTTCAAATTTTTGCTGGAGTCGGCACTGCCTCCAAGCTACCGAAAAATCTTGTATTGCGATCGAGCGAGCTGCCGACACAAACCATACAACTGCCCCAGGTTGGAGCACCTTTGTCCGCACAGCAGAACGTCGAATCCTAATTCAGAGGCGAAAAATGAGAGGTGCAAGTGCGATCGAACTAAAGGCACAGCCTCTCTCTCATATTTTTGGCAAGCTGTTGTGTTTTGTATTTTAGTTTTGAGAATTTATCCTTCAGACTTCAGTCCAGGTTATCAGTTAATCAGGATTTGCGTTTCCAGCGATCGAACAGTAGGTAAATCAGGAATAGCCGATCGCATCTTAATTGCCACAACCTCAGACAAATCTTACATTAGGTTGCCAGTTATCAACACTCAAGGCTTAAAATGCTTGTGCAAACTTCAGTAAAGGATCGAAATAGATATATAATTTTCTGAAGGAACTTGAAGCTAATAAACACATTCACTGTTAAATCAAGGAGAGCAAAAATGGCACTTAGCGATATTTTATTGAATGAAAACAACAGAGACAATTTTGTTGATGACTGCGTACAGTTGATAGAGAAACAAGTTGCAGCAGCGCCGGGATTGGGCGGTTTGGCTCTGAAAGCCGCCTACTCTACTGTCAAAGGGATACGGGCTGACTATTGCGCTCAAGTCGTCGATCAAATTCTGCCAGAAATCTCGATCGCACTCGACCCCATGTGGACTGAAGCCGTAAACAATGGCAACCCAGTAGAATATTTTGCTGAAAGAAAAGCTGAAGTAGCAAACCAATTGCTCCAAATCAGTGACAAAAAAGCCGATAACAGCACAAGAGCAGTTGTTAAAGGTGCCTATGCCAAACTCCGCCCATCAGCTAAGACTTACGTAGAAAATGGCATACCGGATTTAGCCAAAATTATTAATAAACATACTGCGACCTGAATCTTGAATGGGTAGGAATTTCCTACCCATTTCAATGCTATTACGGGCAAAAAATTTCTGCCAAATTAGTTAAATCTCGCGATTTTGTAGGGTTGGAACTAATATTAGTTGGTCAATTGATATCAAATCCTCTCTTCACCGGAATAGTAAATTCACTGTTAACTGTTGACTGTTAACTGTTGACTGTTGACTGTTGACTGTTGACTGTTAACCTCATTCCGATGCAACCGGAAACGATATGAATCAGCAGAGAGATTTTTGATTGTTCATATCGCGTCTGGTAGATTGACAACGATAAAATAGGTTCGTAGTGAGGACTGAAGTCCGCCACCTATTGCGCGATATTGTCCGCACGCGCGCACCTTGTTATGGTAATTGACCGGACATCAGATTACAAAATCATCACAACTGACGCAACCTAGGATCTAAAATTGTATTATCCGCCAGCTACCCATTGATTCGCCGCCAATATTTTCCACATTGCTTGTCCCGAAATTCCCAATCCCAAAAACATCACTAACATCGCGCTCAAAGCCGGCAGAAACTTCACGGCTGTTATCTGTTTTGGTAGCTTATCAAAATTCCGTTTCGCATAAACTAAGATTAATCCGATCGCGCTCAGCACCAAAGCCAATCCCAAACTAAAGGCTACCACTAGCCCCATTCCCAAACCTACATTCCCCAAAGCAGACGCGCTCAACAGCATCACCAAAGCAGAAGGACAAGGCAACAATCCCCCCGAAATTCCCAACAATAATAAGCTTTTCCAAGTAATTGGATCGCCGTCAGCACCGGGGGGCAAATGTGAGTGCAAGCGCCCGTCTCCGTGATGGTGGTAGTGCTGAGAGATATCTGATTTTACTGGCTTAAATTCTCTTTCCCAAGTTCCTCTATTGAGCAGATTTACTGGTTCTTCAAGGTTCGTATTCAGGACGACAGTCCTGTTTTTTTTGCGAACTAAACTCCTCACTACGAACCTGATTTTTTCTAGGAATTTATTTAAGCTGATCGTGGTAAGAATTTGATTTTTTGATTTTTTGCGGACTGTCGTCCCCGTTACTAACCTGGTTTTGATTCTTTCGGAAAGTAACTTAAAGCCGATGACTGCTACTAATAAGCCTGAGATTAAACTCAGCCAAGGATCGAGTTTTTCTGGTTCGATTAAGTTGGAAGCGAAAAGAGTAATTCCGCCGACTGCAAACACGCCCGCAGTGTGAGTTATTGTGGTTGTTGCTGCTAAAAATAAGGCGTGCATCGGAGTGGCCCGCGAACCTACCAAATAAGCGCCGACTATGGTTTTTCCATGTCCGGGCGACATGGCGTGCACGCATCCCCAGACAAATGCTCCGGCTACTGCTAGCAGCAAACTCCAACCTGTATCCCAGATAGATTCATTTCCTGTTAACAAAAACTCCCGGTTTTGGGGTGTAAATACAAAGCTTTTGACAGCACCGGCTTCCACTATCGTAGCTTGACAGCTAGCTGTGGCCACTCCGGGTAAAAATAGATTGTAGTTAATCCGCAATTTCTCGTGTTTTGAAATTACCTTAGAAGCGGGCCAGGTGTAGTTTAAGATTAAGGTGCTGTGGGTATTTGGCTGCTGGATCGAGCTGGCTATTTTAGCTGCTATTTCTAGCGGATTTACTGTTAATGAACCTTGAAGTTTGCTGCTGTTGGTGATGCGAATTTGTTGGCTTAAAAACTTTTCTAGTTCTTTTTTGTGGCTGCGAACTTCGGCTGCTTGTAGCTGGCCGTCCCGATTGTCGTCGGCGAATTTTGTTAAGCCGGTTGGAAAGGTTAATGTTACTTCGGTTTGGAAATCGTTGACGATTATTTCTGCGACGGATAAGTCTGACCAGTGCGAGTAAACTGGTTTGGTTGATGTTGTGAGAAATAGTAATAGGGTGAGGGATAAAAGAATGAGGTATTTGTAGGATTTACGTAACTTTTTGGGCATATTTTTAAATTTTAAAACAACTTGATTTTGTGAAATATTGTGGGTTTTTCAGGAGGCGATCGGGGGATTTATTCCCTGACTAATAGCTTGAGATTTTGTAGTAGGTACTCGTTATTAGTTAAAATTCAAAACTTCCTAAACCTAATGTTTTGCCCTCACGCCCGTCAAAACTCGGATCTGTTTCTTTAGCCTTTTGAAAATAAGCGCGAGATTCAGCATCTTTACCTAATGTGCGGGCGATCGCACCAGCCCGGTAAAAAATACCCGCATCGCGAATGCCCGATCGCATTATTTCGGCCATCACCCGATCGGCTTTTTGCCATTCCCCAGTGCTAGAAAGCGCCTTGGCGTAAATATCCAACGTCACAGCATCCCTGCGGATTTTTACCTCATCCTGCATTAACAGCAGCGCTTCGGCGACATCCTGCGATCGACCTTTTTCCAACAGCAAACTCGCCAAATCGCGCCGGTGTCCGAAACCGCGAGATCCAGAAGCCTGTTCCTGTCGCAGCCCCGCTTCTGCTTTGTCGCGCAGTCGCTTGGAGGATATCGCATCTCCCTGCAACTCCTTCACCCTCGCCATACCGCGATCCACAAGGCGATCGTACACCGTCGCAGCACCGCCAGCATAGGCAGAAACCTTACTGTAACTAGCCTCCGCTTCCCGATAATTGCCCTGGTTGGTTTCCAAATCCGCCAAATAAATCAGCGCTAGCGGGTTTCGAGGCACCAACCGCAGCGATTCCAAAAACAGCGCTTTCGCCTGCACAAACTGCCCGCGACGCGCGTAAAATCGACCCAAGAGCGATCGGACCCGCGCCGATCCCGCAATCTCTCCGGGTTCCTCCGCCACCATTGCTTGTCGGTAATCCTGCAAAACCTCAGCATCTCGGCCCTGCGCCTCTCTCACTAACGCTCTTAATGTCAGAGAGCCCAAGTTAGGAATCCGATTAACTAAGGTTTCTGCGGCTGTGTTTGCCTCACTAACTTTTCCCATCGCCAAGTTAGATGTAACCGAAAGGGCGATCGCATCTTCATTATTAAAACCCACCTGTTTAGCCAAGCGCAAAGCACTAGCAAAATCGTGTCTCGCTTCAGCAATTCGAGCTAAAACCAACAGCGCACCTTTGTTGTCAAAAGGTAAATCGGCGATCGACCTTTCGGTCGCCTGTTCCGCCAATAAAAACCAACCACCCTCCCCAGTTGCGCGAGCCATTTTCAGATAAACTCCCGCCAACGCAGCCCGATTCAAACCGCTGTGAGAATCCACAGCCAATCGCTGCTGGTAAAAAGCAATTTCCTGCTTAATCGCTTCCTTTGGACTGGGATTATTTCTGAGAGCTTCAAAAAAATGGTAGCGGTAATTTGCATCAAGATTAGCCGGAGTTTTCTCGGCAAATAAATCAGAAATAAAACGCAGATTTGGGGGAATGTTAATAACAGCAATACCCACAACAGGAACTGCTATCAATAACCACCACCAAACAATATCAGATTTTATTACTTGTCCTGTTTTAGTTTTCATACATCCCCGTTAATCAGCCTTCATCTCTGTTAAAAAAGTATTTTAGGATCGAAAACTTAATAACTTAAACACCTCCTACAGTCTTCTCTGCTGTAATACCATTTTTCTAAAGATGTGCTATAGATGAATTCTTAGCCCCCCCTTAATAAGGGGGGGGTTGGGGGGGTAATATCTAGCGCTACTTTATGAAATTGGTATAAGTTGCTTTCCTCAAAGGAGGCAGAGCCTCCGGATCTGCATTACCAGGCAGAGCCTGGTAACGAGCAATAGGGCTATCCTCACCACGCGAGCTAACCGCTATATGTCATTAGCCAATCACCAATCACTAATTACCAATTACTAATAACTAATAACTAATAACTAATAACTAATTACTAATAACCAATAACCAATAACCAATAACCAATAACCAATAACCAATAACCAATAACTAATTCGGCAAAGCCAAATAAGGAAAATTTGGTTCTAACGGCTTGTGTCCCTGAGCCGCGTTTCCGGGAATTCCGTTATATGAAACATTATCGCCAACTGGAGAACCTACCAAAGCTCCCAGAGTGATATCAATAACATCGTCCATCAGCATACGACCTCCGATCAAACTTCCTTGAGCATTTGTCGCACTACCGTAGCCGCTGGGTTTTGTGGTATCGATCCGCATGACATCGGGTAAGAAAGCTCCGGCGATCGCATTTGGATCGACATTATCGCTACCGTCCAAAAGATCCACAGCATTCAGAGTAGCAACAGCTTCCTGCCGCACTGGAGCAGCAGCAGCGCTCAAATCCAATTTCGGAGAAATACTATTAAATGCCTCCATAAACGCGGGAGTAACTACCAAACCCTCGTTAATTGCAGGTCTCGCCAAGCGCTCGAATTGTTTGAAACCGCCAACTCCATCCCGGATCGAAATTGTTGACCAAACATCAAAAGTATTCGCCCCAGTTCCTGCTTGCAAAAACGCTTTCGGAACGCGGACGGTAATTGTATTGACGTTGTAACCTTTTGTAAAGTCGATCGCTTGATTCGGTGGCTTGAAACCTACTTTCGCCCCCGTGCCCAAAGCCCCAGCGCGGACTCGGAAAAATTGTTCTACATCAAAGAAAAATGGATCTTCCCGCAAACCTGCAAATACAGTTAAGTTAGAACCGTTCACAGGTACTGTATTCAAAACAGCATTAGAATTTAGCGGAGTTGTGGCAATTAGTCCACCATTAACTGTCGTTTTAGTAGTTGTTTCCGAGCCGTTGCGAATAACAGTTATGGCTACCGCTTGCATACCTTGATTGTTAGGCGGACTGAAGGCAAATCGCAAGATAGTATCGGCGCGTCCAGTAGGTGTAGAATTAACATCACCTACCTGCGAGATGTTAAATTGGTAGAGCGCTGTAGTGCTGAAATAATATTGATAGCGCGCTACAGACCTAGGATTTGAATTCATTGTCAATATTAAATCCCCGTCCGCAGCACTGGAATTTTGGTCTTTTTCGCGATATACGTACAAGTCTGTTAAATTAACAGTTCGACCTTTGATATCGACTTCGCCGTCGTCGTGATCGGAAGCGGCAATTATCCCTGGAGTTAATACAACAATTAGAGCTAATTCAATAGCTAGTATGGTTTTACGAAACTTTTTTGTTAGCTTCACAGTTAGCACCTTTATTTCAATGGGATTTTTGGACAAATCAATGGCAAATAACCCACGCTTGCGGGTTGTATTTTTTTAGCAAAAGGTTTCAACCTTTAAACCTGTGGGGCTTTGGTGCTGTTGCCGATTATTGTGCTATCAGTATACGAGTTAGTATACGAAGGTTTGGCAATTTTGGATCTGTGCAGAAATATTAAGTATTAAAAACTAGACCGTCAGCACCCAACTGTTGCGGTTGTTGCTACTAACAAAAGCAGCAGGTACAATTTCCAGATTCATGCCCAAAGCCTTGAAAGTAGCGCGAATAGCTGCTGCGTGGGCTGCTTCTGCCATGCCGATGCTAGCTCCTGCAGTAATCAAACCCGGAGTCTTCAACTTGGCAGCTTCCACAGTGTAGGCGATCGCAGCATCGGTCTCTAAAGCCAGGGCTAATTTAGCAATATTTACATCAGAATCTATATTTCCCTCCTTCTTATTGATGTATGATGAAAGGTCGTAACTCGACTCGGCTGTCACGGGATTTGCGCCCAAATTTTTCACCGCAGAAGCGAGAAGATCTCGGTGCTCTTTGTGGTCGTTTTGATTGCGAAGTGCTAGGGCTAAGACTGCTTTGCCAACATCAGTATTTGTGAGCTTCCCTGCTGCAAAAGTGTAGGCCCAAATTGCCTGATGTTCGTAAAAAAGTGCGTTGTTGAGAATAGCAGCATCATTTTTGTTGTCATCGGGAGTGGCGGCGATCGCCTTTTCCCCAAGCAGCGAAATGCCCAAAGCGCCAGCTAAACCGGCAATAGCACCACCTGCAAGCGCAGCGCGGCGCGATCGCAAATTATAAGTATGGCGAGTTTTCGACATTTCAGATAAAGCTATTTCTTCATTTTGCATAGAACGTATTGCTAGGTTTGAAAAGTTAACAAAAAAGGTGACAAAAGTGCAATATAAATCGGGAGCGTGACAATTTAAAGCATGACAAAATTAGCCCCTCAAGGCATACTTACGATCGCATCCCCAATTGACTTACAATTATGTTCTATAGTGATATACGCCAAATATTTAATTTTGGATCTGTGCACTCAAAACAAAATTTTTTAGGTACACTGAGATGACAGGCCAGAAGTCCAGCGATGAATCGCTGCTTTTAGTGCAGATTGCCCGGAAAGACCAAACGGCATTAGCTCAATTTTACGATCGCTACGGTCGCCAAAGTTATGCACTAGCTTACAAAATCCTGGGTTCGGTAGAAGAAGCGGAAGAAGTGGTATTAGATGTTTTTTCCCAAATTTGGCAAAAAGCAGCAACTTACGATCCTTCTCGCAGTCGAGCGGATACATGGTTGTTCATGCTTACCCGCAGTCGTTCCCTCGATAGGCTCAGAGTTTTGCAGCGAACAGGCCGGGCGGCCGAAGCTTGTCTGGAAGATGCAAAAATTCCTTCTTCGAGCCTTCCAGAACCGATGGAAGATGCAATAATCGAAGAACGCAGGGAACGAGTCAAAGCAGCGCTAGAAAAATTGCCAGCAGAACAGCGAATTGCGATCGAACTCGCCTACTACCAAGGACTGACTTGTGCGGCGATCGCGACTAAAATTGGTATTCCGACAGGTACAATCAAAACCAGAATTCGTTTGGGTCTTTCTAAATTGCGTCAAGCTTTGAGTGAAGATATTTAGGTTGTCAAACAAACACAAGTTAAATTGTCTAACATCAATCGAAAATTATGGCATCTCCAATTTTCGATATTTAGTGCGGAAAAACCACTCTAAAATCGCAAATCTAAAATCTAAAATCTAAAATGGAAATGATGCCCGATGAGGAGTTTAATATGCTTGCAGCTTTTCAAGTTCTCGATACGCTCGACGAGTCAGAAAGTCGCGCACTTGCAGAGAAATTGGAGAAATCGCCAGAACTGGAAAGCGAACGGGTGGCCTTGGAATCAGCAATTTCTGCGATCGCCTACACAGCCCCTCCAGTTCCCGTCGCCGCCGACCTGAAAAACCGCCTGTTGCAGCGTATAGCCGAACTGCCGCCTACTCCGGCAGAATTAGTCAATTTACCGCCAATTGTTACCGAGAAAACTGAGAATAATACTCGCTCTTTAATTGTGCGATCGGGCGATGTCAAATGGAAACCTTATGGAGTTCCCGGAGTTTGGATCGGCAAGCTTTCTTTTGATAAGAAAAAGCGCGAAATCACCTGCTTGATGCGACTGGAACCGGGGGCAAGTTTTCCGCTGCACCGACACGCGGCATCGGAAGAAGTCTTTGTATTAGAAGGAGATTTAATTGTAGAAGGGGAAGTTTGTCATCAAGGCGATTACATTCATTCCGTTCCCGGTTCCATACATTCGCCGCTCAGTGAAGGGGGATGTTTGCTGTTAATGAAAAGTTCCCTAAATAATGAAATGCTTGTTTGATATCGACAATTCGGTTTGTAGTAAGGAATGCGAGTCCGGGCGGTTTTGCGGACGGTCGTTTTCACTACAAACTGAATTTAGGTTCGTAGTAAGGACTTTAGTCCTTAAGCGGTTTAAAATTCCAACTAAATAAGGTGAATGCTATGCTAAATTACTGGCGCTTAACTGCTGTGATGTGCGCCGTTATTATACAATTTGTACCTAGCGACAAAAGCGCGATCGCCCAAGAACACGAAGGATGTTTTTTGGTTAACTCAGCGGGAGAAGTGATTAACTTAAATCAGTTGTGTTCGCCTGAAGAATCTATTCAACTTACAGGAAACGATGGGAAATTTATTGAAGACTACAAACGCTTAGCAAAAAGCTACTCTCCAGAAGCAACCGGCAATTTACTGCAAGCAATCCAAAGAACCCCCGGTAGAAAAATTGCCGCAGCTAAAAAAATGTGTGCGGATGCAAAATCGGGACTTTCTTTGGCGGAAGTTAAATTAAGGGCGATCGGACAATCTCTCAGCATCGAAAATCCAAATGTCAAAGAAAGTTTTCTGGCTGATGCCGATATTATTACCACTCTTGCAGCTAACCATTATTGCCCGGAATTAGCAAATAAATAAATTAGTTGAAAGACGGAAGTTTCCCAATTGAGGAGGCGATCGACAATGATAATTTTTTGTGCAATTTAAAATAGATGAAACATTTAAAATCAAGTTCCGCCGACTTGCGGGATTTATTCAAAGACAGCATTACTGTTAAATATCTGGCGGAACCGCTAAAGTCTGTCCCCGCTGACGAAGATGCAGCCAAATTGCGATCGTGGATGGAGGCCAGGGATTTTGATGTGCTGGGGATCGAAGAAAACGGGACTGTTTGCGGTTATATAGAACGATCGCACTTAATCACAGGTAAATGTAGCGACTACCAGCAAATTTTCCACCCGTCGCAGTTAATCGCCGCCGCGACTCCCCTGATGGAATTGTTGCCGCTACTGCGAGAAAAACCGAGATTGTTTGTATTGGAAAGCAACCGCATCAACGGGATTGTCACCTGTGGCGATTTGCAAAAAGCACCGGTGCGGATGTTGCTGTTTGGGTTGGTGACGCTGCTAGAAATGAATTTATTGCGGATTGTGCGGATCTATTTTCCCCAAGATTCGTGGCAAAATTCGCTTAAGGGCGATCGTATTTTAGCGGCTAAACATCTTTGGGGATTGGGGCGATCGCGAAATGAAGCAATTGACTTAATCGATTACCTGCAATTCTGCGACAAGCGAGATTTAATCCTGACGAATGCCGAAATAATCGATCGGCTGGGGCTCAAATCCAAGCGTTACGGAGAGCGTTTTTTAAAGTCAGCAGAAGCATTGAGAAACAAATTAGCTCACGCCCAAGATTTAATCAACGGTTCTTCTTGGCCGGAAGTAATTTTGCTCGCTCAGGAAATAGAAGCGTTATTGCAGCGCTGCGAAGAAATTGAAATCACCATAACCACTGAATTATAGCTTTTTTCAATAAGGTTAAAAGTTAGTCAATTTGAGATTTGAGATTGAGGGAGCGATCGATACCTCATATTAATTCCGGTTGCACTCCTCATGATGTTAACAGTTAACAGTTAACAGTTAACTGTTAATTTACTATTCCGATTCTAACGGATTTGATATCATCTTTCACTCTAACTGCTGCAGACAGCATTTAATCCTTAATTTCTTAGTCCGCGGAGGCGGACATCGTTTGTATAGCAGCGATTTCAATCGCCGAGTATTGTCATTATTTCTTATTAGTCCGCGGAGGCGGACATCGCTTGTATAGCAGCGATTTCAATCGCCGTCCGATATCTGATTTAATTTCTAATTTTGAGTTTCCGGTTAGTATACTGAGGAACCCAACCTTGAGCGGTGGTGTAATACTGCACAGCTTTCAAGTAAAGCAACGGAGTTAAATAAAACCAATGTTCGGTATTGGATGGCACTTTTATGTATTCTTCAGCTTGTAACATTAATTGTACCTGAGATCCGTTAGGATACACAAATCCAAAAACACATTCGCCAGCTAACACATGAAGAACTTCTGCATCTGCGTGGGTGTGAGTGCGATCGCTTTGAGTCATGAGTGGGTAAATTTGCGGCGAACCGGGATGCAGCACTTTTAAGTCGCACCACTGACATCCGCTTGTGCGCTTTAACTGTTCAAACTTACTGTTAAATGCTGAGAGAATCTGCTGTTTTTCTGTTACGCTGAGAATGTCTTGGATGAGAATTTCTTGAACCGCAGGATTTTTTTTCGTTAGCAGGCGATCGACCTCAATATTTAAAATAGCCAGTTGGCTGGCGATCGCGCAAATATCGCTGTATGTCGTACCGTCTTCTAGTTGCAGAACAGCCATCGTACACCACCTATTTATTTGACTTTGAGAAGAATTTAGTTTCCAGTTTCTATATACTGTTGTGACAAACTAAACTCCTGCTTATTTTCAATAATAGCCGATCGCTCAAATTAGATATTGTGCTTCCCGAACATTTAAGGTGATATCATATTTTAACTATCAAGCCTTAAATTTTAACTTTTATTTAATAACCTTGCGAGTAGAGTCCGCCACAATCACCTGACAAAACTCAAAAAATTGACAGCAGCATTCCCGCCATGCAAGCAGTCATAAAACAAGCCACAGAACCAGCAATCATCGTCCTCATATCAATTCCGGTTGCAATCCTCATGATGTTAACGGTTAACTGTTAACAGTTAACCGTTAACAGTGAATTTACTATTCCGATGAAGAGAGGATTTGAGATCGCGCCCAACCGAGCAAAATCGCCCTGATGCGATAGCGCGATCGCACCAATCCCCCAAATTTGAATCCCGATGGAACCAATATTAGAAAAACTGCACAAAGCCTAAATCGGAATAATTGCCGATCGTTCAGAAATCGTTTATGGTGATAAATGAAGAGAAAACAATGAGAGTCGGCAACACTGCAAAACCGATAAAACGCTCCATCAATTTTTCTCCATATAAAAACTTTGCTCCGCTATATAAAAAAATTAGAAACTGGGTGACTAAATCTCCTAAAAATGTAAATAGCGCCAAACCACGAGCAGTTTTGAGAATCAAAATTGTCCAAATTAGCTGCAAAGCAATTCCCCAAAGTACGGGAAGCCACTTAACAGCGCGCCGAGAAACTGAAAATGCCTAGGACAAAGCGACAAAAACCGCTAACCCCAAGAGAGAAATAAGTCTGTTCATTTCAGTCAGATTCCCTTATAATCAGAGACTAAAGCTCAAAATTACGGCGCAGCATAATTGCTGCTACATTTATGCCTCTACCTATAGTTGCTATTATTGGACGCCCCAATGTAGGCAAATCGACGATCGTCAACCGTTTAGCCAACAGCCAAGACGCCATCGTCCACGACGAACCGGGAATCACGCGCGATCGCACCTACAGACCAGCATACTGGGGCGATCGCGAATATCAAATCGTAGACACAGGCGGGCTAGTATTCGACGACGAAACCGAATTTCTGCCATTAATCCGGGAACAAGCACTGGCGGCGCTTGCAGAAGCCAGCGCAGCCATTTTCGTAGTAGACGGAAAAACCGGACTCACAGGCGGCGACGAATCCATCGCATCTTGGCTGCGCCTGCAAAAAGTCCCCATCATTCTAGCCGTCAACAAGTGCGAATCGGAAAATACCGGACTCACACAAGCAGCAGACTTTTGGACATTGGGACTGGGAGAACCTTTCCCAATTTCCGGGATTCACGGTAACGGCACCGGCGAATTGCTAGACCAACTAATGACTCACCTTCCCACAGAAATAGAGCCAGAAGTAGATGAAATTAAAGTAGCAATTATCGGTCGTCCCAATGTCGGAAAATCGAGCTTGCTAAACGCATTTCTCGGAGAAAACCGCGCCATAGTCAGCCCAATTTCCGGCACAACCCGCGACGCGATCGACACCATAGTAGAACGCAACGGTCAAACCTACCGCCTGATCGACACCGCCGGAATTCGCAAAAAGAAAAACGTCGAATACGGCGCAGAATTCTTCGGCATCAACCGCGCTTTCAAAGCCATCCGCCGCGCCGACGTTATACTGCTAGTAATTGACGCAATTGATGGCGTTACGGATCAAGACCAAAAATTAGCCGATCGCATCAGCCAAGAAGGTCGAGCCTGCATCATGGTCATCAACAAATGGGATGCCATAGAAAAGGATAACGACACCATCTACGAGTACGAAAAAGAAGTAAGAAGCAGACTTTATTTCCTCGACTGGGCAGAAATGATTTTCGTCAGCGCCATGAGCGGACAGCGAGTTGAAAAAATCATTGAATTAGTAGACAAAGCCTCCGACGAACACAAGCGTCGCGTCCCCACCGCCGTGATTAACGAAGTCATAGAAGAAGCCACAAGCTGGCACTCAGCGCCAGTTACCCGCCAAGGAAAACAAGGTAAAATCTATTACGGAACCCAAGTGCGATCGCAGCCACCAACAATTGCATTGTTTGTCAACGATCCCAAACGGTTCACCGAAAACTACCGCCGTTACATGGAAAGCCAATTCCGCAAACACCTAGGCTTTACCGGCACACCAATGCGGCTGCTATGGAGAGGCAAAAAAGTTCGAGCCACCGAAGTCAGCACAACAAACAGAGCACTCCGAGTCAAGTAATTTTAGATTTTAGATTTTGGATTTTAGATTGAAGAAAAAACGCAATTTAATGATAAAATTAATGAATTGCGTTTTTTTGTTTCATCAAAAATCAAACAATTGCAAAATCCCAATGTCAAAGACCCAATCTAAAATCTAAAATTTAAAATTTCAATGAAAAAATCGAAAATCGAAAATCGAAAATCGAAAATCCCAAGATGGACGAACAAGAGTTTAAACAAAGAACGAAGGCTCTAGCATTAAGACTTATTAAGCTAGTAAGTTCACTGCCCAAAAATACCGTTTCTGAGGTAATTGGCAAGCAGTTAATTCGTTCAGGAACTTCTGTAGGGGCTAACTATCGAGCAGCTTGTCGCGCTAGATCGACAGCAGACTTAATTGCAAAACTCAGAATAGTGGAAGAAGAAGCAGATGAATGTCTTTAGAGGATGGAGCTGATAGTTGAAGCTAAATTAGTAGATGTCACTAATTTGAGGAGTATCATGTCAGAAACGAATGAAATTTTAGCAATGACAGTTGCTTCAATCAAAACTTTAATTGCTAAAAACCCAACAGCAAGTCGCAAATAAAACAATCTCAAATCCCCAACCAAAAAAGTTTTCCCTCAAAAATTAAACAATAAAATAAAGTCCAATTAAATAATTAAACAATTCAAACAATCAAAAAATCTAAAATCTAAAATCTAAAATCGCAACATGGATTTACTTCGATCGCTCCCGATAGGACTTTACCTAGAACAACCCGTAACCTGGCTGCACCGCGTAGACTCCCGCGTCAAACTAGCCTGGTTGATGACATTCCTGATCGCGCCCATACTCGCCAACCCCGCTTGGCGGTTGATGCTAGTAGCAATGTTAATCGTACTGACACTAACCGCAGCCATTCCCCTGCGCGTGTGGAAACAGCAAATGGGACTGCTGCTGCTATTCTGCCTTTTAGTATTTTGCCTCAGCGCGATCGCCCCCGATGCACTCCCCTCAGAACACCAGCCCCGCATCCCCGCCGACGAATTAACCTTTTCCCAACAGCCCGCAACCCTTCCACCCCCTCCAGAGCCGAAAGCGTGGTACAAACCTTTTAATTTAGGCTCAAACTCCCCAACCCAAAATTCCAAATCTCAACCGCAAACTAAACTCCCCCAACCCACAAACTACCGTTACGTTTTATTTAAAGGCGGCCCGATCACAATCACCCGCAAATCCATAGATTTAGCTATCAACGTCAGCACCTTATTTTTCACAGTAATTTACAGCACCAACCTCTATCTACTCACCACAGCCAGCGAAGAAATTACCTGCGCTATTGAAAATTTAATGAGCCCGCTGCGCCGCTTGCACTGGCCTGTCACCGAAATAGCGCTAACATTAACGTTATCTTTGCGCTTCATTCCCCTAGTATTGGAAGAAATACAAAATTTAGTGCGATCGGTCAGCACCAGAGCCATAAACTGGAAAAAACTCGGATTTCGCCGCGCCGCTCAAGTTTGGTTGCTCATCGCCGAGCGGCTGTTAGAAAATTTGCTGTTGCGAGCCGAACAAATAGCCAGCGCCATGACTGTTCGTGGCTTCACAAGTCCCGATCGACACCGTGTAGAATGGCATCAGTTGCACTTCAAAATCCGAGACTGGATCGCCCTCGGTTGCTTGATCCTTCTCTGGAGCGCCCGCTTGGTTTGGGGTTGGGATAGTTAGGATTTTAGATTTTAGATTATTCGACTTCGCGAGGGAACAAGTTTTAGATTTTAGATTGGGGGATTGAGTGATTGATGGGTAGTTGACGCCGCATTAGACCGATTTGGCGATCGCGCTTCCTCGAAAAAGTTTACACGCCCGCCGAACGCAGGGATTGCGGGCAATAAAATTCTCAACACAGCAGCATTAAAGGTAAAATGAATCGAGTTTCCTGCAACCAGCTAGCTGCTGGGCCGCCAAGGACGCTGTTGTCAAAGCTCTAGGCACCCGATGGCGGGGAATACGATATGCAGATGTGGAAGTTCGGCGGGACGATCGCGGTGCTCCAAACGTGCAACTGCACGGAACAGCAGCAGCACGAGCCTCAGCCACGACGGAGACTACTGCACCGCTAGGGCGATCGCCCTTTGTACCCCGCCAGAAAACAACCCCCTCCCGTGATGCGCCAGCGAAACTTAAATCTAAAATCTAAATCTTTAAACTAAAATCGATCGACTGTGAGCATAAATGACTACAGAAACCTACCTGAACCATCCAAACTTCGGCCTCCTCTTCAGGGTATCCCAGGTTGAAGACAGCCAAGAATTATTCACCACACTATACGCCCAACGCCTATTCTTCTTAGTGACAAACGGCCCAGGCGGCCTGAGATTTGAACCCATCAGCCGCTCCGACGCTCGCCTGATGGTAGAAATTCGCCTGCGAACGCTCCGCCGCAACGGGCAATACAAAGATTACGACCAATTGCAAGCCATTCACCAGCGTACATTTCAATAGCGAAAATCTGTCATTGGTCATTAGTCATTGGTCATTAGTCATTGGTAATTGGGAATTTCGTAATTGGAAATTCCTCGTTACCAGGCTCTGCCTTTCTTTACCTCGCCGCTTCTGGAAACACAGAAGTGTAGCAGATGTTTAAATTAAGTAACCGGGCATCATTAATTACAAAAAGACTCTTGACGCTGATTGGGCCCTGGGGCGATATGCAAGTGTAATTAATTCAGCACGCCCTACTGATTAAATTTTCGTTCCTAACTTTTCTTCCCTCCACTTCCGAGCATTGAGCAACTATGACCATTACCTCTCGAATTAACAGCATTCGCCAACACTTGCCCGAATCAGTGCGGTTAATTGCCGTTACCAAACAGGTATCGACTGATGCTATCCGCGAAGCATACGGCGCGGGCATCCGAGATTTTGGGGAGAGCAAGGTTCAAGAGACTGTCGAAAAACAAAACCAACTGCAAGATTTGCCAGACATCAACTGGCACCTCATCGGGCACTTGCAAGCCAACAAAGCAGCCAAAGCCCTAGAGCATTTCCAGTGGATTCATTCTGTAGATAACTTAAAATTGGCAGCTAGGCTCGATCGCATAGCGGGAGAACAGTCCTGCTCTCCTCAAGTCGGCCTGCAAGTCAAAATGTTGCCAGATCCCGACAAATACGGCTGGACAGTCCCAGAACTGCTTGCCGACCTCCCAGAACTGAATAAATGTGAGAATCTCAAAATTCAAGGTTTGATGACAATACCTCCGCTAGGATTAGATGAGGCGCAAATCCTAGAATTGTTTAACAGCACCCGCGAACTTGCTAATAAAATCCAGCAGCAAAATTTGCCCCACATCCAAATGCAGCAGCTCTCGATGGGGATGTCGGGAGATTATCATTTGGCAATTCAAGCAGGTGCTACTATGATACGGCTAGGAACAAGCTTGTTTGGCTCTAGAAGAGAGGACAACTTGGGTTAAAAATAGAGTAGTTAGCGACCCGCGGCTAACCCGCAACGCGAGTATAGTCGGGGCAGTACAGTCGTGAAGGAGCTTAAATGGTGAGCATTTTTTCTAAGCTACGAGATTTTGTAGGCTTCAACAATGAAAGTGAATACGATTACGAATACGACGAAGCGGATGGAGATCGTTTTCAAACCGTCTACCAACCGCCCGAACCGAACGCCGCTGCAGCCGCTGCAGCAGAAGAAGAACGCCGCCAAAATCGCAGAATGCGGGAGCGGTCAGTAGTAGGATCGACAGGTACGGATGTTGTTGCACCAACCGGGGGAGTAGGGTCAGTAATGAATAACGTGATTGGAATGCCTGGAGCTATGAACGGGATTTCGGAAGTAGTAGTAATGGAGCCGCGCACTTTTGAAGAGATGCCGGCAGCAATTCGAGCGCTGAAAGAGCGCAAGTCTGTGGTTTTGAACCTAACTGTGATGGATCCAGACCAAGCGCAAAGAGCTGTGGACTTTGTAGCGGGCGGTACTTACGCCCTTGACGGTCATCAAGAGCGAATTGGCGAAAGCATTTTCTTGTTTACGCCTAGCTGCGTGCAAGTGAGAACTCAGTCTGGTGTGGTTCACGAAGTGCCCCCAGCCCAAGGACGCCCCCGCCCTGCTGCTGCTCCTGCACCGACTGTCTGGCCGGCAGAACAAGCTCCAATGGCTCAGTAGTCATTAGTCAGTTGTCAACTGACAGTTGACAGTTGACAGTTGACAGTTGACAGTTGACAGTTGACAGTTGACAACTAATAAGCTGCTACGCATCTAAATTGAATACAAAGACGGGCTCTCCTGCCCATCCCACAATAATTGTAGAAAAATTGACTGTCAAATTAGATGCAAAGCAGCTTAACTGTGGAATCAAGACTGCAGATTAACTAACAAGCTGGAAGTCCCCCACTCTAATGGTAGTCCGTTGAGTGCCGGGATAAAAGCGTACAGAACAATTGAGTTCTATGCCCACTTGTTCGCTCTGCGATATTTGTAGATCGGCAAAACCTTTGATCTAATATTTACTATTAATTAGGAATTAGCAGTAACTAAATGCTACGCAAAGTTGTCAAAGTTCGTTTATACCCTACCGATCGGCAGTGCAAGCATCTGGCACAGAGCTTTGGTTGCGCTCGTTGGTGGTGGAATTACGCGCTTAATAAGTCGATTGAAGTCTATCAAGAGACTGGCAAAGGGCTTGGACAATCTGCATTAAATGCTTTACTGCCAGCGCTAAAAAAGGAATATGAATGGTTAAGTGACTGCTACAGTCAAGTGCTACAGGCGGCTACGCTTAATCTCACGATTGCCTATAAAAACTTTTTTGACAAAAGAGCTCAGTTTCCTAAGTTCAAGTCAAAAAAGCATAAGCAGTCGATTCAATACCCCCAAAATGTTCAAGTCATTTCTGACGCTGAACTCAAGTTCCCTAAACTTGGAGTAGTCAAAGCAAAATTACATAGACCGATTGACGGAAAAATCAAAACTGTCACAGTTAGCCAAAACCCTTCAGGTAAATACTTTGCTGCAATTTTATTTGAGATTGAAGGTGAAAATCCAGAATTTTCTACTTCTGGCAAAATCCTTGGGATTGACTTAGGATTAAAACAGTTTGCAATCGTTGCCGATGGCACTAAGATTTCTAAGTTTGAGAACCCTCAACATTTTGTAAAACATCAACACAATCTCAAGCGTAAGCAGCAAAAGTTAGCGCGTAAAAAGGATGGCAGTAATTCTCGCAAAAAAGCTAAAAAATTACTGGCTAAGATACACGAACGGGTAGCCAATTTTCGGCATGATTTTCTGCATAAACTCAGCGCAAAGCTGGTCAACAAAAACCAAGTTGTCATAGTAGAAAATCTTCATGTTAAAGGCATGGTTCGTAATCATTGCTTAGCTAAAGCTATTTCTGATGCTGGTTGGGGAATTTTTGTCAATTTCCTGAGCTACAAATTAGACCGCAAAGGCGGTAAGTTAGTAGAAATTGATCGATGGTTCCCTAGCTCTAAAACCTGTTCAGTTTGTTTGCATCAAGTCTCGGAAATGTCTTTAGATGTGCGCGAGTGGACTTGCTCTTACTGTGGCACTCATCACGACAGAGATGGCAATGCTGCAACAAATATCAGGAATGAAGGTATCAGAATGCTAAAGACGGATGGAACAGCCGTTTCTGCTGTTGGAGGGAAGGTAAGTCCAAAGGTGGGGCGTAAGTCCAATCTGAGGCACTCCCCTGCGAAGACAGAAGCCCACGCTGTATGCGATAGCATCAGCGCTGAGTAGTTCACTAACATTAGCTAACAACTGACAACTGACAACTGACTAATGACTAACATCAAATTTGGTACGATCGGCGGCGGGGTAATGGGAGAAGCTCTCCTGTCGCGCCTCATAGCACAAAAAGTTTATTTACCCTCAGAAATATTGGTCAGCGATCCGCAACCCCAACGGCGCGAATTTTTGACGGAAACCTACGGAATCGCTACAACAGCAAGCAATCTAGAAGTTGCTACCGCTACAGAAGTGCTGTTTTTGGCGATTAAACCGCAAATGTTTGATACGGTAGCTTTGGAGTTGGCTGTGGCGATCGATCGCCAACAAGCAAATAATGGAGAAACGGCTAATTCCCAGCCCGAAGCGTTGATAGTATCGATTTTAGCAGGAGTCCCGCTCAGCAAGCTAGAACCGGCTTTCCCTGGGCGGGGAGTGCTGCGGGTGATGCCGAATACTCCGGCGACGGTGGGGGCGGGAATGAGCGCGATCGCCCCTGGCAAACTCGTGCAACCAACCGATTTAGAATTGGTAAAACGCATCTTTGGCGCTGTGGGAGAAGTCGTGGAAGTTCCCGAAAGTATGCTGGATGCGGTGACTGGGCTTTCCGGTTCCGGTCCCGGTTATGTGGCAATTTTTATCGAAGCCTTGACAGATGGCGGAGTTTGTGCAGGTCTTCCACGGGCGATCGCCTCTCAATTAGCAATCCAAACTGTATTCGGTACAGCTAAGCTATTACAAGAAACAGGAATGCACCCCGCCGAATTAAAAGATCGAGTGACAAGTCCCGGCGGCACAACTATTGCTGGAATTGCTAAATTAGAAAGTAATGGCTTTCGATCTGCTACGATCGAAGCAGTCAAAGCGGCTTATTTGCGTTCTCAAGAATTAGGAAAATAGGTGTTACAACCTTTTTCAGAAAGATGAGGTACTATCCGGGATAGGGCATAGGGCATAGGGCATAGGGCATACCTCATTTTTGTGAGAACCGCTATACATCAAATCCGGTAGCATTGGAATTATAAAATCGAGTCAACAGTTCACACTCAACCATTCAGTTTTTTCGACCCGCCCGTTAACAGTCAACAGTCAACAGTCAACAGTCAACAGTCAACAATCACCTGACCGTGCAACCGGAATTAGTATTACATCATGTCCGTTCGATTGACCGCAATCAGTAAAGTCCGCACTAAGAACGAAGGGTTTTTGTTATGGTCATCAACCGGACATGATATGATTATCGATCGCTAGCTGCTGTTTCCAATTTCTCTCCAATCCTCGGTTCAGTACCGTTCAACAAGCGCTGAATATTGCTGCGGTGCCGCACAATCACAAACACACCGCCCGCAATTGCAAACAATACATAAGCCAGCGGCTGATGTAAAGCAAACATCAATCCAGCAACGCTAATTGCTCCGATAATCGAGCTTAAAGAAACAATTCGGGACACTGCAAAAACAATTCCAAAAATCCCTAAAGTTCCCAAACCAACTGGCCAATACAAACCCAGCAAAACTCCCAAACTCGTAGCCACAGATTTACCGCCGGTAAACCCCAGCCAGATAGACTTGCTGTGGCCCAAAACAGCAAACAAGCCTGTTAAAGTTGCCATCCAAGGGATGACAGTGGCAGTATTTTCTAAACCTGCGCCGATCGCTAGCTGACTGGTAAAATCTAGAGAGTAAATGTAGCGGGTTAGGACGATCGCACTTACGCCCTTCAACACATCAACCAGCAACACCGCCAACCCCGGCCCCTTCCCCAAAGTCCTCAGTACATTAGTCGCGCCAGTCGAACCAGAACCCACCTCTCGAATATCAATTCCCAGCATCCATTTACCCAGGGTGTACCCAGTCGGAATTGAACCCAGCAGATAAGCTGCTATTAAAAGTGCGCCATTTAAAACTATCCAGCTAGTCATGTTTTAATTTAATCTTCGTGTATTTTTACAATTTGCCATAGCAAATGTGTTTTTTTACCTTCATAAAGAGAGGGCGGATTTTGCCTCATCGAGTTGCTTGTTTCATAGATTCTGAACTCAACCCGCCCCTGCCGGGTATGGTGTGTTTTTTGCTTGTCCAATCAGCAATTACCGATTACCATTACCCGTTTCTAATTACTAATTACCCATTCAAAAATCTTTAGGAACCATCAAACTTTGCGGATCTGGAGCAAAGGCCAGCCACAGCGGAAATTGCAGCATTGACAAACTAATTAAATCCTCAGTTTCATCGATCGCAATTAGCGGCAAATTGCCATCTTTCACCAGTCGATCGGCTTTTTGAGCCAAAGCCTCGGGAGACTCAAACATAATAATGCCGCGTTCCGGGCCAAAATCGCTGCGAGTAATCCCCAAACAGTCCTGCAAACCCCTGCGCCACTCTCCCAAACGTTCGGGACTGTTGGCGAGCACCAAAGTCCGCACCCGTGCGCCGTAGACGCTTCTGAGGACAGAAACAATCGCCGAAGTAATCAAGATATTTTGCAAGCGCGAACCCATAGTTCGCAAAGCGCCCCTTCCTCCTTGGGTGAAAAACCAGTTAGAGACTCGTTCCGCGTGGATGGGTTCAAAGGTGCGGCGGAGTTGCCAAGCTGGGCCGTAGTAGTCCGGGAGGGTGCGATATTGGTCGAGGATGCGGCGAATTTGTTTGGTTTGTTCTTGAAATCCTGGTTCGGCAAATCTCAGATTTACTGGTGCTGAGGATTCCGATTCGTCCGCATACATTTGCTTGGGCGTTTCTTGGATTGGCGGTGTCAAATCTAAGAGTTCCGCAGTGGCGGCCAAATCCTGCAAACTTCCGACTAGATAGTCTTTGAAACCCTGGACTCGGATTGCTAAGTCTTGGGAAACGCCTGCAAAAGTTGTCCGCATTTCCTTTTGAATTCGATCGCGCCGGCGTTCGAGTTTTTCTATTTCGATTTGTAGGGTTTGTTTGCGCTTGTCTAATTGAATCAAGCCGTCTTGTACCAAACGCCCCATCGATGATTGAGCCTCGCTCAACGCTTCTAATGCTTGGGCTTTGTCGGCTTCCAGCGCCGCAATTTTTTCTGTCAAATTTTGTTCTTGCTGGAGCAATTTTTGAACTCGATCTGCCACATTTTCGGTAACATTTTCTGAAATTTCTGTCACCGTTGCGGCGGTTGCTGTTGGCTGGGAGTCTGTTTCTGGCTCGATTCGACCGATCCTCTTCGAGGGCTTCGCTAACGCGCTTTCAAAAGAGCGATCGTCTGTTTCTGGCTGAATTTGGTCGATCGCGCTTGCTGCGTCCGCTTCATCGGCGATTTCGGCCTCTTCCTCGGCCCAGGGGTCTGTTTCTGGCGGGAATTGGGCGGCAGGTTTGTTAAGAGCGATCGGCTTGGACGGTATCTGAGATGGAAGTTGGTACTCCGTCTCATGCACAGATAAGTTTAGTTCGCCGTCAGCGGCGGCTGTTTCTTGAGGTTTTTGGGTTGGAGATTCGTCTGAATTCATGGGAAATTTTGTTCGGCCGAGGGCACGGAAAAGCTAAATATTTTAAATTAACAACTTTTTTAGTCTTGACGGGGACAGCGCTGTTCTAAGCAGGTCTGTAGCATTTTACGATCGAACAGAACCGGCAGAAAGTGAATGCTGTTAATTTCTTTGAAATAGAACAAAATCGGCAGCGCGGGCCAAAATATCCGCCAATTTTGCCATTCTCGGTAAGGAAAGCGGCGGATTAAGTTTTGCGATCGATAAATGTCCAAATCCGTTGCGGTGAATTGCAGCCGGATGGTGGCGGCTTGGTACATCAGAAACAAGCCGAACAGCGAAAGCGGCAAACTCGCCCACTTCTGCACGAACAGCAGCGGTACGGCGGCCAGTACCAGCACTAGGGGAATCGCAAAACTCGGGGCGAGCTCGATCGTATTTGTGGGCGCGGTCGCAGAGGCGGTTGTATTCACAGGTTTAAATCAAAGGTACATAAACGAATGTTGCCAATTATTCATATTTTATCTGTTTCCTAGCTTACAAGCCTTTGAGTACGCTAGAGCCCGTCCCCTGAAACATGATCCAAGTCATCAAAAAGTTAACCACAAAAATCGCCAGCAAAGCCGTCACCACCGCTGTAGTAGTCGATTGGCCCACACCTTTTGCGCCGCCGGTGGTGGTCAAACCCCAGCTAGTACCGATTACAGCAATCAAAGCACCGAACACAAAAGCCTTAATTGCTGCGCTGCAAATATCCCACAGACTCAGGAAATGGCGGACAGATTCTAAAAACACTGTTTGAGAGATGCCGTACATTGTCGTTGCAATCAGCAGCCCGCCGATGATGCCGGTGACTAGGGACAATATTGTCAGAATTGGCAGCATTAAGCAGCAAGCAATGACGCGGGGAATTACTAAGTAGTCGATCGGGTCTGTTTTGAGCATCAGCAGGGCATCTATCTGCTCTGTGACTTGCATTGTGCCGATTTCCGCCGCAAAAGCCGAACCTACTCGTCCCGTCACGATTACCGCCGTTAAAACGGGGCCGAGTTCGCGAGTCAAAGACAAAGCCAAAACGCCACCGACGACATTGCCGGCACCGAGGTTAATAAACTCCCTCGCTACCTGAATAGTAAATACCATGCCGACAAAACCAGCAGTCAGCAAAGCAATCAACAGCGATTCCGGGCCAACTGCTGCCATTTGGTCGAGGGTGTTGCGGCGGTTAATTTTGCGCGTCAGCAGGTGCAGCATGACTTGGCCGCCCAATAAAATTGCTGCGAACAACCGCTTACTCCACAAACTGAGGCTCGACTGTGTAGTTGTGCTCAAGGGATTTTGACTGTAGAACAACTGCCAAAAATGAAATCTATCTACAAATCTTAAACAAGTTTCTTCTCTAAGATTTAAGATTTTTGACAGAATTGGCTGCGGAGGGCGATCGCTGCCTATCGTAGAAAAAGACAAGTTTTGTTTACTTGCACCTTTCGGCAGTTTAGCTGAATTTACTGACTCTTATGAGCATATTTCCTAATTTTCTTCGCTCTTTACTGCTGACGGGCCTGTTGAGCTTTGTCGCTCCCTTATTGTCGATCGGCGCGGGATTGACTGGCTGTGCGCTGATTAGCCTCGTCCCTGGCTTCCAAGGGCTCGGTCGTTCTGGAGAAAACATGATTTTACAGTTCTTAGCTACTTTCGGCAGCGGCTCTCCTCTCCAGGGTGTTTTGGCGATCGGTCTAGCTTTTGGTTTGGTTGGTGCTTTGTTTGATACCTACGCTTCTTATCAGCATTCGCGGTGGGATTGACCGACTTGAGAAAAAGCAGAGCAATCTCAAATTTAACATTATTTAGCTGTGGCTCCCTCGGATACCTGCGCCTGTAATGATTTAGCAGTACGATCGCCAATGTTCGGAAATGCGATCGCCCTTTTTGCGGAAAACCGAATATCGCTGTTGCGGAAGCAGGAATATATTAAATACAGGTTGAGTCAAGTGTTTCTCAACCTCTAACAACGTAAGAGATTCGAGGTATCAATTATGGCACTTATTCGTTGGGAACCTTTGCGAGAAATGGACTCCTTGCAGCGAGAAATGAATCGGTTGTTTGATAGCTTGACACCAGCGACCGATCGCCCATCTAACGGCCTAGCTTTTGTCCCCCCCGCCGAACTCAATGACACTCCCGAAGCCATCCACCTTAAGTTAGAAATCCCAGGAATGGAAGCTCAGGATTTGGACGTACAAGTAACCGCAGAAGCGGTGGCTATTAGTGGCGAAAGGCGATCGGAAATCAAGAGCGAAGATAAAGGCATAACCCGTTCAGAGTTTCGCTACGGTTCCTTCCGCCGGGTGATTCCCCTACCCGCACGAGTTCAAAATGACAGCGTACAAGCTGAGTACAAAAATGGGATTTTGAACTTGACTTTACCAAAGGCGGAAGCAGAAAAGAACCGCGTGGTTAAAGTTCAACTCGGCTAATCAATAATTCTTTACCACTTTAGTTAGTTTATTAATAGGGGGCGCAGTGCGTACCCCTATTCTTTGGGTAATTGGTAATTGAAAATTGAAAATTGAAAATTGCGAGTTTAAGGAATAATTCTTCCTTCTTCCTTCTTCCTTCTTCCTTCTTCTTCCTTCTTCCTTCTTCCTTCTTCCTTCTTCCTTCTTCGGACGGACTTACATCCGTTACATCCCGTACATTGCTCGTTGCCGAACTTCCTTCTTCCATCTTCCGACGGACTTACATCAGTTACATCCGTTACGTACATTGCTCGTTGCCGAACTTCCTTCTTCCAACCGTGTTAAACTCAAATCAGCAATGGTTGGTGGGGAGACTGGCGTGCCGAGTCAGGGAGTTGGAGGACATGGAACTGCATCGGAATTTGGAGACTTAACCGGAATGACTCGCCAAGAAGTCGATGACTTTTTGCGCGGACTGGGTGCAGAAATCCGACCTACTAAAGGTGGTTATCTTGAATACGAATTTGCCGATCGTTCGCGAGTCCATATTCGTATTGATGGTGAAGTTATACGCATCCCCGCTCCTAGATACGGTTCAGATGGCAGAAGAATAAACAAAGGTTTGCGTCTTGATAAAGACGGCAGTTCGATCAAAACACGCGATGAATTTGGCAACCCAATTCTGGGTACACACAATACTGGAGAAAAAGTGAGGAATTAGTATGCCGGATGACTACAACTTACTTAATTTAGGTGGACTGACATCCCTCGTAACCAATGTCAATGTCTCTTTGTGGGGAAATGAAATTTTATTTCAATGTATTTACGATCCTACAGGTGATCGCTTGCCTTATACCATAGTATTTCATGACTGCCGAGATGTCAGTTGGGAAGTGTTTCATCCTGAAGATGTACAAGAACCTGAAGCTGATTTAATTGGCATTCATTTGGGTGAAGACGAACACCGTCAAGCAGCTTTAATTCATACGGATATTTTTGAGATTTCTATTCTGTATGGCAGCTTCAATCTTCATAAAGGAGAGAATTTAAATTTAGAAATAACAGATTTAGAAACAAAGCTTTTGGTGTCATAACCGCCAGCAATCTTGTAGGGATCTTAAATTGCCTCGCGACTAAGTTACATATTAGTTAATAATATGATGCCTATAAAATAACCATTGTGAGGTTCGATCGTTCGGACTTGTGTCCGCAAAATAAGAGAGGAGATAAATCCCAGCACCTCAACGAATTACCAATTTTTTAGTAAAGACAGTAGGTATTCTTGCCCGCATCAGTTTACGATACTTAATAGAACTTTTTTGCCAAACGAGGTAGAACAAAATGCCTGATATTGTGGATATTGCCGTAGGTGCGGGTTCATTCCAAACCCTGGTAACAGCGGTGCAAGTAGCTAATTTAGTAGATGCACTCAAAAGTCCGGGGCCTTTCACGGTCTTTGCACCCACTGACGATGCTTTTGCGAAATTGCCACCGGGAACTATCACTACGCTAGTGCAGAATGTCCCCCAATTGAGCAGAATTTTGATGTTTCACGTCGTCTCCGGCAAGTTTATGAAGGCTGATTTGGCAAAACTCGGTTTTGTTACTTCTTTAGAAGGTTCGCCAATTAAAATTGATTGTTCTGACGGTTTTGAAGTGAAAAACGCTACTGTTGTCGCGGCAGATATCGAAGCTGAAAATGGTGTCATCCACGTTATTGATAACGTGATTTTGATGGGATAATTTCACTTTTCAACTTTGCAGCGGGAGCGAAGCAGGTGTCTTGCACTGCTGCTTCGCTCCCGATCGCGCTTTTATTTTGTGACGAATGAAGGTAATTTAAATCTAAAAAAGTTGTCTTTTCGCCGGATATATTTTAAAATTATTGTTTAAAAAAGTTTGAAAATCAATAATTATAATATAAGGAAACCTGTGTGGTGAGCACTATGCAAATCCTAGCCGCCAGCCTCAAAGCACAAGTCCGCCAGCGTACTTTTGAACTGCAAGTTCTCAACGAACTTACCGTGAAAGTACAACTTGCCACGGTTGCTGAGGAAATTTGGTCTGCGTGTATCGAACATATCGGGCGTCTGATTCCTGCGGAGACTATCCTCTTCGAGGGCCCAGCCACCGTAGGGGCGGGCTTTCCTTCGGATCGCTTCGCTAACGCTAACGAACTTTTGACGCTACCGGACGATCGACTATACCTCCAACCACTGTCAAACCCTTTAACTGCTCGCACCAAAGCCAAAATTAAAGCACGATTGCAAGCAGCCCGCGTTGAATGGCTCGCTGGAAATCGGGACTGGGCGTACAACATCGCTTTGCCACCAATCGGTCAGTTTAAGTCTGTCTTGATGGCACCAGCTAACGAAGATGAAAGTCAAGAATTGTTGGGAGTATTTTTTATCGGTGCAGAGCAGGCAACTGCTTTTAATATTGAACACCTTTGTTTGCTCCAAACTGTCGCTCAAATTTGTGCAACATCTTTGATTAATTTAGCAGCTAAAAAGCCGAATGTCAAGGAAAAAGATCGAGATAATTTTGCCGTCGGTGAGGAAACTAAAGAATTCGTATTGCGGGCTTTGGCGGACTGTGCGCCGGACATAGTTTTTGCAAAAGATCGAAATTTTAAATACATTTTTGTTAATCAAATTTTGGCGCAATATTTAGGAAAAAATGTTGAAGAAATTCTCGGAAAAGATGACATTGAATTAGGATTTTCAGCAGCAGCCGTATTTGGCGATCGCCAAGGCTTTGTTAGGGGCATTCGCGAGGAAGATCGAGCTGTACTCGCCGGGGAGATGGTTCGCAATCCCTACCAGGCGATCGTCTTTGGAGGCGACAGACAACACTTTTTTGACGCCCAAAAACTGCCGCTGCGGGATGCGGAGGGCAATATATTTGGGGTTTTGGGTATTTATCGGGAAATTTTAGAACACTCTGCCGCAGAGGAAGCCAGAAATCAAAGCCAAGCCAAACTGCAAAAAATTACTGCTAGCGTACCTGGTACGGTATATCAAGTTGACTTGCAGCCAGACGGTTCGATGACCTTCTCGTTTGTGAGCGCGGGCTGTCGAGAATTGTATGAAATAGAACCAGAGGTGGCTCAGCAAGATTTTAATGTAATTGTTGACATGATTCATCCCGAAGATCGAGATGATTTTGTCAACTCGGTGCAGATTTCTGCTGAAAGTTTGCAGCCTTGGCGGTGGGAAGGCAGAATTGTTACTCCGTCGGGAAAACTGAAATGGATGCAAGGAGCTTCTCAACCGGAAATGCAAGAATCGGGGGAGATAGTTTACTACGGCTTGTTCACGGATATTAGCGATCGCAAACAAGCGGAATTAAAACTGCAACTTTATCAAGAAATATTTTTAAAGTCTAACGATGCGATCGCCATTTTAGACCCCCAAGGCTATTATTTAGAAACAAATCAAGCTCACACAGCTTTGCTGGGTTACAGTTCATCGAAATTGTGGGGAAAAACCCCTGCGATTCACATGGGAGAACCGGCTTTTGCGTCGCTGCTGCAAAGCTTAGCCGAAACAGGGAGTTATCGAGGCGAAATAACCTGTGTTAAGGCTTTACAAGCCGGAATCTTTGAGGCGGAACTTTCGGCTTTTGCGGTTCTCAATGATGCTGGGGATGTGGTTTGTTACGTCAGCGTCAAAAGAGATATCACCGAACGCAAGCGAGCTGAGGACAAACTTAAACTTTATCGAGAAATATTTTTAAACTCCAACGATGCGATCGTAATTATCGATGCTGATGGGTTTTTTCTGGAACAAAATCGCGCTCACCAATCGCTGCTAGAATACACAGACGCAGAATTAGAAGCAGAAGCGCCACCGCTGGTGGCGGAGGAGCGCTTTTCGGCAATTACCAAAAATTTAGCGAAAACAGGAACTTTTCGGGGCGAAATTACTAATTCTACTAAAAAAGGTCGCACGCTGGCGATCGACGTAGCGGCATACTCTGTGATGAACAACAGCGCCGATATAATTTGTCACGTCTGCGTCAAGCGCGACATTACCGAACGCAAAAAAGAAGAAGAAGAACGGCAAAAATTTGTGTCGTTGATTGAAAATAGCAGCGATTTTATCGGTATGGCTACTCTCGAAGGCCACACACTATTTGTCAACGAAGCCGGACGCAAAATGGTTGGTGTAGATCCGCTTTCGGAAATGCTTTATACGGAGATCTGGGATTATATAGGTCACACTTTTAAACAAGAATTTACTCAAGAAATTTTGCCCAAAATGCTCAGTGACGGTCAGTGGCAAGGTGAAGGTCAAATGCAGAACTTCCACAGCCAAAAACGCATAGATGTGGTGATAAATGCTTTTCTGGTAAAGCATCCTCAAAGAAGCGAACCATTGTGCTTTGCTGCGGTAATTCGCGATGTGACTGAACGCAAGCAAGCTGAGAGAATGCTGCGGGAACAAGCAGAACAAGAACGGCTAGTTTCGGCGATCGCCCAGCGAGTCCGGCAGTCTCTCAATCTCACTCAAACTCTGAGCACTGCTGTACAAGAGGTGCGGCAATTGCTGGGAACAGATCGCGCGGTAATTTATCGTTTTGATTCCGAGGAAACAGCGAGTGTTGTTGTGGAATCTGTAGGGGATGATTGGATGCCGTTGCTGGGCATAAAAGTTCCAGAAATATCTTTTGGCGAAAGTTATCTATCGCTATACCGCGCCGGAAAAATTCAAGCAAGGGCAGATATTTATACCGCCAGTTTGAGCGACATCCACCGAGATTTTCTGGTTAGTTGGCAGGTAAAGGCTAATTTAGTTGTACCAATTTTTATCGGCGATGAAAGTCAGGAGTTGGCAACAGAATATCCGCCGGAAACTCCCAGAATAGGGTCGCCGATGGGGAGTTTGGAAGCGAGTCAAAATCGATTGTGGGGATTGCTGGTTGCTCACCAGTGCGGTGGCCCGCGCGCTTGGACTGATTCTGAGGTGGATTTGCTGGGAAGGTTGAGCGTGCAGTTGGCGATCGCCATTCAGCAATCTACTCTGTTTGAACAAGCCCAGCAGGCCCGAGAAGCAGCCCTAGAAGCCTCTAGAATGAAGTCGCTATTTTTAGCAAATATGAGTCACGAAATCCGCACTCCGATGAATGGAGTGATGGGAATGACTGATTTGCTGCTGAAAACAAATCTCACTCCCGAACAGCTAGACTTTGTACAGACGCTGAAACTCAGCAGCCAAAATTTGCTATCAATCATTAATGATATTCTCGATCTCTCCAAACTGGAAGCCGGAGAAATGCGCTTGGAAACTATCGAATTTGATCTCAGTATCTGTTTGGATGAAGTGCTGGATTTGTTGGCAACTCCCGCACAAGAAAAAGGTATAGAATTGGTGGCGCTGATTGACAGCGACGTGCCGCTGCAAATTAGAGGCGATGCAGCGAGGTTGCGGCAAATTCTCACTAACTTAATCAACAATGCGATTAAGTTTACCGAAGTAGGAGAAGTAGTAATTGAAGTTTCTACTGGCAGGCCTCCGGGGTTGGTGGCAGACAGTGCCGTTCGTAAAAATTTAGAGAATATGCAGCCGTTAAAACTCGGAAGCAATCGCTCGCTGTTGCTGCTGTTTAAAGTCACCGATACAGGAATTGGAATTACGAAAGAAGACCAAAAAAAGCTGTTTCAATCTTTTACCCAAGTTGATGCTTCTATGACAAGAAAATACGGCGGCACAGGTTTGGGTCTGGCTATTTCTAAGCAGTTGGTGGAGTTGCTAGGGGGTCAAATAGGCGTGGAAAGCACGCTTGGTCAAGGCTCAACTTTTTGGTTTACTGTGCCGGCTGTTAAGGAAAATTTGACTGCGAGGACAGCGTGCGACGTGAATTTGCAAACGGTGTTGGCGGGACGAAAAATGTTAGTTGCTAGCGATAAGCCGACATTGCGAAAAGTGCTGCTGAAAATGGCTGTTTTGTGGGGAATGGAAGTTGACGAGGTTGAGAACGGTTGGATGGCGATCGCCTCTCTGTACAAAGCTGTCAGCATTAATTCTCCTTACGCTATTGTTTTGGTTGATATTCAGTTACCGGAAATGGTGGCGGGAAGTCTGGAACGTTTGATGATTGCTGAGCAGGCTATGCAGCAAACGCATTGGGTGGTGTTGACTTCTATTACTCAGATATCGGAGGCGAAACGTTTGGTAGATATCGGTTTTAGCGGCTATTTAACTAAACCTGTGAAAGCTCATCGGCTGTTTGATTGTTTGGTGAATGCGATCGCCCCTAGTGTTGAAATCGATCTGTCGCTGGCAAATCCCACCAATAATCAACCCTCAGTTGTTGACAATCGGGAGTTAGCCAGCTTGAAGATTTTGTTAGTTGAAGATACTCCGATCAATCAAAAAGTTGGCTTGAATCAACTCAAACTTTTGGGATGCGCTGCGGATGTGGCGAATAACGGTGCTGAGGCGCTATCGATGCTGACTCTCAAAAAGTATGACATTGTGTTGATGGACTGTCAGATGCCGGTTTTGGACGGTTACGAAGCGACGCGGGAATTGCGCCGTCTGGAAGCGACAGGCGCTGCTGGTTTGGGGGAGTTGGAGCTTCATACGGTGGTGATTGCGATGACGGCGAATGCTTTGAAGGGCGATCGGGAAAAGTGTCTGGCGGCGGGGATGGACGATTATATTAGCAAACCTATTTCGATCGAAAAGTTAAAATCTGTACTCGAAAATTGGTCGGTAAAGTTAAAAATTGAAAGTCCCAAGTTTCAGGGCGAGGAACTCGAAAACTCTGCAGCGGATCTAGAATCTGTAGTGGATATGGCGCGTTTGCACGAAATTGCTGGCGCTGATTTAGATTTTGAGCTGGAAATTTTGCAAACTTTTGTGGTGGATACTGACAGTTATTTAAAAGCAGCTAAGGGGGCGATTTCTTCGGGAGATGTGCAGGCGCTGGCCCGCCACGCGCATCAAATTAAAGGTGTCAGCGCTACGGCGGCGGTGCGGCGAATGCCGGATTTGGCTGCTGAGCTTCAAAATCTGGCCGAATCTAATGATTTGGAGGGTGCAACGAAAATCATCGCTGAATTAGAAATAATTCTGGCGAGGGTTGAAAAGTGGACGGCTGGTCAGTAATAGGTTCTACAGTATTTGTAGGAGTGCCCAGGCCTAAAAAATCATGATAGTTTGGCTACAAAAGAAGTGTTGGGTTTTTTGCACGGGCGATAGTTGGCAAGGTGCGGATCTATGAGATTATGGATATGTTTAGGGATTTTCGCTAGGCGACGCAACCTAGGACTTGATTGATTTTATGCAGAAGTGGCCCGATCGCGAACATCTCCTATTAGTCCCTGCGATGGGTAGCCTGTAAAGATTTTTAACTTTTTATCAAGATATTTATTTCTATGTGACGAGATTAGGAACTCTTATAACATCTTGTGTGTTGTAGCTTTTGACACTACTAAATTGAGTTATTGTGGTGAAATATAAAATAATCATTAAGCCGATCGCTCAAAAGATACTTTTCGTATATCGGCTTGAAAGACTAAGATCGGATTTTCGTCCGCCCAACCCATTAACTGCGTATTTACGCTTGAGGAGGTTTTATGACTCCAATCATGTTACGTCAACTCTGGTCGTTAATTGAGACCACCCAAGCCACTCTGTTAGTCAATTTAGACGATGACACCCTGGTACAGTGGCTGCTGAAGCAGTTAAAGGCAAATTCTGCGCTCAATGGCAATGAAACAGATGTGTTGAACGAGTACATCGAGTCTCGGCTGTCGCTAATTCGCGATTTAGCTGAGGAGCGTTTGGCCCCCGATCAGTTCTGAGCCGATTAAATCAAAATTGGATAAATATTGTAGAGAAGGGCGATCGCCCGCAGCCGGCTCAAAAAGATCGGCTGGTTTGCGTGGAGTTGTCGCGGTTCACAACAGCTAATTTGAAGCAGCCCGATGTTGTAAATGGGCGATCGGCAAAGTTATCGACAGCGACAAGGTAGGATCGTCAGGAAAGCGTTCTACTAAAATCTATGCGTAAATGGGGATTTCTGTTGCTAGCAAGCGTGTTATTAGTCGCACCGCTAGCATCTTGTCGGGATCGATCGGCACAAACCGGACAAAATACAGCGACAAATTCTGGTGAAGGCAAATCGCAACAAGGTTCCAGCCGGATAGATACTATTGTCAGCCGCGGCAAACTCATTTGTGGCGTCAGCGGCGAACTACCGGGTTTTAGCTTTGTAGACGAAAAAGGTAAATATTCGGGACTCGATGTAGATGTATGCAGGGCGGTGGCGGCGGCAATATTTGACGATCCCGAAAAAGTCGAATACCGAAAGCTCAACGCCAAAGATAGATTTACAGTTTTGCAATCTGGAGAAATCGACCTTCTCAGCCGAAATACCACCTTTACGGCCAGTCGCGACAGCACTACGGGACTGGAATTTGCGCCAATTGTCTTTTATGACTCTCAAAGCATCATGGTCAAAAAAGACAGCGGCATCAAAAGTTTAAAAGATTTTGCCGGCAAATCTATCTGCGTGCAGACAGGTACGAGCAACGAACAAAATTTGTCCGACCAAATGCGAAAATTAGGAGTCAAATACACTCCTGTCGTGTTTGAAGATGTGAATGCTACCTTTGCTACCTATCAAGAAGGTCGCTGTCAAGGTGTTACTTCCGATCGATCGCAACTTCTTTCTAAGCGCACAACTCTACCGAATTCCGAGAACAATGTGATTTTGCCGGTAGTGATGTCAAAAGAACCCTTAGCCCCAGCGGTAAAAAGCGGCGATGCGAAATGGGCGGATGCGGTGAGATGGATTATTTTTGCGGCGATTGAAGCTGAAGATTTGGGAATTAATTCAGAAAATGTAGATAAAATTGCAGCAAGCACTACAGATCCGAACGTCAAACGTTTGCTAGGAAAAGAAGGAGACTTAGGTAAAGGTTTCGGACTCTCGGACGATTTCGCTCTCCGCGTTGTTAAAAAAGTGGGGAATTACGGGGAAATATACGATCGCAACCTCGGCCCGAAAAGTACACTTAAGTTAGACCGAGGTCAAAACAGACTCTGGAAAGATGGCGGTTTGCTTTACTCGCCACCCTTCCGTTAATTTCATCAGGACTTAAACGCGCTTCGTCCCAGAAACCGGGTTTTTTACGCAAATATTTGACGCTTGCTCTTTACCGCTTGAAAAACCCGGTTTCTGGGCTATTGGTGCGTAATTCTCTGTATAGTAGACCTCTGTCATTCATTGGCTCTCAAGACTTGAAATTATCTGCGTTTATCGTCGGTTGCATCTGCTTTGCACCTGCGGTAGATCTATCAATCAAAGATTTATGCAATTCAAGTCTAGTTCGCTCTACATTAAAAAATTATGAATACAGAACCTCAACCGGGCCAATCCAAGAAATCATCCAAATTTCAAGAGTTATCAACACTGCTGCGAGACGATCGCTTGTGGAAAATAGCCGGACAGGCGATCGCCCTAATTTTAGTAATAACTGTCATCGCCATTTTTTGGGACAATCTCAGCGCCAATTACGCGCAACTAGGGATTGAATTTGGATTTGACTTTCTCAATTCCCAAGCATCCTTCGATATCGGCGAAAGCGTAATTCCCTACAGTCCCGAAAACACCTACAGACAAGCTTATTTTGTCGGTTTAATCAACTCGTTGCGGGTAATGGGCCTGGGGATTGTTTTCACAACAATTGCGGGTGTGACGGTAGGAATTGCGCGCCTTTCCGACAACTGGTTGCTGCGGAATTTGGCTGCTTTGTACGTAGAAATTCTGCGAAACACGCCGTTATTACTGCAATTATTTTTCTGGTATTTCGCAGTGTTCATTTCCCTGCCAAAACTGGAAGATAACCCGCAGATGAAAGGGCCGATTTACTTGACCAATCGCGGTATTGCTGTACCTTTGCCTGCACCTTTGCCCGGTTTTGAGATTTGGTTGATTTTGTTAACTGTTGGAGTTTTGGCTGCGGCGGGGCTGTGGATGTGGCGGGGGCGGGTGATGCTGGAAACAGCGAAGCCGGGAAGACAGTTATTTTGGGCGGCAGGTGCGATCGGGCTAAGTGCGATCGTAGCTTTAATTATCACCAAAAATCTGCCTTTGCGCCTAGATTTTCCCCGCCTGACACCAGCATTGCAACTCCAAGGAGGATTAAAAATAACTCCAGAATTTGCAGCCTTAGTAACAGGACTCAGCTTGTATACTGGGAGTTACATTGCAGAAATTGTCCGCGCCGGAATTCAGTCAGTATCCCGAGGCCAGTGGGAAGCGGCAAAATCTTTGGGACTAAAATCGGGAACCGCGATGCGGATGGTAATTTTGCCACAAGCCTTGCGGGTGATAGTGCCGCCTTTAACCAGTCAGTATTTGAATTTAGCTAAGAATTCAAGTTTAGCAGTTGCGGTTGCTTATCCCGACGTTTACTTTGTGGTGGGCTCTCCGACGTTGAATCAGACCGGTCGGGCGATCGAAGCAATGCTAATTATCATGGTAACATACCTAACAATTAGTTTAATAGTTTCTCTATTCATGAATTGGTACAATCAAACCGTACAACTCAAGGAAAGATAAAAACTTAATTTTGCTTACAATAAGGCAAATCAAATGGCTTAAAGTGACTTCAGTTTAAGCAGCGTCTTAAAAACATTTCAATTAAGTTATTCTGAAACTGCTAATTTGTTTGCGAACGAACAGGAACTAGAAAGCCGTCAAAATTTTAGAAATTTTAGTATAGCGGTTCTCAATAAAATGAGGTTTGCCCAATCCCTCCGCTTCGCTCCGCCCAATCCCTCCGCTTCGCTGGGCCCAATCCCTCCGCTTCGCTCCGCCCAATGCCCACTCCTAGCACCTAATGTTACTGAGAAAGGCTAGATATAAGTGCAATTAGAAATTAACGACTAACCACTAAAGAATTATGGAAAAAACCCCCGTACTACCGCCTCCCCCCACCGAATCGCCCACACCTTGGAATTGGGCGCGCAAAAACCTATTTAGTACCTGGTACAACTGCATTTTTACAGTAGTTTGTCTGATTGTCGGTTTCCAAACTATCAAAGGAATTATCGTTTGGGCTACAACAAAAGCTCAGTGGCGGGTATTAGAAGCCAACTTACCGCTATTTTTTGCGGGCAGATTTCCCAGCGATTCCTACTGGCGGCTGTGGATAGTGGCGGGAATAATTGCTTTGTTGGGAGGCTTGACTTGGGGAAATATTCAGCGGGAAGAACGACTTTGGAATGCGCCTACATTGATTTTACTCGCTGCTGCGGTTGTCGGTGCGCTAATTTCGCCGATCGACCAAACCTCTAGCTTCTATCTCTTAGGAATTATTATCGCAGCCACTGCAGGCTACGTCACCGCCAGACAAATCAACCCTAAAATCATGGGTTGGATGCCAGGAATTTGGGCTTTATCCTTCCCGCTGATTTTGTGGCTAATTAAAGGCGGGTTAGGTTTGAGAGAAGTCTCGACAAATGATTGGGGCGGTTTAGTGTTGACGCTGTTTTTAGCAATAATCAGCATTGTGCTTTCCTTTCCCTTGGGAGTATTGCTAGCCCTGGGGAGACAAAGTTCTTTGCCAGTCGTCAAACTGCTTTCAACATTATATATTGAAATCGTTCGCGGTTTGCCATTAATTGGCATTTTGTTTTTAGGTCAAGTGATGCTGCAATTATTTTTGCCGCCGGAATATCCCAAATTAGATAGAGTCGTAAGGGCGATCGCCGGATTAACATTATTCAGTGCGGCATACTTGGCAGAAAACGTGCGCGGGGGCTTGCAAGCCGTACCCAGGGGACAAATAGAAGCGGCAAGGGCGATCGGGCTAAACACACCACTACTGACAATTCTCATTGTACTACCCCAAGCGTTGCGAACTGTCATTCCGGCGATCGGCGGTCAATTCATCGGATTATTCATGGATACATCCCTACTTGCGCTATTTGGAATGTTAGAATTAATCGGAATATCCCGCGCAATTTTAGCAAATCCATCATACATCGGTAGGTACGCCGAAGTTTACATTTTCGTCGGCCTAATTTATTGGGTATTTTGCTATTCAATGTCATTAGCTAGCCGCAAACTAGAACGCAGTCTCGAAAAAAGTCATTAGTCATTAGTCCAACGTCATTTTAGCCCCTCGCGAAGCCGAAGGCTAGTCATCAGTCATTTTAGCCGCTCGCGAAGCCGAAGGCTAGTCATTAGTCATTAGACAATTTTTAAACACAAATCTCTATCAGCGTTCATCTGCGTTCATCAGCGGTTAACAAATAAAAAAATCATGGAAACTCAATCCACAAGTCCCGAAACAGTAATCGTAGCAGAAAACGTCCACAAATGGTACGGAAAATTTCACGTACTGCGAGGCGTTAGCATGAACGTAAACCGAGGCGAAGTCGTCGTCATAATGGGCCCGTCCGGTTCGGGAAAATCCACATTTATTCGTACTTTCAACGCCTTAGAAGCATATCAGCAAGGTAAAATAACGATCGACGGAATCGAACTTTCCCACGACTTGCGGAACATCGAGACAATTCGCCGGGAAGTAGGAATGGTATTTCAACAATTCAACCTGTTTCCCCACCTATCAGTCTTGCAAAACGTCATGCTAGCGCCCGTATGGGTGCGCCGCTGGCCCAAGAAAAAAGCCGAAGAAGCAGCAATGCAACTGTTAGAAAGAGTGGGAATTTTGGAACAAGCACAAAAATATCCCGGACAGCTATCTGGCGGACAGCAGCAACGGGTAGCAATTGCACGTTCTTTAGCAATGCAGCCTAAAATTATGCTTTTTGACGAACCAACATCAGCATTAGATCCAGAAATGGTGCGAGAAGTTTTAGATGTGATGCGAAATTTGGCTGAAACTGGAATTACAATGGTAGTAGTAACTCACGAAGTCGGATTTGCGCGCGAAGTAGCCGATCGCATTGTATTGATGGACGGCGGCGTTTTAGTGGAAGAAGCCGGGCCGGAAGAGTTTTTTCAGCAGCCGAAAGAAGAACGCACGCGCAAATTTTTATCTCAGATATTGTAAAGTAGAGATATGATTTAATGCCAAGCAATCCACAATTTTCTGACGAAGAAATTTATAAACAGATAGCCTCGCTTGTCAGGAATTTTAAGCTATTGCAGTGCGCTGAATGTGCTGAAGCTATTAAAAATTGGTTAAAAGCAAACGGTATTAACGGAACTCATCTTCAACTAAAGTTAGTAGGACGAGGATATTTTATAGTTAGTCAACGGTGGGAAGAAGGCAGAACACCGATTACTCAGAATGGCACACACTACGGTATTGAGGTTCGCAACCGAGTGTTTGATAATTTGTCAACAACCGGACTGACTAGAGAAGAATGGATCGAAGACTTTGACTGTCCGAGCGGTCAGTTTATTCTCGAAGAAATTGAAAGCTTTTAATTGTATCAATTTACATAAAGGAGGAATAAATAATGACTAAACTTTACGAATTACTCGATCGCATTCAAAAAAAACCGGGAATGTACATCGGTTCCCCTTCTATCAGCAACTTATTTATGTTCTTGTGCGGCTATCAACACGCCCGCGATTTGCTCGAAACCCCGTTCACAGAACAAGAGGAAGAATTTGCAAAATTTCAGCCTTGGCTGCAAAAGAGATTTGCTGTTAACACGTCCGCTTCTTGGGCTAAAGTTATTCTGTTTTATTCAACAGATGAAAGTCAGGCTTTTGATACTTTTTTTGATTTGCTGCAAGAATTTATTAAGGATAAATATCCGTTGGATAAGGTAGATGATAATAAATCTGCGGTTTTGACTTGTGATTAATTCCCTTGACTTGAATAACAGCGTTACAATAGTAGATATAAGTCAGAAAATATCAAATTTATATGCCGTCCACCAAAACACTGCCGCTAATTAAAGATGCAGAACGCTTGGAAAATCGCCTCAAAGAAATTCCGGCAGTTCCTGGTGTATACTTAATGCGAGACGAGGGCGATCGCATCCTTTACATTGGTAAATCAAAAAAACTGCGAAATCGCGTCCGTTCCTACTTCCGCGAAAGCCAAAACCTCAGTGCCCGCATCGCACTGATGGTGCAGCAAGTGCGGGAAATCGAATTCATCGCCACCGACACAGAAGCGGAAGCTTTAGCATTAGAAGCAAACCTTGTAAAACAGCACCAACCTTACTTTAATGTCCTCCTCAAGGATGATAAAAAATATCCTTATTTGTGCATAACTTGGTCGGAAGAATACCCGCGCATTTTCATCACCCGCAAACGTCGCGCCAGCAGTGCAAAAGACCGCTACTACGGCCCCTACGTCGATACAGGTGCGCTACGGAGTACGCTGCATTTAATCAAGCGGATTTTCCCCCTGCGACAGCGCCCTCAGCCGCTGTTTAAAGACCGTCCCTGTTTGAACTACGACATCGGCCGCTGCGTCGGCGTTTGTCAAGGGCTAACTTCGCCGGAAGAATACCGCAAAATCATCCAAAAGGTAGCGATGATTTTTCAGGGAAGGACTCAGGAATTGCTGGATATTCTGGAACCGCAAATGGAACAAGCAGCGGAAGATTTAAACTTTGAAACTGCGGCGCGAATTCGAGATCAAATTAAGGGTTTGCAGTCTTTGAGTGCTGGTCAAAAAGTGTCTTTACCGGATGATACGGTTTCTAGAGATGCGATCGCCCTTGCAGCCGGCACTCAGCACGCTTGCGTTCAATTATTCCAGATTCGTGCAGGTCAATTAGTCGGAAGACTGGGATTTATTGCAGAAATACCCGCCCAACTCCCCCTTGCAAAGGGGGGGCAAGAGTTATCTCAATCCCTAGAAAAAGGGGGGCAAGAGTTATCTCAACTTTCTCTTTCCTCTCCCCCTTGGCAAGGTGGGGAAGGGGGGGTAGATGCCGGGGCAATTTTGCAGCGGGTGTTGGAGGAACATTATCAAAATGTCGAATCCGTAGAAATTCCCAGCGAAATTTCAGTGCAGTACGAATTGCCAGAAGCGGAAATATTAGCAGATTGGTTGACTAATCGTAAAGGACGAAAAGTGACAATTTTGACTCCGCAACGCCAAACTAAGGCGGAGTTGATTGAGATGGTGGAACGCAATGCTGAGTATGAATTGGCAAGAATGCAAAGATTGGGCGATCGCAATTCTCAAGCAATGGAAGATTTAGCAGAACTGCTCGATTTGCCCGAACTGCCGCACCGCATAGAAGGTTACGATATTTCTCACATCCAAGGTTCGGATGCGGTAGCTTCCCGCGTCGTATTTATTGATGGTTTGCCGGCCAATCAACACTACCGCCATTACAAAATTAAGAATCCTGAAATTAAATCGGGTCATTCTGACGATTTTGCGAGTTTAGCAGAAGTTATCGGCAGGAGATTCCGCAAGAATAAGGAAAAAGAAAGTTCGGCAACGAACAATGTACGGGATTTAACGGATCAAAGTAATGAAAATGAATTGAGTAATTTAGGATTGCGGCAAGAAGTCAGTAGTTTATCTTCGGTTTCTCATACTATTTCTGACAAACCGGATTTGATTATGATAGATGGTGGCAAAGGTCAACTGTCAGCAGTTGTGGCTGTTTTGCGGGAGATGAATTTGCTAGATGAGTTGCGGGTTGTTAGTTTGGCTAAGCAGCGAGAGGAGATATTTTTGCCGGGGGAATCTTTGCCGCTGCCAACTAATTCTGAGCAGCCAGGGGTACAATTATTGCGGCGGGTGCGGGATGAGGCGCACAGATTTGCTGTGAGTTTTCACCGGGATCAAAGAAGCCAGAGAATGAAGCGATCGCGCCTTGATGAAATTCCCGGATTGGGACACCACCGACAAAAACTGTTGTTAGCGCATTTTCGGTCGATCGACTATCTGCGTTTAGCGACTCCCGAACAGTTGGCAGAAGTTTCTGGGATTGGCCCGCGTCTGGCGCAGCAAGTCTACGATTATTTCCACCCGTAAAGCCTTTGGTAGCCTTGGAAATGGAGATTTTTAGCTGATTGGGCGATCGGGCTCCAAGTCCCGATTTAGCCCTTGGGAGGGACAACTTAAAAAATTTTGCACAGGCCTATTGCAATTTTTAGAAGCTTGTGTTATATTTGGATTCTGTGTGCGGGCATAGTTTAGTGGTAAAACTTTAGCCTTCCAAGCTAACTATGCGGGTTCGATTCCCGCTGCCCGCTTACGAATATATGAGCCTCAAATCAACGATAAATCAACGGTTTGAGGCTTTTTATTGCCTAAATTACCAGGCATTAGGGCGTTGAGGTAACTAGAAATTGGATACAAATTAGCCACCTATCACCCTATTGACACTAAATTGGATACAAATTGGATATGATTTTGTATCCAATTTAGACCTGTACTCAGTCCCTGTCCCCCAGTAGATCCAACACCGCCTCCATATCTGCCAAGTCAGCCCTCGACTTTTTACGCCGCCCTTTCAACTGGTTAAGCAACTCTGCCGGCTCTGGCAACTCCGCGACGGTCGGAGCTAAATTAGTTTCCCGATCGCGCTGCGCTTCCTTAAGTTCTTGCTCCAACATCTGCACCTTCAAAACCAAATCGCCGTTGCGCTCGTGTAACTGATTCAGTTCTGCGTCCCATTCTGTAAGTTGCTTGTTGGCCGCTTTTAATTCAAGCCTGAGTGATTCATCGTTGCCATCACTCAGGCTCTCAATTTTCCCAGCCGTTCCTCAATGGCGGCCATCCGCTCGATTACCGGGTCAAGTTTTGAACTTACAGCCTTGTCTACAATGTCTACAGTATTTGTAGACACGACGCTATCATTGTTTCGTGTAGACAAATCTGTAGACGGTGTAGACACATAATCGTTGCTTGCTGTAGACGGTGTAGACACCGCTGTGGACGTGCCTGACACTTCCTTGAGAATGCGTTGTGCAGCTTGATTAACCGACTCACCGTCTAACCTCTGAGCCTCTATCCAGTTTAGGAAGTGACCGGAAGCTCTAAACGATACGACTTGACTTTGACTCATTGTAGACACCTGTATACAGTATTTGTCTACAATAACAGGCGACTGTCTACACTGTCAACATTTTGTCTACAAAGTTTGTATACACAAAAATCCCCCAGTTAAGGGGGGATGGGTTTAGCCGTCAATTGTCAGTCAGCGGTTAAATTTTCCGTAGGTTGCAGAACAGCATTGAGATTATCCGTCCGCCTTTCATACCTTCTCGCTCTTGCCAGTCAACCTTGCAACTGATGCTCGTGTGGATTTCAACGATGCGGCCGTGCCAGTTGTAGCTCATATCCTCTGGATTGTTACCAGCCACTTTATCTCCAACTCTGAATGCTTTTAGCGGGTCAGAGCAGGGAGTGCCGGTGAGTAGTTCTACCAGTTTTTGCTTGTCGGAAACAGAGAGTTTAGAGAAAGAATTGCAAAAGTCTAAAATAGTTGGGAAAACTGCTTCACTTGCTTCACTTCCTTTGCTAGTAATGGTTGTAGCTTCACTCGCTGCTTCACTTGATTTAGCGAGTGAAGCAGCGAGTGAAGCTGTATCCCCGTCACTGTGGGAGAGTGAAGCAAGTGAAGCAAAAGTTTGCACAATTCCAGACAAATAGAATTGCCCTTTAAGTGGATCAAGGCTGCCACCCTCCGTATGCCGTACTTTTTGGATTTTGGGAAAAATCTCTGAAAACCTTGCAAACACTTGATTTGTGGCTTTTACAGGTGTGTCGTATTTGTTGGGTAGGTCATGCCAAATCAGCTTATCTTTGCGATCGCCATTGCCCGATTCAATTTCTAGTGTCCCGGTTTCTACGTACCACTCTTGCAGTCGCTCCCACAAATCCTTAATGTAGATGCGGCCGCCAGATTGTACCTCAATGCCAGCGTCACGGACAAACTGCCAGAGGTGGCGGCTTTCCTCCTGAGCCTTCTGCATCGCTTCCTTGGTTGCTTTGTAGTCGATACCCTCGGAAAGTAGCAGCGGCCACCGCTCCAACATCTTGTTGAGCATAGCGGGTGCAATCTGTTCCAAAATGAACTTTTCGTCATCCTTAAACCGCGGGTCAGCTTCTAATTGCCCCTCAGAAGCGATCGCATTTTTGGCGTAAGTCTTTTCAAAATTCAGAATTCCGTAACGGCCATCGATCGCCTCGGTTCCTCCGGTGATGGATGGCAACTTATTGCAATTAGCAAAGAAAGTAGCAATCGGCTTGTATTCGTGACTGTCCTTACCTTTGGGCTCAATGTCGATTGGGTCGCCAGTAATGAACTGCTTGAGACTCTGAATATTATCTAGGTCTACTTTTGCAGTGTTCTCTGAAGCCCAGTTACAGACACCCCCTAGCAGGCCGGACAGATTAAACTTGCGGCCAGTATCATAGGCTCTGAAGTCAGACAAAGACTTTCCAGTCATTCCATTCCCATAAACGGCAGCGAGCACGGCGCGTAAAGTGTCCTTACCATTGGAGCCTTCACCGTGGCAGAGCAAGCCTTTTACACCCCGCCCCGTCAACTTTGATCGCACCAGTTTTAGGTTGAGTGCAGCAGCAGCCGTCCGCAGGAAAATTTCTCGCTGGGATAGCTCCAAACATTCTAAAAGGCGATCGCAATCTGCCGGGTCAATAGTGGGGTCATACTTACACCCGACATAGGTATAGATGTTTTTTGGATCATGTGGCTCTACCTTGTAAGAGCCGTCAGGATTGACTTTAATTACCCCATTAAGGGTATTCAACCCGTCAGGATTAATAGTGTTTGGATCTACCGCAAACCCTGCAATTACCCAGTCATAAACCTGGTTAATGCTTGCAGAATTTGCATATTTCTTGCGAGGGACTGATCGAACCATCTCAACGTAATTACTCAGATAGTCTCGAATACGTCGCTTCTCTACCACCTCTAAGCGCAATTCGTAATGAGTGCCAGTGAATCGATAAAGTAGTCCCGCGATAGATACCCAATGGCCTTCCGAATAAAGAGATTCCTCAGCTTTCAGTACAAAGTTTTGCTCTCCGACAGGTGCTGTGTCTGGGATGTAGTCACTTCCACTACTAGAAGATGACAAAGATACTACATTCCCATGTGTGCGCGGGTGAGGAGTTAAAGAAATATTAGGGTTAGAAGCGTCATTTTTGCGATCGCTTTTTTTGAGCTGTTTTTCCCATTTGACCAAGGTTGGCGCGTCCGCCACGGCTTCCTTGAAAGCGTCAGCACCGTTAGCTTTGATGAAATCATCCATCCCCTTAAACTCGGTATCCCAAACCGTGATACGTACCTCACAGCCGTGCTCTGCCAGCAAGTAAGCGAACTTCAGAATGGCTGCACGGCAAGATTTGTTGCCCGCGTAGTCAGAGTCAAAGTCTATGTAGTGAACGGTTCCGGGTTGCGCCCAATCCTTCACTAAGTAAGCCAGCTCTCCGTCCTTGCCCCAATTCCAAACACCCGTAAGTGCAATGGTTGCGAGTTCAATACTCAACCCAGCCCCGGCTTTTTTAACTCCCTCTGTCCAGTGGCGGGGAATGGATGTGTCAGCGTGAACCTTTGCCCAATAGTCTCTATCAGGCATCGCTAGGAAAATTGCATCAGGCTCTGCCCCGCTGGCAGTGAGATATTTGCGCGGCTTAGAATCTTTTGGTTGGTGCGGTCTGTCTGGTTTCGCTTGACCGAATAAGTTCCCAGCGCGTTGACCGTTTCGCCACTGAACGCCTCGACACCACCATCCCGCAGTTTTAATCGCTTCTTTGGGGCGAACGCGCTCGTTGAGTTCTTCGGCGGTTAGCGATTCGATATTGAGACGGGCGATCGCTTCTGATACGGCTGAACCTTCAACCCACTCGGCGAGGTGTTTTGGGTTGACAGGAGCTGGTACTAGGAATGAGGAAAAATTGCTGCTATCATTGAGTGCAGACATGATTATTGCCCGACCTCTAGCCGGGAATGATTCCAAAAAGCCGTTGCAATCCTGGTTCCAATAGAAGAGCAGCGGTTTTTTGGTGTTTACTTAGTTTTTTGGAAAATTTAGAGCATAGGAGGAACCGCCCCGCGCGTTAGATTGCGGGTGCGATTAAGCTGTCGTTGCGGGCACAGCCACCTATTTCGATATCTGGTATGGGGATAAACCGCTTAGGCGGGCCGCGAGTAATCTTTGTTTTCGGGAGTTCCTTTTTGACGGGTAGGGCAAGCTCTCCAGCGTCGGCGTAGACAAAAACATGAACGAGTGAAAGACCTGATACCAGGCACGACAAAGATGTCGCGTAGAGCGGTGTTTTTAGCAACGCACGTATTTGTGCTCTCACAACGCAAAAGATCTGTTGCCAATGCTGCCACTGAGCGGGGGATGTCATCCTTCTATAACGTCGCAAGAATGAAATCACCGTGTCGCTCGGTTGAGGACGGCACAGTAATGACATGACTCTTTTTGCAAACGTTATTGTATCCATGTGGTTATTTTACCTCTGGAGTCACGAGTGAGTTTTCCTGTTTCAACACGAACCAGAAACGAAATGAAACTTGCTCGTCGGGTTTAAAGGGAAAAGCACGCGACGACGCGCTCCTGGCCTGCTTTTTTCAAACCTCTAAAACAGGGTGGTGCGGTTGGTGCGAAACGCCGAAAGGCTGGTGCACTAATGGTGCGGTGTTTGGTGCGGTTGGTGCGGTGTTTGGTGCGGTTGGTGCGGTGTTTGGTGCGGTTGGTGCGGTTGGTGCGGTCGAGTCAAGTCTCAAGTTACCACCGATAACGAGATGCCCGTCAAAACAGGGATAACAAAAATCTGGGCCCTGTCCGCTTGTCCAATCGACAAGATAAGCCCAAACTTGCTTGCGGGGATGCCAGCAGACTCCGACTACTTCACCAAACTCAATACATTCTTTCTCGAACTCGTCGATCCAGTGGTCGCTTACCTTGTCACCAATGACAAAATCAGGGCTAGGGAGACTGGCAGGCTGCGTTAAAAATTGCGATCGCCCATTAGGGAAATCAGTTGAATGTGACATAATAATTTAGTTCCAAACGTTGGAATAGAACGGTTTGGGGAAGTCGTGGTTTGTTCGGTGTTACTAGCACCGCGCAACCGCGCAACAATCTTCCTTAGTTACTCACGATTGCAGACTTACAATCCCTTGTCAACAGGTGCGACTGTAAAGTTTTGTCTCGCAAAAGTTGCCCATAGAATCAACATATTAACAGCATCAAAGCGGGCGTAAATGCTCTAAAATCTTGCCGTCTAAATACACAGAATTAATCACTTTCTCCGACGTGTCGCACCACTTAGCCACAACCGCACTCGGTACGCCTTTACCAACCTGTTCGCTGATAAAAGTATCCCGACAAGAATAAGGCGTAGTTGTCTTGCAATCCTGTTGACTTTGCCGACTGCTTTGGGTAATCGGGTCAACCAGCTTATGCCATACCTGCTTAGTGAAATTGTTGTAATTAATCGCCCCGCCCTTAATCGGTGACGGAAAAACCAATCTATCCTTGTCAGTCAGGTTTAGTGGCTTAATACTTTTCAACAACTGAATCAGTTCTTGATTGCAAGGGAATTTACGCCGCTTGTTGTTTTTACTGCCGTCAACCCTTGTCTCCTTACCGCTTGGGTGTTGTACGCTACCGTTAAACACAATGTGAGAAAAGTCAGGAGCAACGTCACACCACCTCAACCCCACAGCCTCGGACGGACGGCATCCAGTCAGCAGCCAGAATTGCACCATAGGGTAGTAAAAACAAAGCTTTTGCCCGGTTTCCCCTCTCCCGTTCCAAGTCCCTCTGTGATTCTTAAAAGCCTCCAACACCAGCTCTTTCTCTTGAGCTGTAAAAGCATTAGGCTCTGGGTCACTTTCCCATTTGTGCTTAGGCAACTCTGCCGACATCCCCTCAAACGGGGAAGCAGTTAAGCCCCTCACAATCTTGAACTTAATCCCCCACTTAACCGCTGCATTGAGATGCGTTAAAACCCGTTTTGTCATGCTGTTGGTTGTATCTTCTAGCAGCCACGCGCGTACCTGCAAAGCACAGTCCTCCGACAGAGGCTGGCAAGGGCAACGGTCAACATAACTCTGAATGCCCGTCACCATATAATTGAACGTTGTTGTCTTGAGTGTGGGCTTCTTGAACTCCAAATATCTCTCAAACAACTGAGTCAGTGTCAGTTCTGGCTTAGGCTTGATTGTCTCAACAACGGTCAAGTGAGTTTGTGACTTGTACTTTTTGAGCGTGGGGTCAAACCGCTCAAACTTGATATCAGATTCAATCAACTGTGCTTTAGCCTCTGCCAGTTTCCAGTTTTCGGCGGTGTCCGCTAAGTTTAGGGACATATATTTGCGACTGCCATCGTACAGTTGCCTAGGTAACTGCAATCGCAGCCTACCTTGAAAAGTTTGAACAACCACTGACCCTTTTTTTGCCCTGCTAGGGGGATTCGTCATCCTATGTACCAATTACGATGACGATATGATAGCGAATTTTGGATACAAATTGGATACAAAATACTTGGCTCGATTTTTGGTTAAAGCTGGAACCCTTGACCTGTATAGTGATACAGCTTATTATCTGGTTGCCTTCCAAGCTAACTATGCGGGTTCGATTCCCGCTGCCCGCTTACGAATATATGAGCCTCAAATCAACGATAAATCAACGGTTTGAGGCTTTTTATTGCCTAAATTACCAGGCATTAGGGCGTTGAGGTAACTAGAAATTGGATACAAATTAGCCACCTATCACCCTATTGACACTAAATTGGATACAAATTGGATATGATTTTGTATCCAATTTAGACCTGTACTCAGTCCCTGTCCCCCAGTAGATCCAACACCGCCTCCATATCTGCCAAGTCAGCCCTCGACTTTTTACGCCGCCCTTTCAACTGGTTAAGCAACTCTGCCGGCTCTGGCAACTCCGCGACGGTCGGAGCTAAATTAGTTTCCCGATCGCGCTGCGCTTCCTTAAGTTCTTGCTCCAACATCTGCACCTTCAAAACCAAATCGCCGTTGCGCTCGTGTAACTGATTCAGTTCTGCGTCCCATTCTGTAAGTTGCTTGTTGGCCGCTTTTAATTCAAGCCTGAGTGATTCATCGTTGCCATCACTCAGGCTCTCAATTTTCCCAGCCGTTCCTCAATGGCGGCCATCCGCTCGATTACCGGGTCAAGTTTTGAACTTACAGCCTTGTCTACAATGTCTACAGTATTTGTAGACACGACGCTATCATTGTTTCGTGTAGACAAATCTGTAGACGGTGTAGACACATAATCGTTGCTTGCTGTAGACGGTGTAGACACCGCTGTGGACGTGCCTGACACTTCCTTGAGAATGCGTTGTGCAGCTTGATTAACCGACTCACCGTCTAACCTCTGAGCCTCTATCCAGTTTAGGAAGTGACCGGAAGCTCTAAACGATACGACTTGACTTTGACTCATTGTAGACACCTGTATACAGTATTTGTCTACAATAACAGGCGACTGTCTACACTGTCAACATTTTGTCTACAAAGTTTGTATACACAAAAATCCCCCAGTTAAGGGGGGATGGGTTTAGCCGTCAATTGTCAGTCAGCGGTTAAATTTTCCGTAGGTTGCAGAACAGCATTGAGATTATCCGTCCGCCTTTCATACCTTCTCGCTCTTGCCAGTCAACCTTGCAACTGATGCTCGTGTGGATTTCAACGATGCGGCCGTGCCAGTTGTAGCTCATATCCTCTGGATTGTTACCAGCCACTTTATCTCCAACTCTGAATGCTTTTAGCGGGTCAGAGCAGGGAGTGCCGGTGAGTAGTTCTACCAGTTTTTGCTTGTCGGAAACAGAGAGTTTAGAGAAAGAATTGCAAAAGTCTAAAATAGTTGGGAAAACTGCTTCACTTGCTTCACTTCCTTTGCTAGTAATGGTTGTAGCTTCACTCGCTGCTTCACTTGATTTAGCGAGTGAAGCAGCGAGTGAAGCTGTATCCCCGTCACTGTGGGAGAGTGAAGCAAGTGAAGCAAAAGTTTGCACAATTCCAGACAAATAGAATTGCCCTTTAAGTGGATCAAGGCTGCCACCCTCCGTATGCCGTACTTTTTGGATTTTGGGAAAAATCTCTGAAAACCTTGCAAACACTTGATTTGTGGCTTTTACAGGTGTGTCGTATTTGTTGGGTAGGTCATGCCAAATCAGCTTATCTTTGCGATCGCCATTGCCCGATTCAATTTCTAGTGTCCCGGTTTCTACGTACCACTCTTGCAGTCGCTCCCACAAATCCTTAATGTAGATGCGGCCGCCAGATTGTACCTCAATGCCAGCGTCACGGACAAACTGCCAGAGGTGGCGGCTTTCCTCCTGAGCCTTCTGCATCGCTTCCTTGGTTGCTTTGTAGTCGATACCCTCGGAAAGTAGCAGCGGCCACCGCTCCAACATCTTGTTGAGCATAGCGGGTGCAATCTGTTCCAAAATGAACTTTTCGTCATCCTTAAACCGCGGGTCAGCTTCTAATTGCCCCTCAGAAGCGATCGCATTTTTGGCGTAAGTCTTTTCAAAATTCAGAATTCCGTAACGGCCATCGATCGCCTCGGTTCCTCCGGTGATGGATGGCAACTTATTGCAATTAGCAAAGAAAGTAGCAATCGGCTTGTATTCGTGACTGTCCTTACCTTTGGGCTCAATGTCGATTGGGTCGCCAGTAATGAACTGCTTGAGACTCTGAATATTATCTAGGTCTACTTTTGCAGTGTTCTCTGAAGCCCAGTTACAGACACCCCCTAGCAGGCCGGACAGATTAAACTTGCGGCCAGTATCATAGGCTCTGAAGTCAGACAAAGACTTTCCAGTCATTCCATTCCCATAAACGGCAGCGAGCACGGCGCGTAAAGTGTCCTTACCATTGGAGCCTTCACCGTGGCAGAGCAAGCCTTTTACACCCCGCCCCGTCAACTTTGATCGCACCAGTTTTAGGTTGAGTGCAGCAGCAGCCGTCCGCAGGAAAATTTCTCGCTGGGATAGCTCCAAACATTCTAAAAGGCGATCGCAATCTGCCGGGTCAATAGTGGGGTCATACTTACACCCGACATAGGTATAGATGTTTTTTGGATCATGTGGCTCTACCTTGTAAGAGCCGTCAGGATTGACTTTAATTACCCCATTAAGGGTATTCAACCCGTCAGGATTAATAGTGTTTGGATCTACCGCAAACCCTGCAATTACCCAGTCATAAACCTGGTTAATGCTTGCAGAATTTGCATATTTCTTGCGAGGGACTGATCGAACCATCTCAACGTAATTACTCAGATAGTCTCGAATACGTCGCTTCTCTACCACCTCTAAGCGCAATTCGTAATGAGTGCCAGTGAATCGATAAAGTAGTCCCGCGATAGATACCCAATGGCCTTCCGAATAAAGAGATTCCTCAGCTTTCAGTACAAAGTTTTGCTCTCCGACAGGTGCTGTGTCTGGGATGTAGTCACTTCCACTACTAGAAGATGACAAAGATACTACATTCCCATGTGTGCGCGGGTGAGGAGTTAAAGAAATATTAGGGTTAGAAGCGTCATTTTTGCGATCGCTTTTTTTGAGCTGTTTTTCCCATTTGACCAAGGTTGGCGCGTCCGCCACGGCTTCCTTGAAAGCGTCAGCACCGTTAGCTTTGATGAAATCATCCATCCCCTTAAACTCGGTATCCCAAACCGTGATACGTACCTCACAGCCGTGCTCTGCCAGCAAGTAAGCGAACTTCAGAATGGCTGCACGGCAAGATTTGTTGCCCGCGTAGTCAGAGTCAAAGTCTATGTAGTGAACGGTTCCGGGTTGCGCCCAATCCTTCACTAAGTAAGCCAGCTCTCCGTCCTTGCCCCAATTCCAAACACCCGTAAGTGCAATGGTTGCGAGTTCAATACTCAACCCAGCCCCGGCTTTTTTAACTCCCTCTGTCCAGTGGCGGGGAATGGATGTGTCAGCGTGAACCTTTGCCCAATAGTCTCTATCAGGCATCGCTAGGAAAATTGCATCAGGCTCTGCCCCGCTGGCAGTGAGATATTTGCGCGGCTTAGAATCTTTTGGTTGGTGCGGTCTGTCTGGTTTCGCTTGACCGAATAAGTTCCCAGCGCGTTGACCGTTTCGCCACTGAACGCCTCGACACCACCATCCCGCAGTTTTAATCGCTTCTTTGGGGCGAACGCGCTCGTTGAGTTCTTCGGCGGTTAGCGATTCGATATTGAGACGGGCGATCGCTTCTGATACGGCTGAACCTTCAACCCACTCGGCGAGGTGTTTTGGGTTGACAGGAGCTGGTACTAGGAATGAGGAAAAATTGCTGCTATCATTGAGTGCAGACATGATTATTGCCCGACCTCTAGCCGGGAATGATTCCAAAAAGCCGTTGCAATCCTGGTTCCAATAGAAGAGCAGCGGTTTTTTGGTGTTTACTTAGTTTTTTGGAAAATTTAGAGCATAGGAGGAACCGCCCCGCGCGTTAGATTGCGGGTGCGATTAAGCTGTCGTTGCGGGCACAGCCACCTATTTCGATATCTGGTATGGGGATAAACCGCTTAGGCGGGCCGCGAGTAATCTTTGTTTTCGGGAGTTCCTTTTTGACGGGTAGGGCAAGCTCTCCAGCGTCGGCGTAGACAAAAACATGAACGAGTGAAAGACCTGATACCAGGCACGACAAAGATGTCGCGTAGAGCGGTGTTTTTAGCAACGCACGTATTTGTGCTCTCACAACGCAAAAGATCTGTTGCCAATGCTGCCACTGAGCGGGGGATGTCATCCTTCTATAACGTCGCAAGAATGAAATCACCGTGTCGCTCGGTTGAGGACGGCACAGTAATGACATGACTCTTTTTGCAAACGTTATTGTATCCATGTGGTTATTTTACCTCTGGAGTCACGAGTGAGTTTTCCTGTTTCAACACGAACCAGAAACGAAATGAAACTTGCTCGTCGGGTTTAAAGGGAAAAGCACGCGACGACGCGCTCCTGGCCTGCTTTTTTCAAACCTCTAAAACAGGGTGGTGCGGTTGGTGCGAAACGCCGAAAGGCTGGTGCACTAATGGTGCGGTGTTTGGTGCGGTTGGTGCGGTGTTTGGTGCGGTTGGTGCGGTGTTTGGTGCGGTTGGTGCGGTTGGTGCGGTCGAGTCAAGTCTCAAGTTACCACCGATAACGAGATGCCCGTCAAAACAGGGATAACAAAAATCTGGGCCCTGTCCGCTTGTCCAATCGACAAGATAAGCCCAAACTTGCTTGCGGGGATGCCAGCAGACTCCGACTACTTCACCAAACTCAATACATTCTTTCTCGAACTCGTCGATCCAGTGGTCGCTTACCTTGTCACCAATGACAAAATCAGGGCTAGGGAGACTGGCAGGCTGCGTTAAAAATTGCGATCGCCCATTAGGGAAATCAGTTGAATGTGACATAATAATTTAGTTCCAAACGTTGGAATAGAACGGTTTGGGGAAGTCGTGGTTTGTTCGGTGTTACTAGCACCGCGCAACCGCGCAACAATCTTCCTTAGTTACTCACGATTGCAGACTTACAATCCCTTGTCAACAGGTGCGACTGTAAAGTTTTGTCTCGCAAAAGTTGCCCATAGAATCAACATATTAACAGCATCAAAGCGGGCGTAAATGCTCTAAAATCTTGCCGTCTAAATACACAGAATTAATCACTTTCTCCGACGTGTCGCACCACTTAGCCACAACCGCACTCGGTACGCCTTTACCAACCTGTTCGCTGATAAAAGTATCCCGACAAGAATAAGGCGTAGTTGTCTTGCAATCCTGTTGACTTTGCCGACTGCTTTGGGTAATCGGGTCAACCAGCTTATGCCATACCTGCTTAGTGAAATTGTTGTAATTAATCGCCCCGCCCTTAATCGGTGACGGAAAAACCAATCTATCCTTGTCAGTCAGGTTTAGTGGCTTAATACTTTTCAACAACTGAATCAGTTCTTGATTGCAAGGGAATTTACGCCGCTTGTTGTTTTTACTGCCGTCAACCCTTGTCTCCTTACCGCTTGGGTGTTGTACGCTACCGTTAAACACAATGTGAGAAAAGTCAGGAGCAACGTCACACCACCTCAACCCCACAGCCTCGGACGGACGGCATCCAGTCAGCAGCCAGAATTGCACCATAGGGTAGTAAAAACAAAGCTTTTGCCCGGTTTCCCCTCTCCCGTTCCAAGTCCCTCTGTGATTCTTAAAAGCCTCCAACACCAGCTCTTTCTCTTGAGCTGTAAAAGCATTAGGCTCTGGGTCACTTTCCCATTTGTGCTTAGGCAACTCTGCCGACATCCCCTCAAACGGGGAAGCAGTTAAGCCCCTCACAATCTTGAACTTAATCCCCCACTTAACCGCTGCATTGAGATGCGTTAAAACCCGTTTTGTCATGCTGTTGGTTGTATCTTCTAGCAGCCACGCGCGTACCTGCAAAGCACAGTCCTCCGACAGAGGCTGGCAAGGGCAACGGTCAACATAACTCTGAATGCCCGTCACCATATAATTGAACGTTGTTGTCTTGAGTGTGGGCTTCTTGAACTCCAAATATCTCTCAAACAACTGAGTCAGTGTCAGTTCTGGCTTAGGCTTGATTGTCTCAACAACGGTCAAGTGAGTTTGTGACTTGTACTTTTTGAGCGTGGGGTCAAACCGCTCAAACTTGATATCAGATTCAATCAACTGTGCTTTAGCCTCTGCCAGTTTCCAGTTTTCGGCGGTGTCCGCTAAGTTTAGGGACATATATTTGCGACTGCCATCGTACAGTTGCCTAGGTAACTGCAATCGCAGCCTACCTTGAAAAGTTTGAACAACCACTGACCCTTTTTTTGCCCTGCTAGGGGGATTCGTCATCCTATGTACCAATTACGATGACGATATGATAGCGAATTTTGGATACAAATTGGATACAAAATACTTGGCTCGATTTTTGGTTAAAGCTGGAACCCTTGACCTGTATAGTGATACAGCTTATTATCTGGTTGCCTTCCAAGCTAACTATGCGGGTTCGATTCCCGCTGCCCGCTTACTACACTTAAAAACCTCAAACCCACGATAAATCAACGGTTTGAGGTTTTTTATTTCCCCAATTACGAAGAATTAGGGGGTTGAGGTGAGTATCATCGGCGGTTTGGGGAATGTCTAGCAATACGGTTCTGATATCAAATCCTCTCTTCATCGGAATAGTAAATTCACTGTTGACAGTTAACCGTTAACAGTTAACCGTTAACATCATGTATGATTGCAACCGGAATTGATATGACTTGCTTGGCTACCTCTAATGTGATGTCCGATCAATTAGACTAACAAAAATGGATCGCGCGTGCATCCTGGACTCCGCAACCCAAGAACGGACTAAAGTCCGCACTACGAACCAATCTTGTCATTTTCAATCGATCGTACAGGGTATGAGTTTCTCAACAACAGCTATAATAGTGTTTGCTAAGAGCACCCTAAAACCGACTGTTTGCTATTAAATATCGTCATCATCTGGGCCCTGTACCCCCTGAATAATCCGCGATAACTCACTCTTCTCATTAATCGCAATCCGAGTCGGAGAACCGCTGATGACCCGTTCGTAGCCACGGAACGAATCTTTAATTTGCGGCCCCCGTTCAGTAATCGTATATTCCCGAATCCCTTTGTCGTGCCACGAACCGCGCATCTTAAACACATTAATTGCCCGCGACATTTCCCCGCGAATTTCTACATACTGCAGCATGATAATCGTGTCAGTAATGGTAGAAATATGGGAGTCAGTAATCGAATGAGAACCCATAAACTGATCGCTGGTATTTGTAAAAAAGCCAGTGATTTCTTCCTGCTTCGCAAAACCAGTTACTCCGATTACAAATTGCCTAAAAGCATTATTGCTGACACCCCTAGCTAAGGCCGACAGCGAGTCAATAGCAATTCGAGAAGGTTTGAATTCCGCAATTTCTGATTTAATCGTCTGCAAGTGGTCTTCCAAACCCGCAGATTCCGGGTAAGTACACAGCAGTTTTAGCAGTCCTTTCTGTTCCATTTCTTCAAAATCAATGCCCCAAGAATAAGCATTGCGGAACAACTGAGCCCGCGATTCTTCATAGGCAAAAAGCAGCGCCCGATTGCCGTTCATGCAAGCATTTTGCAAGAATTTGCTTACCAACAAGGTTTTGCCGGTTCCCGTTGCACCCGTAGCTAAAATAATCGAGTCTTTAAAGAAACCGCCCCCGCACATCTCGTCGAGAGTTTTATCGCCGGAAGAAACCCGCACGTTAGAAGACTTTTGAGTTAATCGCATCGCTCCTAGCGGGAAAATATTAATGCCGTCATTAGTCATAGTAAAAGGATATTCGCCTTTCATGTGAGTTGTACCGCGCAACTTCAAAATTTCCATTGTGCGGCGGCGGCGTTCTCCTTCTAAAACGTTGCGAACAATTACTACATTATCCGATACAAATTCTTCCACTCCAAACCGCGCCACTGGGCCGTATTCTTCCAGCCTTTCGGTAGTCATAACTGTAGTTGCACCTACTTGTTTGAGGCGCGCAACTAAGCGAAAAATTTCTCGGCGCACTACCGATGCAGCGTCGTACTGCTGAAATACTGCTGTCACTGAATCTATAGAAACGCGCTTGGCTTTGTACTTGCGAATGGCGTATTGAATCCGTTCGATTAAGGCTGATAAATCAAAATTTCCCACGATATCCTGACCTTCTGGATCGGGGGAAGCGTCCAAAATAAATAGCTTGCCTTCATCGATTAATTTGGCCAGATCCCAACCGAAACTGCACGCATTTTTAATAATATCGGTCGGTGATTCTTCAAAAGTTACGAGGACTCCCGGTTCGTCAAAATGCGTGATTCCGTTATAGATAAATTGTACGGCGAATAAAGTTTTTCCCGTTCCTGATGTGCCGCTGACTAGGGTGGTTCTGCCGACTGGCATTCCGCCGTGACTGATGTCGTCAAAACCTTCAATCATCGTGCGAATCTTTTGAACTCCTGCCGTTACAATTTTTTCTGGTTGCACCGTTTGAATAATTTCATTCATATCGATTTTTGTCAATTCTCAGGATTATTTAGTTGTGAATCATTAACTTTTATAATGCTGTCCGCGCTCGCACGGGCTTATCTGACCAAGCGTGCGGGGACAGCCCTATAACAAAAAAATGTTTTTTACAAAAATGAGATGCTCCCATAACTAATAACTAATGACTGCTGACTAATGACTGTCACCTGATAATCTTATGAATTCAGGTCTTCTTCGCGGAGTTCTTCATAGAGCAAATCTAATCCTATCAGAACTTTCTCGCGATCGGACAAATCGCCAATAATTTTTCGCACCGGGGGCGGCAGGATTTTCGCCAGAGTCGGGGTTGCCAAAATTTTGTCCTCTTCTGCGAGTTGAGGATTTTTGAGAACGTCTATGACTTTCAGGGCGTATACTCCTTGAAATTCTTGTTCTAGGATGTCCTTTAGGGTTTTCAAAGCTCGCACTGAGTTGGGAGTATTTCCAGCAACATAGAGCTTGAGAACGTAGGTTTTTTTGAGAGGACTCATGAACTTTTATAGATGTTGAGTATGAGTTGTCAGATGTTAGTTGTAGTGGTTATTTGTGTTAAGTCTGCTGTTCTTTGTTATTTTATAATAATTGCTGCTTTTCGATCGCCCGATCGAACGTCTTCTCCTTTCTGTTTTGGTAAATTTTAGCTTCTGCTTTCTTCCTTCTACTCTCTAGGTTGAGATGTCTCTTTGGGAATCGATCGCCTGTACATTTCGCACAGATGAGCGATCGCGTCAATCAGAGTCAAGCGGTAATCGAGCAATATTTCCTCGCTGCGCCCTTCTAATTTTAGCTGTTTAGCAAACTCCTCCATCAACTCCATATGAATTTCTACAAGTTGAGTCACGGGAACGTCTGCAAAAAAAGCCAAATTGACAAATTCATCTATTTGATTGTTGACTGCAGTATCTTCAGAAAAATAATGCAAAACGATGTCGCGATAACTTGACTTGAGTTGCTCCAAGAACTTTTGCTTGTCTGACTCAGACAGATTTCGCAAAAAAATCTGGGAATTTCTTTTATAATACACACCTAAGTATCCTAATCGCTCCCGTAATTTTTCCGCAAGTCGCCGCTGCTGCCGGCTTAGCAAACTTTGAGCAGTCAATAGGGTTGTCGGATCGACTTTTGCCGATCGATCGTTGAGAGGAACTAAAGTTGAAAGTTTGAGAAATTGCCCGATCGCCCGATCGATAGCTGCAGTTATTTCGCTCGATCGGGCGATCGGCAGTTGCACCTCCGCAGGGTGATAAAAAAAAGTACAACTTTGTTCTTGACTCTTGTCGGCGTTACTGGGCTGCGTCTCAAAACTATCTGAAAGTGGTGCTTCGGGTATTTCATCCTCCCCCGGCTGGGGCGAAAAAATCACAGCAGGCAATAAGAGCGATCGTTCTTGCAGCTTGCTGAGGAGTTCGCGCCGATCTCCATCTACCTCAACAACCAAACAATCGAGGTGATAACTGTGCTTCAGGAATCCCAAAAACTCCACCGCCGACTTGATGTGGGTTAAAGCGTAGCGATCGCCCCTCAAAAGCTCGATCGCCGAGCCTGCGAGTTCCTGTGAGCGGACAAAAATACCGATCGACAGTTGAGGAAGCAAAGCTGTAGGTGAAACACCTAAGTTGCCCGAAAGTGCTGGATCGCTCAGAGTTGATATCTCCTTTACAAAAAACTTAACATTTAAAAACTCATCGAAAACCTAACGGACTATCAATACTTTCAGCCATTTAGCAGGCACTCTCTAGGAACAGTCTAGCAAAACACCGTTTTTAGATGCCTTCAGGCCTTACAGGGACTGACTTGCTACCTACAGTGTCGCTTAGTTGCTACCGCCATACAAGCAAACTCATCTAAAAACAGTCTAGAGTTTGGTTACTGGGCGCAAAAAAACCTTGGCTTGGCGTCGCGAAGCTGTTCGCTCCGATCCTGATTTTATTTTTATCGGGAGATTGGGTTTAAAACCCCGTTCTTTTAGGACGGCTTTAATTTCTTAAATCTATTTCTAAAAATCCAAAACTTGCTTGTATTTGTAGTATAATAGAATAGTCAAGGTTAAACTCCTTTGCCATCGTGAAACAGTTAAGACACACTTTCAGGCACAAATTGTTGGACACAGAGCAGCGAAAACTCTTAAAATAGCTAGAGAATTAACACATTCTCTTTACCAGAAAATAAATAATGTAGTTCATTTGTTAAGTAGGGTAGGGCATACCCGAACTCTAGGTTAATATCCTAGTACGCTTTTGGAGATAGACCCTCTGGGGTTGCTGTGAGTTAGGCTCGTCAATTGGTACTTTTGTACGGTTGAAAAGTTTAAGAATTGCCGAAAGGACATAGCGCTTAAAGGTTAGTCGATGAATTAAGAATCCCCACGCCTTTAGGCTGGGGAGTGTCAAACCGCTAAATTAGGCAGGGCTGATTTAACCCTCCTAAAATAAGTATCATGTCAAGCATTTAAGAGATAAAAAAAGCCGTACAAATCTGATTGAACAAATGAGGATCATCTGTGTTTTGCATTTATATATAGCCTTTTTCAGAAAGATGAGGGCATCGGGCATCGGGCATCGGGCATCGGGCTATCCTCACTTTTTTGATAACCGCTATAGTGTTCTCTCCTCATCGAGTGTTGTACGGCTAAGTCTTCGGGGACAGCACTATCGTAAAACAATGCTTTTTGCCAAACTAAAGATGATCTCAAAAAATAAGAAACTCCTTCGCCTCATCAAAAATAACTAGCAAAAAATTCCCTAACTATTCCTCCTAAAAAAACCTCACTCAATTTGAGATTTTCCATGTTTCGATTTGAGATTTACTTGCTGCTGGGTGAATCACCGGAATTGCAACTCTTGTCTAAAATTTCGCTCTTTCTACGACGGTAGTGGGTGGCACGGTATCCGTTTTTGGGTGAATAAAAAAGCTAAAAAACAGGTTTATGAAAGAAGAAGCGGCAGTTTTAACCGCTCCTTTTTTGAGTAAACCCGTACCGGAAGTTTGTTGAAGATAATTTATCCGAATCTTTGGCGCAAAATGAATTCTGCTACGCTCAAATCAACGGGCGTTGTCACCTTCAAATTTGTCTCTTCTCCCTCAACAATTCGCACGGCCAAACCGCATTTTTCAAACAAAGCCGCATCGTCTGTAACTTCCCAACCCTTTTGTCGCCCTTGTTCGTGACACTGCTTTAATAATTTCACTTCAAATCCTTGGGGAGTCTGGGCCGCCCACAAATTGCTTCTGTCCGGCGTGTCTCGCACAATCCTAGACTCGTCCACCACCTTAATGGTATCCTTGACCGGGACGGCGACAATCAAGCCCGGACAGCCCAACAGAGCCTCTGCCGAGCGATCGAACAATTCAGGAGTTGCCAAACACCTAGCGCCGTCGTGAATCAACACTCGATCGGCATTGGGGGGCAAAGCCTGCAAACCGTTGTAAACTGACTCTTGCCTGGTGGCGCCTCCTTGAATCAGTTCCACGGGCTTAACCAAAGATAAATCGCTCAGAATTGCCTTAAAATCAGGAAAATCGTCTGGCTGGCCCATAATGCCAATCCAGCTAATGTGCTGCGAAGCTTCAGCAGCAGCCAAAGTCCAACTCAGCAATGGTTTAGAGAGCAAAGTCAGCAGCAGTTTGTTCCGCTGACTCCCCATCCGTCGCCCCGAACCCGCTGCAGGAATTAATAAGTGCATTTACTAACCGTTTTTAACCCAACTAGATATATATAATAAGAGCGTCCTGTACTTTTGAGTCAGTTGTTTAGCTGTCAGCCAGTAGCTTTTAAGGTCTAGAAATACTATAAGCTGATAGTTGAGAGCCGATCTCTGAGAGCTACCTCGATCAATAATAGCCCGATCGTTTATGATGCGAATACTAGCACTTGTCCCTGGCGGGATTGGCGACCAAATTTTATTTTTCCCCACTCTTGATGACCTCAAGCAGTCTTATCCCGACGCGCAAATTGATGTCATTGTCGAACCGAGGGCAAAAAGTGCTTACCGAGTCTGCAAGTCGGTCAAAGAAGTCTTGACGTACAATTTCAAAGACCGCAACGCTATGGCAGATTGGGGCAATTTACTGGGCGTAATTCGCGATCGCGAATACGAAGCAGTTATTTCCCTAGGCCAGCGGTGGACTGTAGGGCTGCTGCTGTGGCTGACGGGCATTCCGCAGAGAGTTGGCTATTCGGGAACCAATGGCGCTCGATTTCTCACGGCTGCCGTACCGCTGAAAACTGAACAGTACGCCGCTTCAATGTACCATGATTTGCTGCAAGGATTTAACATTACAAATCCTTGTCCGGCGATCGCAATTAATGTACCAAAACAGGACATTCAGTGGGCGGAAGCCGAACAGCAGCGGTTGGGCGTAAAAGAAAGCGGCTACATTCTAATTCACGGCGGTTCCAGTCAATTAGCTGTGTCTAAAGGTATTGACAAAATTTACCCTACAGACAAATGGAAGCAAATAATTGAAGATTGTCAGCAGCGGCAGCCGAATTTGCCAGTTGTTGTTGTGAAAGGCCCCGAAGATGCGGATTTCGTGGCAAAGTTAGTCGAGTCATGTCCGAATGTAAAAGTTATCTCGCCGGATGATGTCGGCAAGTTGGCGGCGACAATTGCTGCTGCTAATTTGATGATATGTACTGACAGTGCGCCGATGCACTTAGCTGTGGCGGTTCAAACTTATACAATAGCTTTGTTCGGCCCGACTGAACCGGCGAAATTGCTGCCCAAGAGCGATCGATTTTTGGGCATTAAATCTCCTACTGGTAAAATGGCAGACATCTCTCCTCAAGAGGTTTTGAAGAAGGTTTGGGGCGGCTAAAAACTAGGATATCTTCGGTAGGGAAACGGCATTGCCGTGTCCCTACAATTAATCGGAGGATGGTTGAATTGATCGTGGAGTGCGATGGCGTTCCGCCCCGCAAGCTACGATCATTTTGGGGTAGGGGAACGGCATTACTGTGTCCTCCTTAGCAAATTTTTATTGCCGTGTGCTGGGGCGGCTCAAACCTGTAACCGTAACCCCGAATAGTTTTAATAAACTGCGATCCAGTAGCATCAACTTGAATCATTTTCTTGCGAATCTGAGCGATATGTACGCTAACAAGTTTGCCTTCTTCTGTGTCGTTGCAGTTCCACCCCCAGATTTTTTGGATTAACTGTTGGCGACTCCAAGATTGACCGGAATGACTTGCCAAAAAATACAAAATATTAAATTCCAAGGTTGTTAACTTAATCGTGCGATCGTTGAGTGTTGCTTCCCGGCGCTCTGAATCGATCGCGAATTGATCGAATACGATACGTGATGGAGTGACAAGCCTCATGCGTCTCAACACAACTTCGATACGAATTGCTAACTCCGCCAGACCAAATGGTTTGCAGATATAGTCATCAGCACCGGCGGACAGGACTTTCAGTCGATCGGCTTCATCGGTGCGGCTGCTTAGCATTACCACAAAAACATTAGTACGGCGCTGCATTTCCTGGCAGAGGTGATAGCCTGTAGTATCTGGCAAATTCCAATCAAGAACTACTAGCACTGGTTTGAATTCCTCAAACAATTCTAAAGCACTATCGCCATCTGCTGCCGAATTTACGTGATATTTCTGATTTAAAAAGCGATGAACTAGATTGCGGATGGCTGGGTCATCATCCACAACCAGAATTTTGGGGGTAGTATCAACAACCATAACAAAAATATCTCTTTCTTTTGTTAATGAAATTTAGTAAAACGTAAAGCCCAGCTCGTTCCAGCTAAACAGATTTTTTTCGGGCAATTCTTCTTTTAACTTCGCTTTCAGGTCAAACAACTGTCCCCAATCCCAAATTTTGATTTCTAGGCGATCGGCAAAAACTGCGATCGCGAGTTCGATCGGAGTTTCTGAGGGTAGAGTTTTGTGTGCGTGGCGAACAGCATTGGTAAACCCTTCAATCGCTGCAAGTTTGCACTGCTGCAACACTGCTTCGGGAATTGTTTGTAGATTCTCTAACTGCTCAATCCACCATAAAACTTGAGTTACACCCTTGATATCCGACTTTAGTTGCAGGCTTATTTTTTGGAGTGGTTGATTAGAAGAACTTCGAGCGGACTGAGGAGTTAGTTGCTCTTGAAGCCAGTTAAAGCTGTTCAAAACATCGATCGCCCGCTTAAAATAACGAGCTTGAGTGCTAGGTTGGGGTGGTACTGGCTGAAAATATTTGATAATTAACAAACAGTTTCGCCCGTTAGAGGTGCGGGTATAACTTAGCTCATCGGCAATTTTGCCCATAAGTTTTATACCTATTCCACTTGATGGAATTTCATCGATGTCAGAGTGCGAGTTGCCGAATAAGTTAAAATTCATTTGACTGACCTCTCTTGTTTATCAAAACTTGTTTTTGTGTCTTGATAAAATCATGGCATCAATTTAATTGAGTGAAGTTGACCAGAGGTATAAACTTAGGTCTATTAGAGGTCGGTATAATCAAAGTATACTCAAGGTATAATTAAACTACATTCATGCAGAGTCCTTATCCTTCACAAGGCTCAGGACTGCGAAGCATCCCAGCCGTCTCAGAGATCCTTGGCAAGGCTCAGGATGATTTAAGTGCATGATGCGTAAGTTGTAATAAAGTTGAATAAGGGGTTAACCTAGATGGATTGGCAAAAATTCCTTAGAGGCGAATCTGGGACACATGGATTATCGATGGAACAAACCGAAACATTATTAGCAGCACTCATCTCTCCTGAAAGAGAACCCCAAAATCAGACACAGCTTTCACTAGAATTAAGCATAGCAGAAGCTACTGTAAAACAGCGAATGGGAGAGATTTACAGTAGGTTTTCAGCCAGTTTTCCTGAACTCGATCACCACGCAGGTGCAGGTAAGTTGAGGATTCTGCGGACTAGATTAATACAGAAGTATTCTCAACCATCACAACCAGTAGTTGCCCCCTACCCTGAAGAATTTAGATCGTTAATAGAAGAAAAAATTCGCAGGTTTTGCGGCCGCCAATTTGTTTTTGAGACTTTTCAGCAATTTATCACCGACAATCCTCACGGTTATTTTACGATCGTCGGGGATGCAGGAATGGGCAAAAGCTCGATCGTTGCCAAATACGTCTCGGAACATAAATCTCCCTGCTATTTCAATATTCTAGTCGAACGCCGCAACAGACCAGAATTGTTTTTGAAGAGCATTCGCCGGCAATTAATTGACCGCTATCAATTGCCAAATTCAGAAGACGCCGATTTACCAACTTTACTATCCAAGGTGGCGGCAAAACTCACTGATACCGAACGTTTGGTAATTGCAGTTGATGCACTAGATGAAGTCGAACAAGAAGCGGGAGAAAATCTTTTACATTTACCGACAACTCTGCCAAATAACGTATATTTCCTGCTGACGAGGCGACCCCATAACCTCGGTCAAAAGCGGCTGTCCGTATCCCCGGGAGTTCCGGTAAAAGAGTTAGATTTAAGAGACAGCGAGTATGTTGATTTCAATCAGGATGATATCAAAGAGTATATTCGGTATGTGATTAATACCGATTCTGAGTATAAAGATGAACTGAGAAACTGGATTCAAACCCGCAGCATTTCTGATACAAATTTTGTAGAGCAAGTGGCAAACAAAAGTGAAAATAATTTTATGTATTTGCGCTATGTTTTGCCGGCAATTGCTAATGGGGATTACGACTTGAGTTTAAAGCAATTGCCCGATGGGCTGCAAGAATATTATCAAAACCATTGGGTACGGATGGGGATGGAAGCTAAGCCAGGGCAATTGATGGAGATTGTCTTGTATATTTTACTAGAGATTGTCACGCCGATTCCCTGCGAGATGATTGCTGGAATTGCCGAGGTGGATGAATGCGATGTGAAGCAGATTTTAGAAGATGAGTGGGTTGAATATTTGAAAAAGCAGAATGTAGACGGAGAAATCTGCTAAGCTGCTACGCAGCTAAACCGGATAAAATAGCATTGCCTTTATTTTTGATTTTTCGATCCCATTTAATAACCATT